>CAZUCB010000271.1:0-1523 GCA_964618755.1 uncultured Bacteroides sp. | reverse complement strand
GTAACTGTTTCCAATCCCTATGTTATTAAAAACAGAAATGCTAAAATTGCAGTATTAATAGATAACAACACAAATAGTGCAGGAGAATTTACAGCAATATCATTTATTGGCAAAAATAATGTAAAACTTTTCGGGTCTGCTACAGGTGGTTATACAACAGATAATGATGTTTTTATTTTATCTGACGGATCGTTATTAAACTTAGCAACCCGTATTGTAGCTGATAGAAATATGAAAAAATACTATGGTCAAATAATACCGGATGTTGTAATATACGATTATATGTATAATGGGGATCGTAGTCTTGAAGAAGCTGTAAAATGGTTAAAAGAAAAATAAAAAAGGAATCAAGAGCTTTTGATACATTCAATTTACTCATTCTTCCGACTTCGATCTTCTGACTTCATGCTTAAAAACAAGTATGAATTATTTTCAAAAACACAGCTCTAATTTCAAAAAAAATATGTAGGTTTGTAGTCTTGTTTTTCAAATAACAAACAACAATAATATATATTTATGAATCTTCACGAAATCAAGGCTAATCGCAAGATTATAGCCTCTTACAAGTATCAGCTGGCTCCTGTCGAAAAGGGATACAACAACAGAACGTTGTATGTAAATGTCGGTGAAAATATCATTAAGGAAAAACCAGTTAGTCAGGAAATGAAAGATAAGTTCATTGGTGGCAAAGGATTTGGTTTAAAACTGCTTTGGGATGCAACGCTTCCTGAAACTAAATGGAACGATCCGGAAAACGAAGTCGTTATTGCCGGTGGACCTATTTGCGGTATTACACAATATTCGGGTACAGGGAAATCTATTGTAGTGGGTATATCTCCTCAAACCGATTCAATTATGGATAGCAATGTAGGTGGTTTTTTTGGTCCTTATTCAAAATTCTCAGGATTCGATGCTGTAGAATTACAAGGTATTTCCGAAAAAGAAGTAATTGTTTTTATCAATGGTATCGACGGAGTAGTTGAGATTTTTGAAGCTCCTGAAGGTTTATCTTATGATAGCCATTTATTGGGCGAAGAATTACACGAAATGTTTGCTGATACTGAAAAGGACAAATACAATGTTGCTGTAGTATCAAGCGGTAAAGCTGCTGCCAATTCGTTAATCGGAATGCTGAACTTTACTTTCTATGATATGAAACGTAAAGTAGTTCGTTTGAAACAAGCAGGTCGTGGTGGTTTGGGAACTATTTTCCGTCAGAAAAAAATACTGGCAATGGTATGTAAAGTTGGTGGTATTAAAGGTAACCTAAACAATGTTGTTAACCTTGAAGCTATCATGGAACGTGGTCGCAAATTTAATAAAGAAATGCGCGAACTTGACGATTCACAATGCGAAATGCGTTCGAAAGGTACTGCACATTTAGTTGAAATTATGGATGCTTATGATTTATTACCTACTCATAATTTCAAATTCGGAAAACATCCTGATGCTTATAAAATAAATTCGGAAGTTTGGAAAAGTTATTTTACACAAGGTGTGCCTGATGGTTGCTGGATTGGTTG
>CAZUCB010000270.1:0-1563 GCA_964618755.1 uncultured Bacteroides sp. | reverse complement strand
TGCTGAGTAAAGGTTATCATCCGCCTATCCGGAATACTTTGTGCTTCTGCAATCAAATCGCTAATCAAGCGTGCTGCGCCTAATTCCTGTCGATAAGGATATCTCAATGGATATTTCAATGAAATAACCTTCTGGTGCAGGTGCCGCATCTCATTATTAATCCGAATTAAAATCTCTATCATATTCTCTGAGAGATCATTTACAGAAGGCGCAGTTGTACAATTTGCGCTTTCTGTTTAATAAAACCACAAACCCAATATTAGTATTTTTGTAGAATACAATATTGTTTGATTGTAGAATACATTATTGTATTTTTGCAGCAAACAAATTAGGTATATGATACTTGAAAGTACATTAGAACATTTGATAGCACTGCAAAAGCACCGCTTATCTATAAAAGATCCGGGGTTGCAGCGGGAATTGGTTCCTGCGACCAAGAGCCTCTCTTCACACGCATTGGTTATTTCCGGTGTCAGGAGATGCGGGAAAAGCACCTTATTGTTGCAGATGTTAAAAAGTTTGGACAATGAGACAGTTTTATTTCTCAATTTCGATACTCCTCAATTGTACGAATTTTCACTTTTGGATTTCTCAAGGTTAGACAATATAATTAGCAGGCAAGAAGCAACAATCCTATTTTTTGATGAATTGCAACTGGTAGAAGGTTGGGAAATGTATGTCCGACAAAAGCTTGATGAAGGCTTTAAGGTAGTGATCACTGGTTCAAACGCTTCATTATTAAGCAAAGAATTAGGTACAAGACTTACCGGACGTCACATTTCACAGGAGTTATTCCCATTTTCATTCCGTGAATTTTTAAATTTCAGAGCATTGTCCCCAACTAAAGAAAGTTTTGAAACCTATGTTCGGTTAGGTGGGTTTCCAGAATATTTAAAAAATGGGGATGAAGATCAATTAGTTACCCTTTTTGAAGATATACTCAATAGGGATATTGTAGCGCGTTATGGAATAAAAGATGTCAAAAGCTTGTATCGCTTAGCCTCTTACTTGTATTCCAATATTGGAAATCGGGTTACAGCAACAAAACTCAAACAGCCACTATCAATAGGTGCCACAAGCACCATTTTAAGCTGGTTTTCACACTTGGAGCTTTCCTATTTAATTAGTTTTCTGCCAATGTTCAGCTACTCTGCAAAGGCGCAATTGATCAATCCACGAAAAGTTTATGCAATTGATTTAGGCTTGGTAAATGTTGTTTCAAACACTTTAACCGAAGACCTTGGACGTAAACTTGAAAATCTGGTTTTCCTGCACCTTCGAAAAAGATTTGATGAACTATACTATTTTGACGAAAAAGGCGAATGCGATTTTGTTGCAGTAAAAAACAGTAAGGTTGTTGAATTAGTTCAGGTTTGTTATGAACTTACTCCAGACAACCTAAATAGGGAAAAAAACGGATTGCTAAAGGCGATGAATTTTTTCAACATTACCAGTGCAACCATTGTAACATTCTCCAATGCTGACATTTTAAAAGAGGACAAATATGAGATCAAGGTAGTTCCTGCATTTCAGTATTTATTATAACATTATGTAAATCTGTTT
>CAZUCB010000269.1:0-1570 GCA_964618755.1 uncultured Bacteroides sp. | reverse complement strand
CCATTTTCGTCCGATTTTACTTTCTTGATATAGCTTTTAAGAATAATATTTGAAATTGATTCGCTAAAATATTCATCGCCATTATAAATAGTATTTACAGCTTCAAATAATTCTTTGCGGGTAGTATTCTTGGGCAAATAACCTTTGGCTCCTGCTTTTATCGCATTAAAAACAAAATCCTCGTTGGTGTACATCGAGAGTATTAAAATCTTAATATTCGCGTACTTTTTATCTTCGTTTATTATCTTAGTAAGCTCTATACCAGAAATATCAGGCATCGAAATATCGGTTACTATAATATCTGGTTGTACGTCTTTTAATTTTTCCAATAACTCTGCTACATTAGATGCTTCGCCAATTACTTCCACATTTTCCAAACTTTCGAGCAAAACTTTTATACCATCTCTAACAATTTGATGGTCGTCAATCAACATTATTTTAATACCTGACATAGCGAGCTGTTTTTGTGGATACAAATATAATGAAATCTTATTAGCAATGCTTAAAAGAAAGAATTTAAATTATATGATTTTTACATTTTTCAACTTTGCGAATTATATCATAAATTAAAAACGAAAATTACACTCTATATCTATTTATTTTGACCAAAATGTTATTAAATGTATTACAGTATAGAATTCTGGCAATATGACTAAATCTTATGTGATTATTTTTACTTTTTTATGATTTTACTATGTATTTTCTTATTGTCTGATGTCGTAAAGATAATTAAATACAGTCCTTTACTTAAACTATTTACATCAATCGATTCGCTATTTAATTTTCCCGATAAAACCTTAAGTCCAGATGCATTTATAATTTCATAATCAACGTTCTGAAATTTGCTATTTAAGAAAATTCTATCTTTAACAGGATTTGGAAAAATATTTATTTCTTGACTATTAATTAAATCACTTATTCCTGTTATACCTAGAGAAGATAGACTTTTCTTCCATAATTTTGCACCCTGAATAACATACAAATCAGTAGAACTTTTAGTAAGAAATTTTGCAGGGCTGGCACCATTAAATGCTGATATGTCAGTCCAATTTGCTCCTTGATCTGTAGTTTGATAAACACCGTAATCATTTCCAGCAAAAACATTTGTACTAATTCCCAAAAGAGACCAAACGCCAACGTTTGGCAACCCATTATCTGCTATAATCCAGTTATCACCTCCATTAATCGACTTTGAGACATCATTACTATTAGCATTCCCTTCAAACAATGTTATATTTTGCAAGTTATCTTTTATGAAAGTCAAGGATCCAACGCTGTTATTAGGAAGTCCATTACTTTTATTAACCCAGTTTTGATTTCCAACATCGTATTTATACACCTGCTGATTAACACCAACAAATAAATCATTTTCAACAACCAATAATGGTTCTGACACTAAACCACCTATTCCGGTATTATGTTGAATCCATGTGCTTCCATTATCACTAGAAATAATAACTCCAGTATTAGATGTAGTTGCAAATATTTTTCCATTAAATGAAGCAAATCTTCTTGCAATTGTAGTTGGGCTAATACCTGTATTTGACAATACCCAGTTATTACCTCCATC
>CAZUCB010000268.1:0-1585 GCA_964618755.1 uncultured Bacteroides sp. | reverse complement strand
TAAGCAAATATTATCTTTCAGCTAATACTCTTTGGGCTGAAGATATTGTAAGAGGTGGTTATTGATAATCACTAACTATAATTACTCCAATTTTTGACTAAGCCTCCGCAAGCATATAAATATATAATCAAGAGACTAGAATTGTATTTTTTAAATAACAATTTATTACGAAAACAAAATCAATTCCTTGATTGTTTAATATTCGATTTTTAATAATAAGGTTCAATCATGAAATGTTTTTTTCTATTGACATGACAGTAATAAATATATCATAAACATTATATTGGTTAAACTTAAATAAAAATTAATAGATTTTAATATCTTAACAATAATTATTTTAGTAATTTAACACAACAAAACAAATGAAAACAAAATATACTTTCGTTTTATTAATGGTTTTCTTTACTTTATTTGCAGTAAATAAAGCCAAATCGCAATTTGTAACTGGAACAAAAACCATAGGAAGTGGGAGCAATCAGCTCGATATTTCTATTTCAGTTGATTCCTCATTTAATATTTTAAAGTTCGTTGTAACAGGACCCTCTACCAAATGGTTTGGATTCTCTTATAATACAACCAGCATGTCACCTGGATCCTACACCATACTATGTAATGTGAATGGAGGTAATCCTAGTGAATATATAATGGTTGAACATGCAGCACCTAATTTGCAATCAACACAAAATCTTCAGTCTATTACATCTTCAACTAATTCAGGTAGAAAAACTTTTACTTTTTATCGCAATTTAACAACATTTGATGCTAATGATTATGTTTTTTCTTACTATGCAAATAATATTAATATTGCTTGGGCTTATGGAAGTGGACTTACATTGACACAACATGAAAGTCGTGGAAGTAGCAACATTAACTTTATAAATCCATGTACTACAATAATTCCTACTTTACTTCCATCCATTACAATCTGTCAAGGTGATAGTACAATGATTTTTGGTTCTTACAAGAAAGTTGCAGGAACTTATCAAAAAAATATTAAAAGACAACTTGACTGCGATAGTATTCTGGCACAAGTTTTAAATGTGATAATGATTGATACAATGATAATCAATGTTGCCGATAGTATAAAAGCTGTTCAGGGAGCAGATTCCTATCAATGGTATAACTGTACAACAAATCAGCCAATAAATAATGCTACTAATTATTTTTATGTAGCTACAGTTTCAGGAAATTATAGAGTTAAAATTACTAAAAACAATTGTGTTTCTTATTCGTCATGTTATCAGCATACCATAACTGGAATTAGCAATATAAGAAGTATCGATACAAGATTCCAGTTACATCCAAATCCCGCATCTGACAAAATTACATTGAATTTTGATAGATTTGAAGGTTCTGCTCATATCGAAATTTTCGATATTACTGGCAAAAGTATAATAAATCAAGTGCTTTTAAACAATACTAAATCTGAAACAATTGACGTTTCTATGTTAAAAACAGGAATCTATTTTGTAAAATTTACTAATAATGAACAAAGTATAAGTAAAAAATTGATTATCAATTAATCAATTTATACATTAGAGATAATTAATAAAAAAGTGATTGAGATTTATCCCAATCACTTTTT
>CAZUCB010000267.1:0-1626 GCA_964618755.1 uncultured Bacteroides sp. | reverse complement strand
CCAGTTCAAGAGGGGTTATTGCGCGGCAAGCGCGCAATCAACCCATATTCCTTGTATATTTCCAGCATTGTCTTTTGATTTAAATCTATAAATTGTTGAAGCAGAATATGTTTGACTTGAATAAACATTTCCATTATCATTATCAATAACACAATCTGTCCCTGTACAATATTTTGTCCATGCACAACCAGATAATCCACAGCTTGGAGTTAATGTTACTGTAACATCTTGATTTGTCAAAGTTCCTGAAGTATAATCTGAGTTATCAGCGTTCTTTAAAGTTGAAGTTGTTGTCGGAGCAGTAGTATCAACAGTGTATGAATATTCGTAATTATTTGCTGCGCTATGTTCGTTTGTTCCATCAGAGCATGCTACATAAACTGTGTTTGCACTGTTAGCAGTAAGTCCTGTTACATCACAAGATATTGATGTTGTTCCAGTACAGGTGTTTCCCATTAATGCATATGATTGATCTGCTAATGACCATTTACAACTATCAACTGCTGTATCATCACTTACTGTTGCAGTTAATGTTGTTGATGTACTAGAAGATGGAGATGACGGAGAAAAAGATTGAGATGATATGGTTGGAGGAGTTGAGTCAGAGACAGCACCCCATGTTATTGAAGAAGGACTTATTGATAAAACACATTTAGTACAAGTTCCAAAAGTAGTATCTCCAGAACCAATGTTTCCTTCAGAACAAATACATGCATCAGATAATTGTTGATTGCTTGTTATTGGAGTATTTATTGAATTTGCTGTAAAACTTAATCCATCAAAAGTTACAGTTGTTCCAGAATCAATTTGAATGTATTTACCATTAAATCCTTTTTGTAAATCACAATTATTAATTACTGTTCCTGAATTAGAAACAATAAGAGCAAAATTTGAAGAAGAAGCTCCACATTTAATATAATTTCCACCACAATCTAAAGTTACTCCAGAAGCAGCAATAGTTGGACCTGAAACACCGGAACAGTCTAAATTAAAATCAACATTAAAATAATATCTTGTATTAATTGAATTAATTAAACTACCAGCAGTATCACAATAATTATTTGAATCAATCAAAATATCAGCATATGAAATATTTATAGAAATTATCATAAAACAAAAAAATGTTAATAAACAACTAAAGACTCTCATAACATATTTTGGAGAGTTTTAATATATAAATATATCTATATAAACTATAATTTCTTGTCAGTATTTTCCCAGATAATATCTAAAGTAGGAACACCCGCATCAACAGTAAAATTTTCACCTATTTTTGCAGTATTTTTAGCATTTTTAACATGACCATCATTAAATAAAATATTAGTATTATCAAAACCATGAGCAATTTCCTTATTAGTTGCTGTATTTTTGGAATAATCCATAACCATTCCTTTACCTTTATTTTTACTATGACTCATAATTTCATAAAAATTAGTATCAGTTTCTCTGTATAAATATGCATCGATTGTTTCACCGTTTGCATTCCAATCACTCTGTACTTTACCAGTTGTTCTTGGATTGTGTAAATCACATCCCATCATTTTTGCTTGAATTTTATAATCTTTAACTAATAGTAACTGCTCAGATACCCTGAATGAAGCCCAAATAGCAGGCTGCCAATATCGT
>CAZUCB010000266.1:0-1634 GCA_964618755.1 uncultured Bacteroides sp. | reverse complement strand
AAACATAAATTTACAGCCAATCTGGAGCATCGCATTTACAAACGATTAAAAGCTGATTGGGCTTTGTGTTATCAGGAAAGAATGGGAACTTATACCGATATAACAACCAATAATGAAACTGCTTATCCAAAATTTATAACTATTGATGCCCGTTTAACTTATCAAGGAAATGATTGGAGTTGCTTTATGGAAGCAGCCAATCTTTTCGACAAAAAGTATCAGGATATTGGCAATATACAAATGCCGGGCAGATGGTTAAGGGCAGGTGTAAATATCAGCCTGAATCTGGAAAAGAAAACAGAAAAACAAGGGAATGATGTAATTGAAATAGTTAAGTAATTAAAAATCTGCCAGATTTAAAGCAAATAAATTGTTGTAAATTTGCAATTTGGGAGTAAAAAACAAATGAAAAATCTGGCAGATTTAGAAAGAAGTATTAGTATTAAAAGCGATGAAAACAAAATATACTGTTGCATTAGAAGCAGAGAAGGTTTATCATATTTATAATCGTGGTAATAATGGAGAACTTATTTTCTTTAATGCTGATAATTATAAATTCTTTTTGGTTAAATTAAATGATTATTTTTCTGATTTACTGATAATTCATGCGTTTTGTTTGTTAAGTAATCACTTTCACTTGCTCGTAGAAATAAAAAGTGAAAATGAAATCAAGGAGGCTATTAAATTTAAAAGAGAACATAATAAATTAAAAAACTATCTTGATAGTTCAGTTGAAGTAATAATAAGTAAACAATTTCAGTTCTTTTTTATATCATACGCAAAGTCAATTAATAAAATGCGTGAAAGACATGGAAGTCTGTTTGAAAAACCATTTAAAAGAAAATGGGTAATGAATAGTTATTATTATAAAAATGTAATGTATTACATTCATAGAAATATGATTTTTCATGGATATGATGTTGATTACAAAGATTATCCATGGAGTTCTTATTCAAAAATATTAGAAGAAAGAAAATCAAATCTTCCAAAGAATTACATTTTAAATCAATTTATCAATAAAGAAGAATTTATAGATTTTCATAATAAAGACAATGATATGCAGAATTTTATGGATGCAATTATTGATTAAGTTGCTAAAAAAATCTGCCAGATTTGAAAAGTGAAAGAAGCAAGAAAATCTGCCAGATTTAAAGCAAATATATTGCGATAAACTTGCAAGTCTGTTGAAGGAAATTTATTAGAAATCTGGCAGATATAAATAATAAAAAAATGAAATACCGTTTAATTTTTGGGTTTATACTTCTTAAACTTCTGTTAGTTATGATTACAGAAGAGGGGTATTGCCAAAAATTAAAAGATACTTTGATGATTGAAGGAATAACAGTTACCGAAAAACGATTAAATCCACTTCAGGGATTAAAAACCAGTAAAATAGATTCTTTGGTTTTGCAGAAACAGATTGGTGCATCATTGTCGGACTTATTATCGGCTCATACTTCGGTTTTTATGAAAACCTACGGCCAGGGTGGTTTATCAACCGCTTCTTTCAGAGGGACATCTGCCTCGCATACGCCCGTAATGTGGAACGATGTGGCTATCAATTCACCTATGCTCAGTCAGATGGATTTTTCTTCTTTGCCTGTTTTCTTCATGGATGATATTAAGCTGATGTT
>CAZUCB010000265.1:0-1656 GCA_964618755.1 uncultured Bacteroides sp. | reverse complement strand
TTACCGAATTGGTTTGTAGTATTTTGCCCGAAGATAAACCACGATATTTGATGGGAGTGGGGACGCCAGCCAATATTTTAGAAAGTATTGCGTTAGGTATTGACATGATGGACTGTGTAATGCCAACACGCAATGCACGCAATGGAATGTTATTTACCAGCCAAGGGATTATCAATATTAAAAACGAGAAATGGAAAAATGATTTTTCTCCTGTTGACCCTAATGGCATGAGTTATGTTGATAGTCAATATACAAGAGCTTATTTGCGACATTTATTTCAAGCTCAGGAAATGCTGGCTGCTATGATAGCAAGTGTTCATAATTTGAATTTTTATTTGTGGTTGGTAGGCGAAGCCCGTAAAAAAATATTGGAAGGCAATTTTGCTGAATGGAAAAATAAAATGGTAAAACAACTAACAACTCGTCTGTAATTAAAAATATCTTTAAATGTTAAAGAAACTTGATATATACATTATTCGCAAATTTTTAGGCACTTTTTTCTATGCCATTGCATTAATAATTATTGTTGTTGTTATTTTTGATATATCAGAAAAAATAGATGATTTTATTGAAAAAAAAGCGCCAATACATGAAATTATCTTTAATTACTATCTTAATTTCATACCTTACTTTGTTAATCTATTTAGCCCATTGTTTACTTTTGTGGCAGTAATTTTTTTTACTTCCAAAATGGCTGCTAATACCGAAATAGTTGCCATTTTGAACGCGGGTATAAGCTTCAAGAGATTTTTATTACCTTATATATTATCAGCAGTTGTAATTGGTTTAATGACTTTTTATTTAGCAAATTTCTTGATTCCAAATGTAAATGTACACCGACTGGCTTTCGAAAAAAAATTCATTAAAAGTAATAACATATCTAGTAAAACAAATTTCCACCTTCAGGTTGAAAAAGGCACTTACATTTATTTGGAAGGGTATGATAATAACAGCAATACAGGCTATCGGTTTTCTATTGAAAAAATTAATGAAACGGGCTTATATTACAAATTAACTGCAGATCAGATAAGCTGGGACAGTTTAGGTGGAAAATGGTTAGTCAGAAATTACATAGTTCGCTTAATTAATGGAGTAAATGAATCGTTTACGAAAGGTGAAAAAATGGAAATTAATATGAATATTCACCCATCTGATTTTACTAAGGAGAACAAAGATGTTGAAACAATGGATTATTTGCAGCTTCGCAAGTTTATAGCTCAGGAAAAACTACGTGGATCAGATAGGGTTAAGTTTTATGAAGTAGAAAAATATCAGCGAATCTCCTATCCATTTGCTACTATTGTTCTCACATTAATAGGTGTTTCCTTATCTTCAAGGAAAGTAAGAGGAGGTATTGGTTTAAATTTAGCTTTTGGTTTGGCAATAACATTTTCATTTATCTTGTTTATGAAAATATCGACTGTGTTTGCTACCTCAGGCAATTTACCGGCAATTCTATCAGTATGGATACCTATTCTTTTGTTTGGTTTAATGGCAATGCAATTATTAAGAAAAGCTCCAAAATAATTTTAAAAATAAAGTTTTGATATTTAAAAACTTATTTATAATTTTGCCACCCAATTTAAAATTTATATTAATTAAAAAAAGAAAGAGGTATTCATTATGATTATCGTTCCAATTAAAGAAGGCGAAAAC
>CAZUCB010000264.1:0-1668 GCA_964618755.1 uncultured Bacteroides sp. | reverse complement strand
CCACTTACTCATTTAATACACGTAGTATTACAAAAACAATCCGATCATTCTTTTGTAGCTCAAATGGATGTAAATAGTGGCACTGGTGCTTATGAATTTACCAACCTTTGCCCTGATAATTACGAAATTGTAGCTACATCAACTCATCCTACTGCAGGAAGTGTAAATACTACTGATGCAGGTCAAGTGAATGCTTGGGGTGTAAGTCCTTATGCAATAGAGAATGGAAGATTTTATGCAGGTGATGTAAAAGGAAATAACTATTTCCTCAACTCTTTAGATGCACAAAGAATTCAACAGAATTTTGTCAACGGAACTGCTTTTGAAAGTTCTTCAAACTGGATTTTCTGGAAAGTAGGAGAAGCTACAATAAATAGCAATACTTTAGTAGCACAAAGCACTCCAACAGTAACGCTTGCAAATACTGATTTAGTGCAGAATATGTATGGATTGTGTATGGGTGATTTTAACCGTAGTTTCAATCCTTCATTGGCAAAATCAGCAAGTTCAAGCTTGAATCTTATCTATGCTGGCAACAAGCAAATAAGCAACAATCAGGCGTTTGATTTGCCACTTCATATAATAGATGCTAACAGTGTAGGTGCTATTTCATTAATCCTTAATTTCCCTGCTAATTTAGTAGAAGTACAGGATGTATTGTTAAGTGCAACTAATGAACAGCTCGATTGGTCGGTTAATGGCAACGAACTAAGAATAGGATGGAACTCACAAACTCCTGTTACTTTGGCTAATGCAGCTGAAATGATAACCCTAAAACTTAAGACAACTGCAGCCTTTGTTAATGGTGAAAATATTCAATTAATGTTGGCTTCCAATCCATTGAATGAATTGGCAGATGCTCAGTTTAATGTTATCAACAATGCTGTATTAAGTGTTGATGTTATCAATGCTTCAGCAGTTGGTATTTCTGAACAAAGCAATGTAAATACACTTACGTTAAGCAATCGTCCTAATCCATTTAATGGTTCAACGATAATTAATTACGAACTTCCTTTTGATGGAAATGTAAGTATTGAAATATATAACTATTTAGGAAGTCGTGTAAAATCACTGGTAAGCGAGCAACAATTAAAAGGAAATCATAGCCTTAAATTGGATGCTGGAAGTTTACCTGCAGGTGTTTATATGGCTACTCTTATCGTGAAAAATGGAAATAATGAAATGGTTAGGACCATTAAATTAATTTGCAATCGCTAAATTCTACTTTTCCCAAATAAACCAGTGTCTCTATTGAGTGAGACGCTGGTTTTGACGGGTAATTGTAAAAACTAAAAATAATACGTATGAAATTAGTATTATACAATTTATAATAATAGCAGAAGAAGGAATTTATTTCCTTCTTCTGCTTATTTATATAAAAGCAATACCTGAATTATAAAAATGAATTCAATAATATCAATAAATAAAACCCTTGGTATGACATTCAACAGGGTAAATGAATAAAAACCATCAAGAATACCATCGAAATAGTATTGTTGATATGAATTACAATACAAGCAGATATTATCTGCCAATGCTTTTGATGACAAAAGAGCAATATTCAGAAAAAATATTTTAAAGAAATGATAAATTTTAATCCATTATATTACACAATTAATCTAAATTTTAATTTTTAAACGATGTGTTAGTACACGAACAGACAAAACA
>CAZUCB010000263.1:0-1740 GCA_964618755.1 uncultured Bacteroides sp. | reverse complement strand
TGCCATGTTAGAAAAGATAATTGATTTTAGCGTAAAGAACAAACTGATAGTTATACTATTTACACTTACTATTGCAGGTTTTGGTTTGTATGCTGTTATAAAAATTCCAGTGGGTGCAGTACCCGATATTACAAATAATCAGATACAGGTAATTACCACTTCGGGTAATCTATCTACCCAGGAAATCGAGCAATTTATAACAACACCTGTTGAAATAGAAATGGCCAATCTGCCAGGTGTAAAGGAAATACGTTCTATATCGAAATTTGGTATTTCGGTGGTTACAGTGGTTTTTGAAGAAAGTATGGGTACATATTTGCCCCGTCAGTTAATAGCTGAAAAAATTAAAACTGCATCGGCTAACATTCCTGAAGCTTATGGATCACCGGGAATGGGACCGATAACCACTGGTTTAGGTGAAATTTACCAGTACATTGTGGACGTAAAACCCGAATACAGGGATAAATATTCACCAATGGATTTAAGAACAATTCAGGACTGGATTATAAAAAGAAGATTATCAGGGATAAATGGAGTTGTTGAAATAAATAGCTGGGGTGGATATTTAAAACAATATGAGGTTGCAGTTATTCCATCAAGGATTAAAAGTTTGAATATTAGTTTAATGGATGTTTTTAATGCCCTCGAAAACAACAATGGCATTTCTGGTGGCTCCTATATCGAAAAAACAAATCAAAGCTATTTTATTAGAGGTGATGGACAAGCAAGAACTTTAGAAGATATTGAAAACATTGTAGTTAAAAATAATGCAGGCACTGCCGTTCTGATAAAAGATCTGGCAAATGTGAAATTTGGTTTTGCCAACCGTTTTGGTGCAATTACGGCTAATGGCAAAGGCGAAACCGTACTTGGTCAGATTATGATGCTGAAAAATGCCAATTCGAAAGTTGTTATAAATGAAGTGCATAATAGGGTAGAAGAAATTCAGAAAAATTTGCCTGAGGGTGTATTTATCAATCCCATCCTCGAAAGGAGCGAACTTATTTCTAAAACTTCGTTTACTGTAGTAGAGAATCTTATACTTGGGGCTATTATCGTTTTGTTTATTGTTGTTTTGCTCTTGGGAAACTTGCGCTCGGCATTGGTTATTGCTTCAATGATACCCTTAGCATTGCTGTTTACCATTGGAATGATGTTTGTTTTTGGTATTGATGCCAACCTAATGAGTTTGGGAGCACTCGATTTTGGTATTATTATAGATGGTGCGGTTATCATTGTAGAATTTATTGTTATACGAATGGGCTTGCAAAAAACTGAAATTTTGGCCTTACAAGGAGATAAACGACAAACTTTGATGGATAGCATTTCTATTTCTGGAGCTTCAAAAATGATGCAATCAGCCATTTTTGGGCAAGTCATCATTCTTATCGTTTTCATTCCTATTTTATCATTAAGCGGTGTCGAAGGTAAAATGTTTCGTCCAATGGCTCTTTCGTTTTCGTTTGCCATTATTGGAGCAATGATTTTAGGACTTACTTGGTTGCCAGTTGCATCTTCACTTTTTTTAAGACCTAATAAAACAAAAAAACGTAATGTTTCCGATTGGATTATGGAAAAAGTCCATCAATCTTACTACCCGGTTATTAAATGGTCATGTGGTCATAAGCGTATAGTGCTTGGAGCAGCTATTGTTTCGTTAATACTTACCGGAGTGATGTTTACACGTATTGGGGGCGAATTTGTACCTACCCTCGATGAAGGAGATTTTGTAATTCAGCC
>CAZUCB010000262.1:0-1753 GCA_964618755.1 uncultured Bacteroides sp. | reverse complement strand
ACCGAAAAGAACAATACCTGAAAGATGGAATTAAAAGCAACCAAACCGGCAGCATATTGGGTGTCGCCCTTTGCGAGGTCGTTCCATACAATTACCATGGCAATGCAACGTGCCAGTCCGATCATAATAATGCCATACATATAAGGCAGGTTGGCATTGTTTTCGCCCGGAAAAAGTTTAAAGAAAGCAATAGCCAATGCAAACATCAGCACAGGCCCAATCAGCCAGTTTTGCACCAGCGATAAAGTTAAAACCTTCCAATTGCGGAACACATCGCCCAATTCTTCATACTTTACCTTTGCCAATGGTGGATACATCATTACAATAAGTCCGATGGCAATCGGAATATTGGTTGTGCTTTCGGGAGATGATTTCAAGGATTCCCAAAACTGTGCAATGGCAGGAAAAAAATAACCCGACAAAACACCTACCGCCATAGCCAGAAATATCCATAAGGTCAGATAGCGGTCTAAAAAATTTAATCGTTTATTTGATGGCATAATTTAATAATTTGAAAATGAATTAATTTGAAAATTTATATGTATTTTTTTGCACTAACAGTAATACTGAAAATTCCGGTTTTGCCGCTGTTGAAATCCTTGATTTCTTCATTATTCATATACTTTGCAAGTATATCATTCGGAATATCAATTACTTTCTGTTTGTGAATAATAATATCCCTGAAATTATTTTTCCGGATAATTTCCAGGTATTCGTCTATAGCAATGGCACCCGATACACAACCGGCGTACATTTCGGCATCCTGTTGTAATCTGGTGGGTAATACACCTTTAATAACCACATCCGACACACAAAAGTGAGCCCCTGATTTCAATACACGATGCATTTCTGCAAAGGCTTTTTGCTTATCAGGAACCAGGTTTAATACGCAATTTGAGATAATTACATCAAATTTATCGCTCTCAAAAGGCATTTCTTCAATATCACCTTTTATAAATTCCAGATTTGACAATCCCAGTTTCTGTTTATTTGAATTGGCTTTGTTTATCATTTCGTCTGTAAAATCCAAGCCATAAACAAAACCTTTATCTCCAACAAGTTTGCGGGCTACAAAGCAATCATTTCCGGCACCCGAACCCAAATCGAGAACGATATCCGATTGTTTTATCCCTGCAAATTCAGTTGGTAATCCGCAACCCAAACCCAAATCGGCATCGGGATTATAGCCCTGTAGTTCATCATAGCTTTCGCTGAAAATGGTGTAATCCACACCACAACATGAGGAGCCAGCACCACAACATGAAGTTTCATTTGCAGCTTTGCTCTGATTGGCTATTTCACCATATTTCTCCTTAACGAGGTCTTTTAGATTTATTTTCTGTTTTTCCATTTTTTATTCTTTGATTTTCTCGATAAAAACTTATAAAATCCTTCTTTTATTTCAAACCTAAGCTGTTTTCACCCTAAGGGTTAATAAAATACATTCCAAATTTAAAATTCAGAGAGTCAACCCTTAGGGTTATAATGAAGTTTCTATATTTTATTTGATTGACAAATAGAAATTATAAAATCCTTCTTTAATTTCGTCACGAACCCTGATAAACTCACTATGTATAAATTCATCAGAACCAGTTATATGCGATGGATCGTCAAAACCAATATGCAGACGGTGTTTCACTTTTCCTATAAAAGCCGGACAACTTTCGTTGGCACCTCCGCAAACGGTAATTACATAATCCCATGTCTGATCCAGGTATAAATCTACCGAATCGGAAGTATGATGACTGATATC
>CAZUCB010000261.1:0-1783 GCA_964618755.1 uncultured Bacteroides sp. | reverse complement strand
ATAGCGTGTTCGTCAGTATTGGTTAAATAGTTGATGCACCAGTTTTCATTGTGTTTTATTGAATACAAACTTGGAACATTCGTATTGGGACTCATTAGTTTTTCGGCTCCACCCTGATCACTTGTTTTGCCAAATGTAATTATCAGCTCATCGTTATAATTATTTGTTTCGCAAACAATAGTTGCAAAGAGTGTGTTGGGGCTGTTATTATTAGACTTTAAATAGGCTTGATCGGCATGTTGTCGGACATTGTTTGTCATAGTAAAACTACCGCCAGTTGCAGCTTTTACCCAAAAGCCTTGTCCGATGGCTATGTTTTTTGTAACATTATGTAAGGTAGTATTTGAATTATTAATATATACTCCGTATTGTTGAGCTACATCATTCCAAACCCACATTGCAGCTTCATTAGTAACTGCATTTTCGAGGGCGTTTCGTGAAAATCCGCTTGCGTCCCAATTTATAGCCGAAGGGTATGGGTTGCCCACATAATTCCATGTTTTATTTATTCCGGTAGGTGATACTGATAAGGGTATGCTTACAGTTCCCTGATTCAAATCACCTGTAAAGGTTTTTGTAACTTCTGCAGGATAGGATACTGCATAACCTCTGCCCGGCACAAAGTTGTTAGTGCCTCCATTTGCAAATGTAAAATTTTCATTCGCAAATTCTATCCATTCACTTGTAGGTTCATTCCATAAATAAAATCCATCTGAAATATTAAAATCGGGTGATATGGCTTGTGCAGCAACTGGAGATGACAACATATGAAATTCATTTTCACCGTTTGTATTGGGGATGTATCGTTTTACGGTAGCTTGCACTCCTGCTGTACTATGTAGCAGAGATGCCGTACCCAAAGCAGAAGATTCAAGTATTAAACTATTGCTGCTTCCATTATTGAGAAGTGTGCCATTTACTGTTAATCTTTTGTTTGGACTTATGGTTAAATTTGCTCCAATAGTTAAATCTTTTACATTCATATTAAAATTGGAAACGGTCTGACTTACTCCGTTTGTAAACGCTACGCCTCCTGCTAAATTAATATCTCCTGTAGTAACTGTAATGGGTGCTAAAAAATAAACCTTGGATGTAGCATCCATTGTTAATTTAGAAGCATCTTGCAGCATAATACTTGAACCAGAAAAAGCAATATTTGCACCTGGTCCAATATGAAAACCATAGCCGCTGCTAATATTTACCTGTGCTATTGAAGCAAAAGATAATAATAATATGCCTGTCAACAAAGCAATTGATAATTTTTTTGTTTTCATTCCTTTTTATATTAAGATTTGTAATTCTTTATTTAAAGTGTAATGATGTTATTTTTCAGACGATTAATAAATATATATATGATATTCTTCCTCAAAATTACATCATTTACTGACTTATATCAACAAATATTTTGTTTTTTTTATAATAACAATAATTAAATGCCTGACTTTAATAAGTTTAACTTTTTCTTATAAACAACACTAATCGTATCTATATTGTTTACAAATTAGTATTAGGCATTATCAGTAACTTTTAGCTTAGAATAAAACATCAGATATTGTTATTTTTTGGCATTTTTGGTTTTAAAAATTAATATAAAAGCATCATTGATTGCTGACATACATACCAAAATAATATTCAAGATTTTTTACAATTTTTAGTTACAAGATTTCTGATTTTTGTATCTTGTTTCTTCGGATGTTTCTTTAGCTTATAAAAAGAATTTAAGATAAGTAAATAGGAATTACTATAAACAAAAAAACCCCATCTATTGATGAGGTTTTTTGCG
>CAZUCB010000260.1:0-1787 GCA_964618755.1 uncultured Bacteroides sp. | reverse complement strand
AGATAACGGAACAAAGCACTTCCTCCAATACCACCACCTGCAACAAATGATTTTACTTTCACTTTGCGGATAGCTTTTCCGGTTGGATTGGTAATAATTTTTTCATGTTTATCGCAAGGATATAATTCGCCCATGCCGATTTGGTTTGATAACGGACCTCTTGGTGTAGCATCACCTACGATTTCAACACCAAACGGACGAATCATCTGTTTCATACGTGGAATACAACGTTTACCACGGCATGGGCCCATGCCCAAACGGGTGGTGTGTTTTACTTCGTCAACCGAAATAAATTTTCTGTCGCCAACAATACTTAAAACTTCTGTTACGCTAACATCATCACAATGACATACATAGGTTTCTGTTTCAAAAGCAGTAAATGGTTTAAATTCAACTTTTTCAGGATAATTTTCTTTAACAATAAAACCTCTGACATTTACTAAATCTTCACCTTTAATGTTCAGTGATTTAACTCTGGCAACATTGGTTTTATTTGCTTTCTTTAAAATCTTTTCAATAATACCTTCACCTAATTTTTGTCCGTTATTGTCAACCAAAAATACTTCGGCACCTTCATTGGCTGCATATTCAATTGGAAGGAACATCCAGTCTTTCTGTAAGTTGTAGCCAAAGATAGCCAAACCCGGACATTGATAAACGCAATCCATACAACCGATACATTTCTCAAAATCAATCTGAGGAACTGTGCTGGTTGAGGTTTTGGTGATAGCTCCATATTTACAAGCAAATTCGCAAGGATTACAAGCAAAACCATACAAACAGTCAATCTGAACAAAACCTTTGGCATTCATTCTTTCGCTGTTTGGCAAAGATGATTCCTGAATAACTCTTACTGGATGTTGCTGAGAATCAATATATTCTTTTGATAGCTCAAGGTATTCGTCATAATTATAGCGAGCACCCATTTCCTGAAGGATTTCAAAAGCAACCTGTTTACCTCTTAAAACAGCGCTGGTTCCTTCGCCAATTCTAATGGCATCGCCAGCACCATAGCAACTTCTGCCGAAAACTTCATTTCCTTTTATTAGTAACTGATCATCAGGAATTAAACCAGTACAAATATTAATCGCATCAATATCATCAATCACTTTCTCGGTACCTGGAATGGGTTTAAAGTTCTCACATTCAGCAACTACTGCACCAATAATTCCATCATGTTTTTCATTTGGAATGGCTTTTAATAAAATGTGTGAAGTCATAACAGGAATCCCCAAACGGCGAACACGATTGGCTTGTACAGGGAAACCACCTTCACGCGGTTGAGCTTCAATAATGGCTTTTACAGTTGCGCCAGCTTGCATTAATTGGTAAGATGTTAAATATCCGATATTTCCAGCTCCAACCGTTAAAATTCTTTTGCCAAGCAAAGTCAACTCATTATTCATCATTTTCTGAACCACAGCTGCCGTGAAAACGCCCGGTAAATCGTCATTTTCGAATGTAGGCATAAATGGAACTGCTCCAGTTGCTATAATAAGTTGTTCAGCATCAATATAATAAATTTCTTCTTTTTCAATATCCTTTACTGCAATGCGTTTGCCTTCCAGAATATCCCAAACTGTTGAATTTAAGAATATTCCATCATGATTATCACCAGCTAATGTAGTTGCAATATCAAATCCACGCATACCCCCAAATTTCTTTTCTTTTTCAAAAAAGAAAAACTGATGCGTTTGCATCAAGAATTGTCCACCAATTTTGTCGTTGTTATCAATAACGATATTGCTGACATTGTGTTTATTAAGTTCTTCGCGGGCAGCCAAGCC
>CAZUCB010000259.1:0-1800 GCA_964618755.1 uncultured Bacteroides sp. | reverse complement strand
CAAAGAAGTAAAAATCGTGATTTAATTGAAAAATAAACTTTAATAATATACATTCCGACATTATGGAAAATTTATTTAATTTATTTGTAAGATCCATTTTCATTGATAATATGGTATTTGCCTATTTTCTGGGGATGTGTTCTTACCTTGCGGTTTCAAAAACCGTAAAAACATCAATGGGACTTGGTGTAGCTGTAACATTTGTGTTATTAATTACCGTTCCTGTAAACTGGTTGGTAGAAACTTATCTGTTAAAAGCAGGTGCCTTGTCATGGTTGGGCGAAGGTTACAAAGATGTTGATTTAGGCTTTCTAAGTTTTATCGTTTTTATTGCAGTTATTGCAGCTATTGTACAATTGGTTGAAATGCTGGTAGAGAAATTCTCACCACCACTTTATAATGCATTGGGAATTTTTCTTCCATTAATTGCTGTAAACTGTGCTATTCTTGGAGCAGCCTTATTTATGCAGGAAAGAGAATATCAAACCATTGGCGAAGCTACAGTTTATGCGGTTGGTTCAGGTATTGGCTGGTGGCTTGCAATTGTTACTTTGGCTGCAATCAGAGAAAAAATCAAATATTCACATATTCCTGCTCCACTCAGAGGATTGGGAATCACATTTATACTTACAGGTCTTATGGCTATTGCTTTTATGGGCTTTATGGGTATTAAAATTTAATTGGTTTAAACATATAAATTGAAAGAAATATGAGTTTAGGATTCATTATAGCACTTAGCGTTATTATATTCCTGTTGATCACAGTGATGCTGGTAGGTATATTGCTTTATGCCAAAGCCAAACTGGTACAATCGGGACCTGTTAAAATTAAAATTAACGAAGAAAAAGAAATTGAAGTTCAGGCTGGTTCTACTTTGCTGCAAACTTTAGCCAACGAAAAAATATTCCTGCCTTCAGCTTGTGGTGGTGGTGGAACTTGTGCCATGTGCAAATGTCAGGTTACCAAAGGTGGCGGAACCATTCTTCCTACCGAAACCGGATATTTTACACGCAAAGAACAACAAAATCACTGGCGTTTGGGCTGTCAGGTGAAAGTTAGAGAAAATATGGAAATCCATGTTCCTGAAGAAATTTTCGGAATTAAAAAGTGGGAATGCGAAGTAATTTCAAATCGCAATGTGGCTACTTTTATCAAAGAATTTGTTGTGAAATTGCCTGAAGGTGAAACCCTTGATTTCAAATCGGGTGGTTATATTCAGATTGATGTTCCTGAATGTGAGGTTGATTACAAAGACATATTTGTAGAACCTGAATACAGAGGAGATTGGGATAAATTTAAAATGTGGGATTTGAAAATGAAAAATGCAGAACCCATTTACCGTGCTTATTCTATGGCAAATCATCCTGCCGAAGGAAATAAAATTATTCTGAATATCCGAATTGCAACTCCACCTTGGGATAATAAGAGTAATTCGTTTATGAAAGTAAATCCGGGCATTTGTTCTTCTTTTATTTTCTCCAGAAAACCAGGTGATAAAGTTACAATATCAGGACCTTATGGAGAATTCTTTATTAAACCAACCGAACGCGAAATGATGTTTATTGGTGGTGGTGCTGGTATGGCTCCCATGCGTTCACATATTTTCGATTTGTTCCAAACCAAACATACCAACCGAAAAGCAAGTTTTTGGTATGGAGGTCGTTCGTTAAGAGAATTATTCTATGTAGATGAATTTGAGAAAATTGAAAAAGAAAATCCAAACTTCAAATTTAACATTGCACTCTCAGAACCATTGCCCGAAGATAACTGGACAGGTTATGAAGGCTTTATACACCAGAT
>CAZUCB010000258.1:0-1815 GCA_964618755.1 uncultured Bacteroides sp. | reverse complement strand
CGTGATTTTTTTATTTACAACTATAGCTTTCTTTTTGGCTTTACTAAAACAAAAAAGTTTATTGAAATTAATTTCAATAAACTTTTTTGAATTCAACTATTATATGATAAGTTTACTTTCTGCTTATCTTTTGATATATAAGTCTGAAGTTTAAACTTACAAGCTATTTAGTAACGATAGTGCTCTGCTTTGTAAGGACCATCAGGTGATACTCCTAAATATTCAGCTTGTTCTTTAGTTAAACGGGTTAACCTAACTCCAATTTGTTCAAGGTGTAAGCGAGCAACCTCTTCGTCCAATGCTTTAGATAAACGGTAAACACCAATATCATATTTATTTTTCCATAAATCTAATTGTGCTAAGGTTTGATTGGTAAAAGAATTACTCATTACAAATGAGGGATGTCCGGTTGCACAACCTAAATTTACCAATCTTCCTTCGGCTAACATAAAGATGGCATGTCCATCAGGATATAAATATTTATCAACTTGTGGTTTGATATTTATTTTTTGAATACCTTTCCATGCTTCTAATTTATCCACCTGAATTTCGTTATCGAAATGGCCAATATTACAAACAATCGCCTGATCTTTCATACGTGACATGTGTTCTGCTGTAACTACATCTTTGTTTCCTGTTGTAGTAACAAAAATATTTCCTTCGGTAACTGCATCATCCATTGTATTTACTTCAAAACCTTCCATTGCAGCTTGTAAAGCACAAATTGGGTCAATTTCGGTAACTATTACTCTTGCACCATAGCTTCGCATAGAATGAGCACAACCTTTACCAACATCACCATAACCTAAAACTACTACTACTTTACCAGCAATCATAACGTCGGTAGCACGTTTGATACCATCAGCCAATGACTCACGGCATCCGTAAAGGTTATCGAATTTAGATTTTGTAACTGAATCGTTTACATTGATAGCTGGAATTAATAATTCACCTTTTTCCAACATTTGGTATAAACGATGAACACCAGTTGTAGTTTCTTCAGAAACACCTTTTAATTCAGCTACAACTCGATGCCATTTTGTTGCATCTTCTTTCAATAAAGTTTTGATAGTATCTAAAATAACAGCTTCTTCTTTATTTGAAGGTGTATAATCAATGGTTTTAGGATCTTTTTCTGCAGCAAATCCTTTATGGATTAATAAAGTAGCATCACCACCATCGTCAACGATTAAATGAGGTCCTTTGCCTTCAGGAAAAGAAAGAGCTTGATTGGTACACCACCAATAGTCTTCCAATGTTTCACCTTTCCAAGCAAAAACAGGGATGCCGGCTGCTGCAATACCTGCTGCAGCGTGATCCTGAGTAGAAAATATATTGCAACTTGCCCAACGTACATCAGCACCTAATTCAACTAAAGTTTCAATTAAAACCGCCGTTTGGATGGTCATGTGTAAAGAACCAGTAATTCTGGCTCCTTTTAATGGTTTTTCTTTTCCATATTTTTTGCGAAGCGACATTAGGCCTGGCATTTCATTTTCGGCGATTTCAATCTCTTTACGTCCCCAGTCAGCAAGGTTAATATCTGCAACCTTGTATTTTAAATTATAGTCGGTCATTGTTTTGTATTTTTATAATATTTTCGGCAAAATTAATTAATTAATAGCTAACTGCAAAAGTTAATTTTGACTTTAAATTCAGCTAAACTGTTCACAACTTTCAATAAAGCTATTTTAATATGGTATTTGCTTATGTTTCTCAGTGCAGTATTAAAAAAAACTTAACGAATTCACTAGCTTTCTTTTTTGGGGGATTAAAGAAAAGAGCACGTTATTCTTATTCCTTCACAAACTTACC
>CAZUCB010000257.1:0-1822 GCA_964618755.1 uncultured Bacteroides sp. | reverse complement strand
TCTCAACTAATGGGATTTTTTGTGAAGGGGATTTCGGCTATACGACTGAATGTTATGCGACTCGTGCTTTTATTCATCAAGGTCAAGAACAATTTTAATATTCATCTTAACTCTTTCAGCAGTTTCTTTAGGCAAATCTCCAATTTTTTTGATTAATCTTTTATTATCTATTGCTCTTAACTGGTCAATCATAATGTCGCAGTCTTCCTTAACTTTTGCGATTCCCTTTTTTAAATTAACACGTAAAATATTACTTTCAAGCTTTACATTTGTTGTTATTGGGCAAATTAAAGTTGAAGGGTGAATTTTATTCAATGCATCATTTTGAACAACTAAAACAGGTCTGGTTTTTCCTGTTTCTGTACCAAATCGTGGGTCGAGGTTTGCTAGCCAGATCTCATTCTTTTTAATAGTCATATTCATCTATATTTTCAAATTCTGATAAGACTTTTAATGACTCTTCACTTACCATTAATGATTCGGCTTCTAATATTTTTGCTATAATTTTCTTCCTTTGAATTCTATTATAGTAAAGCAAAGCCTCATTAATGTATCTATTTCTTGGTTTTTTTATTTTATCAAGTAACTGTTCAGTTTCTTGATATACCAGATCGTCAAGTTTTAGAGAAAGTGTTTTCATTTGTTTTTTCCTTTTTAGTATACTGCAAAAGTATATACTAATTTGGATAATTCCAAATTTATTTTCTTTTTTTAGTATGAACGTTTTGCAGGTTTGAGAAATTGGCGATTTCGGGGCACAAAACTGTCTGCCAGCACTACACTTAATACAAAGCACAAATATTTATTTAAGCATGTCACCGCCGATTTCTTAAACCCGCAGTTAAAGCGAAACCTTTTGCAAAGCAAAAGCATAGTTTGAAGTAACAAAAATACTAAAAAATATGTAAATCCATGATTATCAACATTTATATTTTTTATCATGGAAAAAATTATTTTACATCCGGAATCTGTTCTGAACTTAGACATTTCGGAAAACAAATCCTAAAGTAAATTTAATACGGTTGCATGAGTTCAATTCACCTTTTCGTTGAATAGCTAATGTATTGCCTAAAAATGAAACAAACAGAATATCAATCTTAAAAACAGCAATAATTCAACTTAAAAATCAAAAATACAATGAAGAAAACAAATTTAAAACTCAACTCAAACAGAAAAGCAATTGATGTTTACAGCTTAATGGATAGAAAATACGCCTACTTTTCCCCTTAAGGATAAACTGACTGGTAAAGGTTTCGCTGAACACCGTATAGACCAAAATCCCATTAGCTTTCTCAACTAATGGGATTTTTTGTGAACGGGATTTCGGCTATACGACTGAATGTTAAGCATTTTTAAAAGTGTCAAGATTTTTTATATCTTTTTTTCTAAAAATAATTGTCGAAGTAAAAAATGAAATACACCAACTTTTTACAAATATTATTTCCCAAAAATAAAAATGGTTCTTCTACAAAATAAGAAGGGATTAATGGATTTTCTGAATAATTAAATTTGTCAACAGGAACAAATGTCAACAAAAGCAAGCACAAACATGATGTAATATTAAATAATGATGTTTATCACTTTTTTTTATTTTCTGCGATAAATAGCCATTTCTATATGTAGAATGACCCTGCTAATCGTAGAGAGACACTAAATTTTAAGTAATTATTATAAGTATCTTCTATATAAACTAGGCTTAGCGAGACGCTTAGCTGAGCAATGTTTTAATAATTCTATTAAAAGAATACTTAAAGCTTCCTTTTTTTTGCCATTTTCGTCCGATTTTACTTTCTTGATATAGCTTTTAAGAATAATATTTGAA
>CAZUCB010000256.1:0-1882 GCA_964618755.1 uncultured Bacteroides sp. | reverse complement strand
TACTTACATCGAGTTTAAACAAATTTTCTATCATTGATGGTTTCATGCCAATTCCTGTATCCTTAATTGAAATTTCAACAGAACTATCAGAATTTGACTTTGCGAAAATTTGTATTTTTCCGCCTTTAGGCGTAAACTTAACAGCGTTTGATACAAGATTCCGAATAATGGTTTGAAGACTATTGTTTTCGGCATAAACTTCAATATCTAGTGATACATCAATTACTATTTCAATTTGTTTATTTTTGGCCGATTCTAATATCATTTCTACACTTTCATTTATAAGCGGTAATAAACAAACGAATTCAGGATTATGAGGAATTAAGCCTTGCTGCAGTTGCGACCATTCCAACAAATTTTCGAGCAAACGGTAAAGATTGGCAGCTGATTTACGCATGCTGTCAGCAAACTTTTGAACCTCTTCCATGGATAAACTTGGCAATTCTTCAGCCATTATTTGTGTAAGTCCTAAAAAGCTATTAAATGGACTTCGCAAGTCGTGAGCAATAATAGAGAAAAACTTATTTTTAGTAACATTGATTCGTAGAAGTTTTACTTCATTTTCTTTAAGTTCAAAAGTTAATTTATCTGCAATTTGGATAGCATTGTTTTTTGTATTTATTATTGATAAATACAACACAAGCAAGAGAAAACTAATGATAAGCCCGAAAATGAAAACGATAATAACTTTGATATTGAAATGCAAAAACTTTTCTTCAGATTGTGAAAAACATAAAATCCATTTTTTGTCGTTAAAAAAAACAGAAAATGAAAGCGTGTGAAAATGAGAGCTTTTATTGATTAAACTATCTTTTACCTGACTGTTATACATTAATGAATGAATTGAGATACTATCATCATAAATCATCAAATGGATTCTTTCTTTTTTAATTAAATCCCAATGTCCCAAAATTCCTTTCATCAAATCGTTCATACGATAAGGACTGTAAACCCAACCTTTGATAGCAGCACGACGTTGTTCAACAGTATTAGTTTGCATTCCTTTATAGTAAACAGGTACATACATCAATATGCCAGCTTGAGTATTTTTTTCTATTTCCTGAACTAAAACTACTTTTCCTGAAAGAGACGCAATATCATAATCACATGATTGCTGCATTGCTTTTCTACGTGTAGTTTCAGAATACATATCATAGCCAAAAGCTCTTAGATTAGACCCCAAAAAAGGTTCCAGATAAACGATAGAAGTATAAACAGCTCTTTCGCCTGCAGGTTTTATTATATAATCTGAAAATCCCTGCTTTCTGACACTTTGAATATGTTGCTTTAGTTTTTCTTTTGGTATTACCAAAGAAAAGCCAACACCTTGAATACCAGGCAAATTCTTTTCAATTTTTGATTCATCATAAAAAATTTTCCACTCTTTACGACTAACACTATCAAAAGCAGAAAAAAGAGCAGCTCCACTTCTTAAAAGTTGGGCATGTGTATGTAATCGAATAATAATTTTATTTTCAATTTCTTTACATACAGTATTAAATTCTTGTTTTGCATATAGCTCTTCTTTCTTTTGTAAAGAAATTGAAGCTACTATCGTCAGACCAATTCCAATAAAAAAAACTAACAATGCTATCCAAATTTGTCTAAAAGAAAATTTGAAAAGAAAAGAAAACTTTTGAATTTTAGATTTCATATTCATATAGTTAGTAAAGTTTTAAATTGCAATTTTTACAATTTTTTATTTTATTAGTTGTTTTTATCTGCAAGTCATCTGATGACATCTACATTATTTGTATTACACCAAAGATAACTTAATTTTAAACTATTATATTCATTATTATTAATTATTGACCTTTTATAGTAAACCTAAACGTACTCCCCTTTCCTTCTTCGCTTTCCACCCATAATTTTCCACCATGTT
>CAZUCB010000255.1:0-1888 GCA_964618755.1 uncultured Bacteroides sp. | reverse complement strand
TATACTAATCCGCTTTTAAAATGTCTAAAATAATGTTTGACAATTATGTGTAAATATGCTATAATGTAAATATGAAATACATAAAAATAAAGCTTACAAAAG
Source organism: uncultured Bacteroides sp. (assembly GCA_964618755.1). Taxonomy (GTDB): domain Bacteria; phylum Bacteroidota; class Bacteroidia; order Bacteroidales; family JACABE01; genus JACABE01. The sequence continues at coordinate 1,786 of CAZUCB010000255.1, read as the reverse complement.
AGCAGTTGAAACAATTAAATAAAGCGGAAAAAGAAGTTAAAAATACTCAACTATTAAAGAGGATACAATGTGTCAAATTTAAAGATATGGGGTGGACGAATTTAAAAATTGCAGAGTTTTTAAATGTTGCTAATGACACGATAACAGATTGGTTAAAAGCTTATTCCATTAATGGTATTGAGGGAATTATAACTTGGGGATATGAGGGTAGAAAGTCTTTTTTAACAGATGAGCAATTAGAAGTTATTAAACAAAGAAATGCTACAAAACCTTTTGAAAATGCATCTGAAGCAGTAGATTTTATTGAAGAACAGTTCGGCAGAAGATACAACCTAAGTTGGGTACAAAAATTACTAAAAAAAAACTGGGTTTGTCATACAAAAAAACAAAATTAGTGCCTGGAAACGTACAAAGCGTCGAGGTTCAGGAAACGTTTGTTAAAGAATACGAAGAATTTAAGGATGCTGCTGAAAAAGAGGACCTTCACCTAATCTTTTTTGATCCAACACATCAAGTTCATAACACAATAAATGGAATGTGTTGGCAAGAAAAAGGCAAAAGTGGAACAGTTATATTGCCATCAAATACTGGTAGGAAAAGGATTTCTATTTTAGGTGCGGTAAATGCTATTACTGGACTTTGTACCACTGTTATTACAGAAAATAATTGTGATAAGGACATGGTTATAGCAACTTTCAATGAAATTAGAAAAGAATATTCTGATGGTAAAAAAATAGTTATAATTCTTGACAATGCATCGTATAATCATTCTTATAAAACCGTTGAGGCAGCTGCTCTTTTGGATATTAGATTAGTGTTCCTGCCAACATATTCTCCAAATCTGAATTTAATAGAAAGACTTTGGAAATATCTTAAAAAGATAGTTTTAAAAAATAAGTACTATAAGACTTTTACTGAGTATAAAAAAGCAATCGAAACTTTCTTTGAAGGTATACAATTACATAGAGAAAGTATTTTAAAACTTCTTAATCATAAATTCGAAATTTTAAAAGCGGAGTAGTATAACAGAAGGAATGGTTATTAAAATGAGAATAGCTACATATGAAAATGAAAACAATTGGGTGTATAATGAATTTAAGAACTTAGCAATAAATTGCGGAAGGACAATCTACCGATTTATTCAAACTATGACAACCTTATCTAAAAATCCAAATGAATCGATTGCAGCCGCCAGCAAAGATAAAGCTGAAGCTAAAGCTATCTATAGAATATTGCAAAATAAAAAATTAACAGAAGAAGTCGTTTTACACTCTCATAAAAAACAAACAATCCGAAATATTAAAGAAAGTGGAGAGGGTATAATTTTGAGTATTCAGGATACTTCGGATATATCCTACACAAATCTTAAAGCCACCAAGGGATTAGGCGATTACGGAGGAGACCAAAATTCAAAAGGTTTGAAAGTTCATACAACAATAGCTGTTACGCCCAATGGAATTATGCAAGGAATTTTAGATCAGAACGTATGGGCACGTGATCCCGCAGAACGTGGTAAGCGCAATACAAGACACGAAAGACCTATTGAAGAGAAAGAAAGTTACAAATGGCTCGAGTCTATGGATCGAAGCGACAAGGACATTCCAGCAGAGATAAAGGTTGTCAATATTTGTGATAGAGAAGCCGATCTATTTGAATTTTTCAACAAGACAATTAAAGAGAACAAGTTTTTCCTAGTAAGAGCTGTGCATAATAGAATAATATCCGATGAATGTAAAATGTTCGATAAAGTACATAATCAGAAGGCTGCCGGAGAATTAACTGTTGA
>CAZUCB010000254.1:0-1891 GCA_964618755.1 uncultured Bacteroides sp. | reverse complement strand
ACGCCTGCTTTAAAGCTTACTGGTACCACTGAATGTTGAGCAATTGTATTCAAATGATTGATACTCCAGTTTTTATTCAATTTTGTTGAATATAAGTTTGGAGTGTTTGCATACATACTGTTCATCTTTTCAGCACCACTTTGATCGCTTATATTGCCAAAAGTAACTAATATTTCATCGCTATATGTATTAGCTGTTCCGCTAACTTTTAAACGAATTCTATCTGTTGCTGTTGATGATTTAAAGTAACCTTGGGTAGAATGTGTTCTAACTGAATTATCAAAACTAAATTCTCCTCCTGTGTTAAATACTTTAATCCAGAATCCTTGGCCTAATGGTATCATTGAATTTACTCCATTGGTACTATTAGAAGTATTAGATTCATAAGCTCCATAAGCTCCTAAATTGGCATTCCAAATCCACATTGGGAAGTTGTTATCTCCTAAATCTTCTAAAGCGGTTCTTGTAAATCCAAGATTATCCCAATCAATAGTTGATGGATAAGGATTTGATACAAAGTTCCAGCCTTCGTAAGTAGATCCCATTGTTGAAGATAAAGTAAGAGGTAATGCTCCATTGTTTAATGTTCCTGCAAATGTTTTAACTACATCTCCTGGATAAGTTAAACTTGGATATGAAACTGCATAGCCTAAACCTGGAACAAAATTAGTTCCACCACCATTTACTGCTGTAAAGTTGGTTACATCGGCAAATGCTACCCATTCGCTCATTGCTTCGTTCCATGCAAAGAATCCATCTACTTCATTAAAATTAGGATCAATAGCTTGTGCTACTACTGGTGAACCTAACATGTGAAACGCATCTGATTGTTCATTATAAATAGATCGTTCAATAGTTCCTTTAACTCCTGAATTGAAATGTATTAATGATGCGGTGCCAGTTGGTTTTGATTTTAAAATTAAACCTAATTCTCTTGAGTTATTACTAAATAAGCCATTAACAGTTAATGCTTTACCTTCATTTATAGTTAAAATAGCCCCTGAATCAATTGTTAAATTGTTGCAGATAGCAGGAGATGTAGGCGATGAAGTTATATAAACTGCAGATGATGAGAAAATTGTCACATTTGTTAAAACAGTGGGAATACCACCACACCAATTGCCTGCATTTTCCCAATTGCTATCCAAAGCATCCCCAGTCCACTGTCCTGTTGCAAATAATTTTGCAACGACTTCTAATCTGTAATTACTTTCACACTTAGCTGTTTCGGTTTGACTTGCATAATAATGCCCTTTATTTAGCAGTATTGTTGTCAAAGGAAGTTGGTTGCCTCCATTAGCAGCGTCATACCATTTAATATTTGTACCTGTTAACACTAAATCATTTATTGTAGCTACAGTGTTGCAAAAGGATTGTGATGTAAAACCAATTGGGATAGCAGATATGGAAGGTTGATTTAATGTTACATTAGTAACTAATGATATACTACTAGGAATTAATGCATACCTCACTAAAATTGTATGATTTCCTGCTGCAACATTTGTAAAAGTAGTTGATGCCTGATAAGCTCCTCCATCAATATTATATTCAAACGCAGCTCCTAAAGGTGAAACTATTTGTATTGACCCCGTATTTATAGTGCATGTTGGTTGAGAAATACTAACTGTAGCGGAAGGAGGGATTAATACACCTGGTTGATTTTGATTACTTCCATGCCCACCGTTACTTCCTCCAGGAATAGGTTGTGCAAATAATCCAATTCCTGGGAAATTAAATATTAAAATACTTATTGATAGTAAAATTTTCTTTTTCATATTACAAATTTTTTATTTTAAAACTTAGTAGTTGATTTTCACAACTTCATATTAGATTTTTTTTATTTCCAACTCACTTTCACATTTTGTGTGGCAACTGAAGTTTTTACTCTTAC
>CAZUCB010000253.1:0-1900 GCA_964618755.1 uncultured Bacteroides sp. | reverse complement strand
CTTGTACTGGTTGTTTTATGTGTCAATCGGTTTGTCCTTACAATGCAATTGAAAGGGAAGAAATTAAAGACAGAAACGGGAATTTAGTAAAACAACTTGCATTCATTAACCCTGGTTTGTGTCAAGGTTGTGGAACTTGTGTTGCTGTATGTAAATCTAAATCAATAGATATTGAAGGTTATACCAACTCTCAGATGTATTCTGAAGTTGATGCACTATTAAATTTTTAAATATTAGGAATTAAACAGAAACTTAAAATTTAAACAGATTTTAAAATGTCAGAATTTGAACCAAAAATAGTAGCTTTTGTATGTAACTGGTGCACTTATGCTGGCGCCGATCTTACAGGTACAAGCAGAATAAAGTATTCTTCAAATGTCAGAATTGTTCGGTTTCCATGCACCGGAAGAATTGATTATATGTTGTTAACCAAAGCATTTGCCGGTGGTGCCGATGGTATCATTGTTTCAGGTTGTCACCCTAATGATTGCCATTATACTTCAGGGAATTTTTATGCTCGTCGTCGTTGGATGGTTTTCAGAAGGTTGTGTGATTTCATGGGCATAGATACTCGCCGTATTGTTTTTTCATGGGTTTCTGCAGCCGAAGGTGCAAAATGGGCACAGATTGTTAATTCTGCAAATGAAGAGTTCAAGAAATTAGGCCCTTATGAAAATTATCATAAATTATCCACACAAGAAATTTTTGAATAAATCATGGAAGAAATTAAAAAAATAGCAAAACAATTATTATCAGAGAATAAAGTTCAGATGGTAATTGGATTTGAGAAAGGGACCGCCAATAAAGTAAGACCTGCTTTCTTCACAAAACCTGATGATGTTGAAAAACTGATATATAATGAAGCCTGTATTCATAATCTCGCTTTGTATCTCAAAAAAGATATTTGTCATCATGTTTCTAATGTTGCAATAGTTGCAAATCCGAATGTAGTAAGAAGTATTATTCAGCTTGCATCTGAAAATCAGGTTAAAGAAGAGAAAGTTACTATTATTGGAATTTCATTTGAAGGCAAATGTATTGGTATTCTCGATTTTAAAGCTGCGGAAGAATTTGCAAAAACTCAGCCTAAAGGCTTAAAACCAGAGGATAGAGCTTTTATCGAAAAAGTTCAGGCAATGCCTTTGGAAGAACGCTTTAATTACTGGGTTGAAACTTTCGGTACCTGCGTAAAATGTTATGCATGCAGAGCTTCATGTCCGATGTGTTACTGCGGAAAATGTAATGTTGAAACTAATAATCCTCAATGGATACCAGTTGCTTCACATAAATATGGAAACTTAGAATGGCATATCATGCGTGCGATGCACCTTGCAGGAAGATGCATTAATTGCGGCGAATGCACCCGTGCTTGCCCTGTAGATATTCCATTGAATATGCTTTCTTATATGCTTACGGATTTCGTAATGGATGAATTTCATGCCGAAGCAGGATTGAGTGCAACATATGCACCTGCTCTTTCTTCTTATACAAATATTGATAAAGAAAATTTTATTAAATAGGTTATGGAAATACTTAATAAATTACTTGATAAATCAGCTCTTTCCGCTTTAATTGAAAGACTCAGTAAATCGGGGAAAGAGGTTTATGCTCCTGTTAAAGAAAATGGAATTACTGATTTTGCTAAGGTTGATACAATAGATAAAATTGATTTTAATTGTATTACTACCATTCAATCAGCAAAATCATTGGTTTTTCCAAGAGTTGAAAACATTCTGAGCTACAAAAAAACATCTGAAGATATTGTCGTGAAAAATGTCGATATTACTGCATTTCCTGAGGTAGTTGCTCTTGGTACCCGTCCCTGCGATGCAGCAGGATTTATTCCATTAGATGCTATATTTTGTACAGATAATGCGGATGAAATTTTTAATGCACGTTT
>CAZUCB010000252.1:0-1914 GCA_964618755.1 uncultured Bacteroides sp. | reverse complement strand
AGGACATAAACCACGATTATCGGCAACTGCATACCAGTTATATAATTTCCCGTAGATATTGGCAACATTGGTATCATTATTATAATTGGAGTAAGCTGCGGTAGTTAAGTTGCTGTATGTAGAATTACTGATATAATTAGGAATCGCATCTCCATTGCGGAATTTAGTAGTTTTCAGATTTTGTTTCATCCACACTTGTGTGCCAATATGAACTGTATCATAAGCATTGCCATCAATATCAAACACCTGAATTGGAGGAGGTGGTGTTATTGTTTGGTTTTTAATACAACGAACACTGTAACCATTTGGTTTAAAACTAAACTGATCTGTAGTAGTTGCTGCATCATAAGTCATATTTAACGAAAAGCCGGTTATAGCACTATATTCTGTATTAGCCCAAAACCATGCATTATTATTTAATTGATAAAAATTGCCGTCATAAAAACGATAACCACCTGGTAAAGCAGTAAAATTACTGCTGTTGGTAGCTCCGGTATTAGGCGATTGCCAATGCGATAATCCGGTTTCTTTCAGTTTACCGCCAGCAACAGTGTTTCCACCCAGATAATTGATAAGCTCAACTGCATCTGCTGTGTCGGGTACATGCCATCCTGTAGGGCATATATTGCGACTATCGGCTACAGCATACCAATTGTAAAGCTTGCCGTAAGTATTGCCGTTTGAAGCATTATTGGAATAATTGCAAACTCCTGCTGTGGTTAATGCTCCCCATAAATTAGCATCAATAACGTTTGGAATTGAATCGCCATTATTAAAGTGGGCTGTTTTTAAATTTTGTTTCAACCAAACCTGATTTCCAATATGTACAGTGTCATACGCATTGCCATCAACATCATAAACCATACCACTTACGCTGCCTTGTAATGTAGTAAACGAAATCTGATTTCCATAAGCAGTTCCGACACTATTTGTTGCATAAGCTCTCAAATAATAGGTAGTATTTGGTAAAAGTCCGAAAATATTAGATGTAAATGTATTGGTTCCGCTGCCATTTGCAACTGTTCCTGTAGTTATAGTCGGATTTTGTGAAGTGCTGTAACATACACCTTTTGCTGTAATAAGTGCACCACCATCACTTGTAATTACTCCCCCAGAAATAGCTGTAGTTGAAGTTATAGTGGATGCGGAGGAAGTATTAACACTTGGAATTACTGCTGTTGAAATTAAGGTATCTTTCATACATCTTATACTCATTCCAATTGTATTATCTCTTTGATATAGATGACTTGTTCCATTTCCATAAGATAAATCCATTGCATAACTTTTGCTAATGTCATATATTGATTTTGTCCACCAATTTCCATAATAACCTAAGTCGCCCGAAATTCCTGTGGTGCTTCTGCTACCACCGGCATAGGCTGTAAATCCACTACTATTTGTTGCATCAGTATTAGGAGCAGCCCAATAAACAGTATCAACTTCTTTCAGTTTTCCTCCGGCAATACTGCTTCCACCTAAATATGTTTCAAGTATCTGCCATTCTGCAATATTTGGAACATGCCAGTTTATTGGACAAATATTCCGGCTATCGCTAACTACATAAAAATTATATAATTTCCCGTAAGTTGCACCTGTAGTAGTATTGTTTCCATGATGGCAATAAGCACCACTTGTTAATGCACTCCATGCTGCATTGGCTGTAATATGAGGTAAATTATCTCCATTATTGTATTTTGTAACTTTCAAATTCTGACGCATCCAAACCTGATTGCCAATTACTATCGTGTCATAAACATTGCCATCAATATCTGTTAAACCTCCGTTGGCAGGTAATTGGGTTGTAAAATTCTTTTCATTACCATAAGCAACACTAAAAGCATTAACTGCAAAAGCTCTTACGTAGTAAGTAGTACCTCCAGTTAAACCTGTAATATCTCCAATAAATGCACCTGT
>CAZUCB010000251.1:0-2091 GCA_964618755.1 uncultured Bacteroides sp. | reverse complement strand
GAAATTCTTACAAAGGATTCTGCGGCAGGTGGATGGAGAGAAGTAAAAAAAGGACAACTTTCAGGTACACTTTCTACGGAGGCGTTGTATGCGGGCCCGGGCGATGCTTCAACAAACTATTTGTTTGATGATTTATTTACCGACCTTGTAGCTGGTACCGCACTTACCATTAAATTCACTACCGACGTTGTGGGCGATAATGTTTACACAATGAGTGCCATTTGTACATCATTAGACCTTAACGCTGGTGTGGAAGAAAATGTAAGCTATTCAGCTTCATTTGAAGTTACGGGAGCTATTGTGAAAACTACTAAAGCATAATTTAAAAATTACCTAAAATGAAAACAATAAAAATAGCTAATGCGGACATTCCAATTAAATTTGGTATGTTCGTTTTAGGTACATTTTTAAGGGAAAGGAAGCTTAAATTAAGTGACCTTTCCCTCCTTGGCGAAGATTTACTTTTAGCACTTGAACTTGCTTTTGCAGGTGTTCAACAAGGGTACAAAACTAAAGGAGAAAAATGTCCCTACGATTTACAATCTTTTTGCGATTTGGTCGATACTGATATGGGTGGTATAGCTCGTATAATGGAAATGATTTCAAACGAGATTTCACCTCCTGAAGATGAGACCCAAAAAAACGTAGTGGCGAAGGCGGAGAACTTACCCTTGAATACATCGAGCGGTTTTGTTTCGGAGTTTTAAGATTCCCTCCTTCGCAATACAATGACATGAGTTTTAGGGAGGTTGTTATGGCTATGCAAGGCTTTAATAATCATTTACAAAGTCAGAATGAAATAGAATGGGAACGAATAAGATGGCAGACAACTTGTCTTTTAAATGTTCATACCGAAAAAGGCAAAAGTTTAAAACCTACTGATTTAATTCAATTCGCCTGGGAGAATCCTACAAAAAAAGAAACTAAAAGAAGTTTGACAAATAACGACAAGTCAATATTTGACAAATGGGATAAAGAAGCATAAATGGCAATAGGTAAACTACTTTTAAAGCTGGGGATTGATACCACTAATCTCGATAAAGAGTTAGGTAAGGTAGAAAAATCTATGGCGAGATTTGGACAAAATATGTCTAATCTTGGTTCAACTTTAACCCAGTCATTAACACTACCTATTATTGGTGTCGGTGCTGCTGCTTTAAAATCTTTTGCGGATATGGAAAAACTGCAAAACGGTTTAATTGCCATTATGGGAAGTAGTGAAGGAGCTGCCATTGAATTAGAAAAATTACGAAAAGTTGCAGAGAATCCTGGTCTTGCTTTACCTGAAGTTGTTAAGGCTTCGGCTTCGTTGCAAAGTGTAGGAATGAGTGCCGACGCTGCAAGGGAAACCATAACTCAATTTGGCAATGCAGTTGCAAGGGCTGGAGGAGGAGCGGAACAATTTGATGGTGTAGTATTGGCTTTATCTCAAATTAGTGCCGTTGGTAAGGTCACGCAAGAAGATCTTAATCAGATAAAAGAAAGGCTGCCAGAGTTTGCAAGAGTAATGAAAGAAGAATTTGGCGTAGTTACTGCCGAAGGAATAAGGGAGCTAGGAATAAGTAGTGAAGAATTTATACAAAGGTCTGTAGGTGCATTAAGTAATTTAGAAAGAGCTAATGGAGGCTTAGGTAATGCTTTTGATAACCTTAAAGATAACGTTACCAATAGCCTTGCGGAACTTGGAAAAGCTATTAATAATAGTTTAAATTTAGAGGCAGTATTTACCGTTTTATCCGAAAAGATAAACTATTTAGTAGAGGGCTTTAAAGGTCTTAATCCTGCCACTCAGGAATTTATTGTAAAAACTGCTTTAATTGTAGCAGCTATTGGACCAGCAATATTTATAGTGGGTAAATTAATAACAACGTTTGGGGCACTTGCTGGAACAATAAGATTAATAAGAACTACTATTATTTTAATGAGTACTGCTATATCTTCGGCTTTTGCATCTATTCTTGCTAATCCTGTTATTCTTGCCGTTGTTACTGCCATAGCTGCCGTTGGTGCCATTGCTTTGTATGTTTACGATAATTGGAAGGCATTTAGCGATAATTTTAAAAACATTTGGATAAATATTAAAAACTCCGT
>CAZUCB010000250.1:0-2119 GCA_964618755.1 uncultured Bacteroides sp. | reverse complement strand
TATATCTTGAAACAGCCTTTGGCATTTGTGTCGGTTGCAAGTTATACCAACTGGCAGTAGCCGTAAAACTGCTTCCTAAACCTAAAGAAAAACCCAATTGTATGGGGGATAGTTGTGAAAATTAATGGAGTAGCACTGTTATAAAAAATTGATAAGTTGCATTGAACCTGATATTTGAAAATGAAAAAGTTAAACATGATAAAGACTGAAAAACCGAACTTATTCATAAAAATAATTGCAAAATCTTAAGTAGCCTTCTTTTAGATGAAACTGTTTGGTGGAGAGATTTTTATTATCAACTTGAAATTGAGATAAATAAACATGAAAACGTCCATTTAAGGAGTTTGTTTATCAATGAAATCAATGAAATAGATTAGTACAAAAAGAATCCTTCTCTTTTCAGATCAATTTATTACGTTGTTTTAAAATCTTAGTAAAAATATATGAAACGATATATTAGAACAATTTTGCTTTCTTCTGGAATGCTGGCGGTTGTAATTTATTTATTGCATATATTGCTGGGTGGTTTATTATGGCAAGGCTACAGCCACTTGCAACAACCCATAAGCGATTTAACAGCAACTGGAGCACCCAACAGATTTTTGTTGTTACTGTTTACTAATATCTACGGGGTGCTAGCGTTGATATTTGCCGTCTCATTTACCTTTTTTGAAAGGAAAGAACAACACAGATTAGTTTTTTGGGGTGGAATATCTTTTATTATCTTACACGTTCTTTCCATTTCGTATAGCTTCTTTCCTCAGGATTTGTCCGGTGCAGAACCCAGTTTCAATGGAATGATGCACCTTTTAGTAACTGTTCTGATTGTGCCTTTCACCATTCTAACACCATTGTTAATTGGTTTTGGACTCAAGAAAGGAAAAGCATGGAAAACATTAGGTAACTTTTCTTTGCTTTGCGGAATACTTATCATCATTTTTGGTGGAATGTCAGGATTCTTTTTCGCAAAAGGGCTTCCATACTTTGGTTTGGTAGAAAGAATTAATATCTGCACACTTCAAATCTGGACATTTGTTTTGTCATACAAATTATCATCAAATAAATATAAATATGAAGAACAATAGGATAATTATAATTTTACTTTTAATATTCGCGTCATATTATTGCATTTGCGCTCAGGAAGCGAAAGATTCATTTGAAATTAAAACCAAATTAAAACCTTTTGTTACGCTTTACCATCAACATCATGATTTTTTTGGAAAAGCATTTTCATTTCAGGGCATTGAAGGAGGTGTCATCGTTCAACGAAGCCTTTATTTGGGTGTATATGGTGCCATTTTTGCTTCAAATCTGAAGGTTGAAGTAAATAATGACATCCGATATGTGTGGATTGGACAGGGAGGAGTAAATGCAGCTTATGTCATTCACGGCAAAAGTCGATTTCATCCGGGATGCCAATTAAATATGGGGGCTTTTACTTTGCGTCACGATGCTGATGACTTTGTGCTTTTCGAAACGGACCAAGTATCATATAAATTAAATGGTCTTATTGTTTCTCCTCAGATTTTCGGTGAGTTGATTATTACCAAATGGTTTAAAATCAGAATTGGTTTATCTTATAACCTTTATAGTTTTAAAGATAATTTAAAGGTTAAACCATCTGAACTAAATCATGTTTCTTTTACTTTTGGGTTGGTTTTCCAGAGTAATTAATGAAATTAATATATGAATTTTAAAAAGTACTATTATTATTAAATTGATGTAAAAGAGAAAATGCGAACAAATAGGTGATAAAGAAAAAGATGGGATAATAGTCGGTATAATTTATTGACTTGCCAGTTCAGATTTCTGCGTCATTAACTTTTATCTAACTTGATAGGAAAGTGCTATTTTATTTGCACTTACATTCTCAACCCGTATATTTTATTTGCATATTTTTTCTATATCTCTAAAATATTTAATCAAATATATACCATGTATTTGAAAAATATTTCGTACTTTTGCACTCCATTTTTAAAATCAATTTAATAATCATTTAAAAATTAAAACACAATGTTAAACAATTACGAAACAGTTTTCATTATGACTCCCGTTTTGTCTGAAGATCAGATGAAGGAAACTGTAAAAAAATTCCAGTCTTTTTTGAAAGAAAAAGGAG
>CAZUCB010000249.1:0-2124 GCA_964618755.1 uncultured Bacteroides sp. | reverse complement strand
TGGATTTGGGAAAACAGTTAAATTCATTTCCAAATGGTTTTCTATGCCTATGGCTGTTAAAATTATAACATTAAAAACTACCGTAGAATCACTGTAACCACAATCATTTTTTGCTTTTAGTTTTAGTTGAGCATTTCCTGAAAAATTTGAATTCCAATAAACATCGCAATTTGAATTAAAAGGAATAAGAGTGGCTGCTTCAGAAGGTTCTATCCACCAAATAATTGAATCTGAAAAAATTGAATATGCAGTATAGCTTGAAAACAAAGTAGTATCAGTTTTTACAGATACTGGTCCATTGGTAATAATAGGATTCGAGGGACGTGAATTAACAGTAATGGCAAGACTGTCTGAAGCTTCGCTTATTCCGCAATTGTTAATTGCTTTTACTGAAATGTTTGCTAATTCTGTAAAATAATTGTTCCAGTTTACAATTGCGTTAGCTCCAAAATTATTAATACTTCCTGCATTTATAGGGTAAATATTCCAATTATAACTATTTGTATAAGTATTTGCTATTGTAGAATAGCTAACATTTGCTGTATTATTACAAAGTACCTCTAAGCCTGAAGGAATGGATGGTTTTGAAGGCAATGGATCTATTTTTATGGTTAAAGTATCAGAAGACTTGCTTCCACATTCATTCGTTCCTTTCACTATAAGTTTTGAAATTCCAAAAAAGCTACTATCCCAGTTAATAAAGCTTGTTGAAGCGGAATCAATTATAACTCCTGCAGTTTCAGGAAATATATTCCATTGGTAAGCTGAAGCGTAATTGCTTCCTGATGTAGTATAAAATGAATTATTGCTATTAATGCAAAGTTGTGTTTGTCCCAAAGGAATACTTGGTTTTGTTGGGAGTGGTTTAATATTAAGATTAAATGTATCAGAAACAGCACCTATGCCACAGTTATTTATCCCTTGAACCGTAATTGCAGCAGCGCCTATAAATCCACTGTTAAAGTGAGCAACAGTATTATTGCTATTTCCTGTTAAATTTGCAGCATTTGCAGGTATAATATTCCATTGATAATGAGATGCACTAGGTGTTTCTAAGGTAGTGAAAATTTGATTATTAGAGTTTTGGCAAATTTGAGAAAGACCAGTAGGTAAATCTGCTTTCCCTGGAATTGGTATTATTTCAATAGATAGTGTGTCAGAGGAATTACTTGTTCCGCATTGGTTTACAGCACGAACACTTAAAAATGCTTTTCCACTAAACGAATTATTCCAATCAATTAAAGTATAAGATATTGAGCTATTATTTATAGTGCCAGCATTTTCTGGTGTAATTGCCCATTCCGAATAAATTGCATTTGTACCTCCATTGCAAGTAAACACAGAATTTGGACTATTGATACAAAGTGAATCAAGTCCTATTGGTATAGATGGTTTACTGGGAATGGGAGTGAAGTGTATTTTTATTGTATCAGTAATTATACTGCAATTTCCAAGACCTTCAGCTATTACCGACAAAAATGTTGAACCATTGGCTCTATCAGAAGTTCCAGGATGGTAAATTAAATTCTGATTTGGTAGTGTAGTGAGTATTCCATCTCCCGAAGTTGACCAATTCACAGATTTAGGATTTGTAAATTGTGAAAATAATTGAAGAGAATCAATATTTATACAAACGGTTGTATCTGAATTAATGTTATATTCTAGCTTTAAGTACTTTTCTATGGTCAATATTGCGGAACTATTTTTACAGCCATTTTGATCGTATTGTATTGCATAATAGTTTCCTGATTTTGAAGTGCGATAATTGGCCAAACTGTCATTTCCAGGAATTAATAAATCATTACAATACCAATTGGTTTTGTAGTTATTGGGAGAAGCTATAATTTGAATGCTATCTGCTGGACAAAATGGGTTGTTTCCAATTATTGACAAAATGGGTTGTTGCATTGCTACAATAGTAATATCAATGGAGTCGCTGACAATATTACCCATTGGCATAATTCCTTTAACAAAATAGCGAGTAGTTTGATTAGGAACATCGCTGAATAAACCAAAAGTTTTTGGTATAAGTGTTGAATCTGTCGGGGTAGATGCTAAGGTAATCTGAGAAGGGGTAATCTGGAAATAAGGCTTCAAAATTATAGTATCTCCTTTGCAAAAAAC
>CAZUCB010000248.1:0-2152 GCA_964618755.1 uncultured Bacteroides sp. | reverse complement strand
AATGATAAAATTCAAACTCGCAATCATACACCGCTCCGAAACATTCGTTCAAATCGTTGCCATTAGGGGTAAACGCATTGGGGAAATACAAATAACAATTGCAATTTTTTAAAGCAAGATTGATAATTGCTGTGGAACTACCGCATTTATTTGTAGCTGTTACCGAATATAAACCCACTTCTTTGAGGCTACGATTAAAATCATCATTCCCATCATTCCATAATAGGCTGTAATTGCCTTGTGGAATCGTAATATCAATATGGCTATCTTCGCAGATTATGGTATCATTGGGCAAGCTTATGGTTGGAGGATTTAAATAGCTAACGTTAATAGTATCGGAAAACAAACAACCACCTGCATTTACTTGCTGCCAATAGCGACCTTGCTGAGTTACCGTAAATGTTGCGCTGTTATCACCATTTTGCCATAGATAACTAATGGGTAATTGGCAGGGTATTACATTCCCCAATTGAAGATTTTCTCCTGCACAAAACGTAGTATCCAAACCCAGAAACACACCGCTGATAGGCAATGCAATATGAACGGTTTTACGTAAAGTATCGGTTCGGCAATAAGAGTATAAAATAAGTGTAATTTGATAGGTACCAGTGTCGCTAAAAGTATGCAAGGGCTTGAGCAAATAGCTGATATTTGTTGATGTGGAAACAGGATCTCCAAAGTTCCAACGTAGTGAATCCAGGGCAGCACTGTCACAAACTGGTGTAAAACTTAATTGCTTGCACAAATTGGTAATTGTATCATTTATTAAGCCTTGCGGAAAAGTATAAGCAGGATATTGAACTTGTATTGATTTGATAACCGTATCGCTTAAATTACAAGGATAGTAATAAATTACTTTTAGGGTATAATTCCCCGTATTCGAATATGAATGCACTGGACTATACAAAGCCGAAGTATTGCTAATCCCTGAAGTAATATCGCCAAAATCCCAGCGAATAGAGTCTAAAGCAGCACTATCGCATATAGGCATAAAAGTAAATTTCAAACAGTTTTGAGTATAAGTTAAATTAGGGTTTGTTTTAAAATAACCTGGAAAAAAAGTAGGAAGACCAAGACTGCTAGTTTTCCCTTTTAAAAAAACGCCATCTTTTACAAAATTACATGCCATGCCTGCTGAATCGGGAGCATTTATAACTCCAAGATAAGAGTAACCTAAAAAACTAATGTATATTTTTTTATTGAAAGCTAACTGATTAGCATAAGAATGCTCGGTAAATGTGTTAGGAGGAATGAAATTATTATAAATTTCAACTCCAGACAAACCAATTGTTGTAGCATTATTGGAAGAAATATCGTATTGATAGATTTTACTATAATAATTACCTCCCACATAATTAATATATAAATATTTTTGATTGGGTGAAAACTCCATTGAATAAGAAGCTAAATTAACAAGATTGGTAAATCCTATGGGTATTGGATTAGATAAAATTCCTGTGCCATTGTCAAAATCAAATAAGGTTACAGCTCGATTCTCGCAACAAAAAGCTACAGCAATTTTTTTGCCATTGGGTGATGCTTTCATATAACCTACTATGCAGCTCCAAAACGATGAATTGAGATTTGACAAAGGTCCAGTTTGGCTAATTACTGGCAGGATATTTAATCCAGTATCACTTAGTAAATAAGACATATAGATATTGCTATTAGCTTTTGCAGCAATAATCCACATATCTTTCCGATTGCAATGCTGTATGGCAGTTATCCGCTCAGAACTGCTGTCGGCTAGCCATACGTTTTTAAGTATTACTTTCCCTAAACCATTGTTTTGTTTGGTATTTACAATACTATATTTAAACCCTTTATGAGGAGTTTGTGGTGGATAAAATGGCTCACAAGCATCTAAAGTAAATATATAATATATTGAATCATTGTTAGGCTGTTTAACAATGATGGATGATTGAGTGCTGGATTGATGCCCCATTAAGCCAGTACCATTGTCCATTATAGCATGAGCTTTGTTCCATACATCCATTCCATTCGTATAAAAAAGCAAATTCCCTGCACTATCGGAAATAGAAGAAACACCTTCTCCAGCACTCATTTTTCCATTGGTATCGGCAACAGGCACTCCTGAAGTAAAATCAATACCTGCTTTATTTCCAAAATACCAATGCCAAGTTTCTTTTTG
>CAZUCB010000247.1:0-2178 GCA_964618755.1 uncultured Bacteroides sp. | reverse complement strand
CAGAAGTAATCAGCACTTCGTTATCTACTTCGGGAGAATCGAATTCTGTTCTTCCTATCCAGTAATCGCCTTCTTTGCGGTCGATAATGGTTTTAAAAATTTTGCCGATTTTGGCATTGTTTATATCAGCTGAAATTAATTGCTGCAATTCCATAATTTCTGAGCGTCTTTTTTCTTTGGTTTTGGCAGAAATACTATCTTTCAGCTTATAAGCCGAAGTGTTTTCTTCGGGCGAATAGGTAAATACACCCAAACGCTCAAATTTAGCTTCAGCAACAAAACGTTTTAATTCTTCAAATTGAGCATAAGTTTCGCCTGGATATCCAACAATAAATGTAGTTCTGATTGAGATTCCCGGAACTTTTGCTCTCATTTTTGCAACCAATTCCCGGGTTTTGTTTCCATCGATGTTGCGTTTCATAGAAGCAAGAATATTGCTATTGATGTGTTGCAGGGGTATATCCAAATACTTACAGATATTATCATGTTTTGCCATTACTTTTAATACTTCCATAGGAAACGAAGCAGGATAAGTGTAGTGCAAACGTATCCATTCCAAACCTTTGATAGCAGCCAGCTTTTCTAACAAATCAGCCAATTTGCGTTTTTTATACAAATCCATGCCGTAATACGTCAGGTCCTGAGCTATTAATATCAATTCTTTTACTCCTTGTTTTACCAACCATTCAGCTTCGGCTAACAAATCCTCGATAGGTTTTGAAATGTTTTTTCCACGTATGAGCGGAATGGCACAAAAAGAACAATTGCGGTTACAACCTTCGGCAATTTTTAAATACGCATAATGCTTAGGTGTAGTAAGCATTCTTTCGCCCAGCAACTGTGTTTTGAGGTCAATTTCAAGTGTTTTTAATAAATCCGTTAAATCGTTTACACCATAAAAAGCATCTACTTCCGGCATTTCCTCTGAAAGTTCTTTTTTATATCGTTGAGATAAACATCCCATTACGTAAACTTTCTTTATTTTTCCTGTTTTCTTGGCTTCCGAAAAGTTTAAAATGGTATCGATAGATTCCTGTTTGGCATCGGCAATAAATCCGCAGGTATTGATAATGATGATGTCAGCATCTTCTTTTTCAGATTCATGAACAACATCATAGTTGTCCTTTAATTGACGCATGAGTTGTTCTGAATCTACAAGATTCTTAGAACATCCCATGGTGATAATGTTGATTTTTTGTTTAGGTTTTGTTTTCAATAGTTATTTATTTTGCGAAATGGGTGTAGTTTCAATTCCCAGTTTACTTTCCCCTGAAAGCAAACCTTCGTTGATGGATGGTGTTCTTTTTTAGCCAATTAATAAATTAATTTTTTTACCAAGTCCAAATTCAAAAATTCTGTAAAGTGTGGACAGTTGAATGTCGCATCGCCCGTTTTCAAGTCGTGAAATATAGCTTTTTTTAGTCCCTACTTTTTCGGCTAATTGTTCTTGCGTCATATTGGCTTCTTTTCGGGCATCTTTCAACATTTCACTAATCACAAAATATTGAGCTTTTTCTTCAAATTCGTCACGTTTTTCAGTTCCGAT
Source organism: uncultured Bacteroides sp. (assembly GCA_964618755.1). Taxonomy (GTDB): domain Bacteria; phylum Bacteroidota; class Bacteroidia; order Bacteroidales; family JACABE01; genus JACABE01. Next base: position 632 of record CAZUCB010000247.1, on the reverse strand, counting down.
ATTCCCGTATTTAATGTCTAATAACTCGTCAAAGTTTTTAGCATTTCTAATTTTATTTGTGTCCATCATTTTTCTTTTTTGAGTTAAAATATTCATCTTTCAGTTTCAGAGCCAATTCGATTTCGTCTTTGGGTGTTTTTTGAGTCTTTTTTTGAAAACCGTTAAACAAAACAACTAAATTACCTTTATCGAAACAGCAAAAAATTCGGAAAATGTTGCTTTCAAATTCAATTCTTACTTCATAAAGTCCATCAGTTCCTGACAAATGCATAAGAAACTTTTTAGGAATATTTTGGACAGTCTGAATAACTTTAAAAACATATTCAATTTTCTCCTGAACTTTATCAGTTTGCTCCAAATAGAAGGAAGTAAAATGATATTCATGAAATATGATTTGTCTTTGAATTTTCATTTTGCAAAGTTAACTCAAAAGTTATCAATACGCATATTTTATTTTACTTTTTTTGAAAATGAGGGTCGCTTTTTACACATTTTAATTTTATTGTAAAATTATTCGACTAATATACTTTATTATTTACAAGCATTCAATAAAGTTTCTGTTTTCATTATCCGCTTATCAGCTTTTGCTGCTAAGTGGTGGGCTTCCGCTTAGCAATTTTTATCGCTTAGCG
>CAZUCB010000246.1:0-2229 GCA_964618755.1 uncultured Bacteroides sp. | reverse complement strand
ACGTATGATTTTCATCGCTTGATGGAAGCTGCAATATTATTAAAGACATCAGAATTTGCTGATGCAATTATTTCAAATATGTAAAATAAAAACATAAAAATATGGAAACCAATAGTTTTATTTCAAATTTAGAAGCATCGGTTAAGAAAGCCTGTGTTATCGACAACGAATTTTATGAAAAGTTTGATGTTAAAAAGGGCCTAAGAAACAAAGATAAAACCGGAGTTTTAGCCGGACTTACCAATGTTGGAGATGTTGTAGGTTATAAAAAAGAAGGCGACAAAGTAGTTGCTGTACCTGGTAGATTATTATACAGGGGAATTGAAATTGAAGATTTGGCGAATGGTTTTAAAAATGATCAGCGTCATGGTTTTGATGAAACTGTTTATTTATTACTAACAGGAAAACAACCTGCAAAAGAAGAATTGGAAAAGTTTACCAATCACATGGCACAATTGAGAAAATTACCCGATTCTTTTATTAAGAATATGATTTTATCTATGAAAGGAAGGGATGTTTTAAATATGCTTGCTCGCTCTATACTTGGTCTTTATACCTTAGATCCAAGAGCTGACGAAATATCTATGCAAAACATGATTGAGCAAACTTTGAATATTATTGCTAAGTTTCCAACCATTATTGCGTATGCTTATCAAGCTATGAGTCACGCTTATCAAGGTAAAACTTTATCTATCCGTTATCCGAGTACTACAATGAGTACTGCCGAAAATTTCCTTTACCTTGTAAAAGGCGGAAATGGACGATATACAAAGCTTGAAACCGATTTGCTTGACCTTGCATTGGTTTTGCATGCCGAACATGGTGGTGGAAATAATTCAACTTTTACAATGCGTGTTACAAGTTCAACTGAAACCGATATTTATTCATCAATTACTGCGGCCATTGGTTCTTTAAAAGGTCCTTTGCATGGTGGTGCAAACCTAAAAGTATTGGATATGATGGAAGATATGAAACGCAATCTTACTGACTGGAAAGACGAAAAAGAAGTTGAAGAATACCTCATCAAGATGTTGAACAAAAAAGTGAACGACTACAGCGGAAAAATCTATGGTATTGGTCATGCTGTATATACTATTTCCGATCCAAGAGCAATACTCTTAAGAGAAAGAGCTAGGGATTTGGCAATTGAAAAAGGAAAAACTGAAGAGTTTGAATTGTATGAATTGGTTGAGAAATTAGCACCTCTTGCAATTGCCGCATTTAAAGGGAATGGTCCTGATAAACAAGTGTGTATCAATGTAGATTTTTATTCAGGTTTTGTGTATTCATGTATTGCAATTCCTAAAGAATTATTTACGCCTTTATTTGCAATGGCAAGAGTTGCCGGATGGTGTACACACCGAATTGAGGAATTATCTTTCTCTGCTAAACGGATTATTCGTCCATCTTATAAAAATGTTTACCCATTGCAAGATTATATTCCAATTATGGATCGTTTGTAATAAAAATTATTAATTTTACCACATTAAATTTAAAAACTAATAAAATGAAAGAGTTTGGTGATTATCGTTTGGAAGAAGCCTATACCCATGTGTTAAACGGCGATATTAGAGAAGCTGTTACTATTTTTGAAGCTAAACTGGATGAATTTCCTGATAGCACACATTTATTAATGGAAGTAGCAAGCTTGTATTACATACTTGGCGAAATGAACAAATGTATTTGTTCTTATAAAAGAGTGTTAAAACTTCGTCCTGAAAGTATCTTTGTTTACTATAGAATGGGAGTTGCTATGTATCGTGCAACTCTTTTTACCCAAGCCATTGAATCGTTTACAAAAATAATTGAATCAGGAAAATATATGCCTATGACCTATATCTGGATGGGCTTGTGTTATTATCACATGGGAAAAGAAGAAGATAGTATTGAAAGCTACAGAAAACTATTGGAATTATGTCCCGATACTATTATGGCTAATTATTACATGGGCATTGCATTAAAAGCTACTGGAAGGTATGATGAAGCATTGCCTCATTTCGAAAAATTAGTTAAAGCTAATAATCCACATGTTTCGGCTCATTACCATTTAGGACGTACCTATATGCGTACTTTTAAGTACGATTTGGCAAAAGAAGAATTTAAAAAAGTACTTCAGTTGGATCCATACAACAACAATGCTCAGGAAATGTATGATTATATATGCGACGATCATTCTTTCTAAAACCATCCGATAGTAAAAATTAAAATACAAATCCTGTCAGCTTTTCA
>CAZUCB010000245.1:0-2243 GCA_964618755.1 uncultured Bacteroides sp. | reverse complement strand
GCTGTGCATTTACTTTTGTTAATGCACAGATTACTATAATAATAAGAATTATCTTTTTCATTTTAACTGCTTTTATTAATATTTATCATATCTAACTATCAACATGCGCATTAATGCATTAAAAACCATTACTACCACAAATAAAATGAGAGCTGCAAACATCAAAGCAGAATCGTATTTGGGTATTGATAGCATTTCGCCATAATTATTAGCTATTAAAGCTGGTAATGGATAACCAGCATCAAACACATTTTTAGGAATATGTACCATATTTCCAACTACCATCAATACTGCCATGGTTTCGCCAAAAGCTCTTGCCAAGCCAAAACCAATAGATGCAATTATTCCTGGAACAGCCTTTTTAACCAATACGTACTTAATAGTTTCCCATTTAGTAGCACCTAAAGATAAAGATGCTTCGGTAAGTTCTATTGGAATAGTCCTGAAAATTTCAATTAAAATATTGAGAATAAAAGGAATAATCATTACTGAAAGCACAATAGCTCCTGCCAAAATGCTGTACCCCATGGTTTTTGCTCCAAAAATAGGTGCAATAACATTGGAAATAAAAGGTACAACTACTATAACGCCCCAAACACCGTAAACTACAGATGGTAACCCAGCTAAAATATCAATAACCGGATGAATGATTTTTAAATAAAATTTGCGGGAATATTGTGTAATTGAAAGTGCTGCAAAAATACAAATAGGCGCAGAAATAAGCATAGCAATAAAGGTTACCCAAACCGAACCCATTATAAAAGTTAAAAACCCAAATTTTCCGATACTGGGCTTCCATATTTTTGAGAATAGCAAATCGCCCAATGAATTTTCTTGAAATAGCATTGATGATTTATAATACAAGCCCGCACCCAAAATAAAAGGCAATATAATAACAAAGGATATTGCTATCAACATCCAAAGCGTACTTAAACGATTTTTAGTTTTTCGATTATAAAATAGTACTATCATAGTTTTTTAGTTGGAAGTTAGAAGTCGGAAGACCGAAGACGGAAGTGGTGCCTCCGTATTTCTGATTTTTGACTAATATCTTTACTTGTTTTTTTTTCATATTTTTATTTTATTTTTGTTCTAAAACTCTTTTGTAGTGATATGCTGTGTTAGCAATTGTTGTATTAAAATCTTATTTTGTGTTTTTTACAATACCATTTTGGGCTACATTCTGTTACCATACATCCACCTGGGTAAGCTTTGTCATTCTTAACTTTTCTACATCCTTTATTGGAAAGCAAACTGTAAGCAATAGGAATAATTTTATCTTTATGACCAAATGGACATTCTTTTTTAGATATTTTTAATCCATTGGGGCATGGGAAACTAATGTAAAGAAAAATAGATGAGTCATTGGAAACTTTTACATTCTGCAAATTGTATGGCTGATATAAAATATCACTAAAGTTTAAACCATAAGTGTCTTTTGGGATGTTTTTAAATTCAAATTTTCCTAAAGAATCAGAGATAGTTCCTGCAATGATTTTATTATCTAATGTTCTTAAAAGCCCAACACTAATATACGGTGATACCTCTGAACTAATTCCATGTTTAATAATACCAGTTATATTCCCATTTTGAGCAAAAGCTGCAAGACTCCATAAGAAAAATCCGAAAAATAATAACCTTTTCATATTTTTGATTGTCTCATTTTTTTCAATAATTACTAAGCAATGTCTTTATTCTTTTATTAATTTTTAAGTCTGAATATCAAACTTTTTACTTCTGTCTTCGGACTTCTTTCTTCGAACTTCTGACTCCCGTCTCCCGACTTCTGACTTCTGACTCCCAACTTCCGTCTTCCAACTCACTTAATTTTCCCTTTAAATGCCACCATCATATTCATTAAATTAAATGCGAATTCATAATATTCATTGAATTCTTCTTCTGAAATATATTCACGTCTTTTTGCTTTATGCAAACAAGTAACAACTTCAGCCAAAGAACGTATCGAATAACCCATGAATTCCTTAAACTCAAGATTAGATTGTCCAATTGAACCTTCTGAAATATTTAATGCTATTGAATCAACCGCTCTTCTAATTTGAGAAGAAAGACTAAACATTTCCTCTTTTGGAAACCTTGAAGCCATTTTATGAATATTTTCTCCCAAATCCATAGCCATTTGCCAAATAATAAGCTTTTCAAATTTGAATTCCATAGCGATTTTTATAACATTTTTATTCCTAAAACTACTGTCTCCTAACTTCCGCTTTTCGCCTTCTTTTTTT
>CAZUCB010000244.1:0-2281 GCA_964618755.1 uncultured Bacteroides sp. | reverse complement strand
GTAGCGGGAGCCGGATTCGAACCAACGACCTTCGGGTTATGAGCCCGACGAGCTACCACTGCTCCATCCCGCAATATATCTTTAGTTTATGAACAATCTCTTTATTCTAAATTTGAGAGTGCAAAGATACTACTATTTTTTACTTTAACAAAATTATAAATTTTTATTTTCCACTATTGCTAATTATTCTGAGCGTTTCTCAAATAATTGAACTAGTCTTTTGAAGATGAGTGTATATAAAACCCGACTTTTGTTAAGTCTGTCTCTTTAATACGTATAAAATGCAAGCATTCCTTAATCTTTCAACTTCATATTATGAAATACATTGGTAACATCTTCGTCTTCCTCAAGTTTTTCGAGTAGTTTATCTACTTCTATTTGTTGTTCGGCAGTTACTTCTTTCATTTCGGTTGGGATGCGCTCAAACTCAAAAGTAGAAATTGTAAAAGCATTTTCTTCCAGATACTTTTGTATAGGACCAAACGAAGTAAATTCAGCATAAATCATAATGTATTGGTCTTCTTCAAAAACATCTTCGGCACCAAAGTCAATCAACTCAAATTCCAATTCTTCCAGATTGATACCTTCTTTGTTTTCTACTTTAAATGAACATTTGCGTTCGAATAAATAGTCTAACATACCGGTAGTACCTAAACTACCATTGTATTTATTGAAATAACTGCGAACATTGGCAACGGTTCTTACCGGATTGTCGGTAGCTGTTTCTATCAAAATAGCTACACCATTAGCTGCTTTACCTTCATAAACCAATTCTTTGTAATCTTTGGTGTCTTTTTCAGTAGCTTTTTTAATGGCTCTTTCTACATTTTCGCGGGGCATATTCTCCGACTTCGCATTTTGTATCAACAACCTTAAACGAGGATTGGTGTGAGGGTCGCCACCTCCGGCTTTAGCAGCCATTGTAATTTCTCTTCCTAATTTGGTAAATACTTTTGCCATATTACCCCAGCGTTTAAACTTACGCGCTTTACGAAACTCAAATGCTCTTCCCATTGTGCTCTGTTTTATAATTTTTTGCAAAATTAAGAATGATATTATAAGATGCAATAATTATATTGAAAAAATATACATGATATTAAAATAATTGTAAATTTGTAAAAAATAAAAAGGTGTAGCAGTCCACCTAAAAACAGTGAATAGTTCACCACAAAGGTGAAGCGAGAAACAAGTTACCATTAAGTGTAAGAAACAGAAACGACAGACATAAATCGAAATGTAAATCATAGTTCAGACAATGGATAATTTTGAAGAATATTTACGACAGGGTGAGCCAAACAAAGCTGAAAAAGCAAAAGTTTGGAAAACTGCTATTGGCTTGCAACAAATTGACGGACTAAAAACGTCTGACTATCTCATTGCAACTGCTAAACAAAACATTGAAGGCGACATTACCATTGACGAAGTAAAACAGCGCATTGACACTTATTATATACAGCACCCAGCCCAAACAAATGAAGACCGCACTGAAGAAGCCGATAAAGTTTCAGCACGAATTGCAGAAATTTTGAGTGAACAAACATTTACGTTTTCACCAGCAGAATACATTGCTATTCATCGCAGGTTATTTCAAGACATTTACAGGTTTGCAGGCAAAATACGTGATTACAACATCACTAAACAAGAATGGGTGCTAAATGGCGAAACGATTCTATACGGAAGTGCCGAGAGCTTGAAAGCCACGTTGGAATACGATTTTGAACAAGAAAAAAAGTTTAGCTATAAAGGATTAAGTCAGCAAGAAGTTATAGAACACATAGCACATTTTATTTCCTACCTTTGGCAAATTCACATTTTTGGTGAAGGCAATACTCGAACAACAGCCATTTTTTTAATAAAATATTTGCGAACATTTGGCTTTAAAATAAATAACGATTTATTTGCAGAGCATTCGTGGTATTTTAGAAATGCTTTAGTAAGAGCTAATTACAAAAACCACGTGAAGAATATTCATGCTACCAACGAATTTTTACTGCGTTTTCTCGAAAACTTATTGCTTGACGAAAACCATATATTGAAAAACCGAGAAATGCACGTTAAGTTTGTTGAACCTGTAAATGACCCAGTAAAAGCTAAAAATGAACCTGTAAATGACCCTGTAAATAAATCAGTGAAAAGTAAAATCTTGCAGCATTTAAAACAAAACCCAAATGCAAACTATAGAGAGCTTGCCGACAAAACAGGATATTCCACGGCAACCATAAAAAGATATATTCAAGAATTAAAAAAAATGGGAATAATCGAACGCATCGGAAGCGACAAA
>CAZUCB010000243.1:0-2358 GCA_964618755.1 uncultured Bacteroides sp. | reverse complement strand
CCAATAGTTGTATAGCTTGCACTATTATTAAGCATGTGTTTTTGATAATCATTCAGCCATTTAACAGTTATGTCAGGAAATTTGATGTTTTCGCCCTTAAACTTCTTAATACTTTGCAATGCACAACTGTAATAAATCGAAGTTCCTATTTTGGCTTCATCTTTAGTGTTTTTTATTTTTGCTAAAAATGCACTGTTAACCGTATCAGATAAATTTTTCTTAGCAAGGTTGTTGAATTTGTCAAATGAAAAACTACCCTTATTATTTTCAATAACTGCTTTAATATTGTCTTTAATGGTGTCGTGTCCTAATTGTATTTCTTTTCTTAATTCAATAATAGATGCTTTCTTACTGCCTTTTTTAGTTTCATCAGTAACTAACTCCCAATCTGAAGCACTGCAATATTTCCCTGACTTGTAATATTGTCTATCTCGGTTGTAAGTGATACGATAATGAATTGGAAATAAACCGTCCTTTGTTTGTCGCCTTTCGTTTAATAAAGTGTAAAGAGTAACACTATCGTTAAAAGTATCTTTAAACATAATATCAATATTAAAATATTTTGTGTTGCAAAAAAAGCTGTCGCACAATTGCAACACAAAGATAATACAAATAATGATATTAAATGTAAAATAATGAAAATAAATATTATCTTTGTAGTCTGAAAATCAATAATATTAAATATGAATTGTAAAAATTAGAAAAGTACTAAAAACAGTAAAATTATGACTGTTAATCAGAGGGTCTCAGGTTCAAGTCCTGAAGGGGGAGCAAAAGCCACAGTAATGTGGCTTTTTTGTTTTTCCATTGTTCCCTAATAATTTTTCCTTTTTCAATTAAATTAGCAAGATATAAAAAGTCTTTCCCAAAAAACTGCATTACTTTTGCGTTACGAAAAAATAGTAAAAGGAAATGAAACTTAAAGCAGAAACAGCTAAAGATTATCAGGAACGTATCAATAAGGTATTGGTTTATATTAATAATCATTTGAGCGAAGATTTAGATTTAAGGCTATTGGCTGAAATCTCTAATTTTTCTCCTTTTCATTTCCATCGTATTATGCGGGCACATTTGGGCGAGGCTTTGGGAAGTTATATTATAAGAATACGTTTAGAAATTGCCGCGCGATTATTAGAGTTTAGCCAGGAAACCATCAGCGATATTGCCTGGAAAATCGGCTACGAAACACCAGCAGCATTTTCCACTGCTTTTAAAAATCGTTTTGGTGTTTCGCCTATTGAATTTAGAAACAGTACTGTAAAAAATCATATTTTTAATCATTTTATTAATAAAGAAAATACAATGAAAATGGAATTGAAACCAAAGATTAAAGAAATAAGCACCAGAAAGGTGATTTATATTCAGGTAATAGAAGCTTATGGCGGCGAAAAAACAGCAAAAGCATGGGAAAAGCTGTGGAGTTTTGTAAAAGAAAAAAAACTGTATAGTTTTGGAATGGAAAGTTTGGGTGTTAGTCACGACGATCCAAGTATTACGGATGCTGATAAATGTCGCTATGATGCATGTGTTACTATTAAGAAAGATGTTAAGCCTGAAGGCGAAATTGGTGTAAAAGATGTGGAAGGTGGCATGTATGCTATTTTTAAACATGTTGGACCTTACGATAATTTGGGCGAGGCCTATAATCAGATTTATCGGAATTGGTTGCCTGCTTCGGGTTATGAATTACGTGATGTTCCTTGTTTTGATAAATATATGAACAATCCAAGTAAAACTAAAGCCGAAAAGCTACAAACGTATATTTATATTCCTGTTAAATAATTTTATTCGCAAAAAAATGTTTTAAAAAATAAGAGCTGTATCTACTGCTTTTGTTGGATTTTGTAAGAGAAAACCAATTTATTGTTAAAAATCAAAAAAAATAATTTCATTTTTTTATTTATTTAGACGAAAATATTCTTATTTTTACAAAAAATTTGGAATTATGGTTAAAAGCGAAGATACAATTGGTATGCAAAGTTTGCTTATTAAGGGAGAAAAATATAGTGAAAAGTTTTTGGTGGAAAATAAAATCGAGTTTGTAAGCGAAAGCACTATATATAAGTTTTTCAGAAAAGGAAACTATGTTTATGTTTTTGATAAAATGACCAATACGGGTACCGATGAATATTTTTTAGCAACTATTTGGAAAGATTAGGATACATAAAATAAATAAAAAGAGTTGACAATTTACAGTCAGCTCTTTTTATTATCAATTATAAATTATCCTATAATATTGATTACAAACATTATATTACTATTCTATTATTTTCTTCTGATGCTTCACTATTTTCCCTTCTACAACAAAAATTATTGATTCGGCAACATTGGTTGAGTAGGAAGCGATGCGTTCAATTA
>CAZUCB010000242.1:0-2407 GCA_964618755.1 uncultured Bacteroides sp. | reverse complement strand
TTACGACAACCTTAAGAGCGTTGTCCTTGAGGGGTCTGGCATAAATGCTATCACCCAACAAAAATTTAAAAAACTTGAAGCACATTATGCTTTTGAAAGCGTACTATGTAACGCTGAAAGTGGATGGGAGAAGGGTAGTGTAGAAAATTTAGTCTCCATTATCAGAAAAATAGCCTTTACTCCAATGCCATCTGTTTCAAACTTTTCAGAACTCCAAGAACATGTAACTCACAAATGCTTAGAATATTGCATGAATCATAAAATTAAAGGTAGGGCACGAGGAATTAAAGAAATGCTGGAAGAAGAAAAAAACCATTTAATCCCATTGCCGATATGCCCTTTAGACACTGCTGAAGAGGTAAAAGCTTTAGTTCATAACGACTTAACCGTGCGCTACATGAACGTAAAATATTCTTTGCCTCAAGAATATATTGGACTAAGTGTCACACTTAAAATATATCCTTTTAATATTAATATCTATCATAGAGGAAGCTTGATATATAGCCATAAGAAAGCACTCCATCAAGGAGAACATCAATATATTACAGAGCATTATCTAGATATTCTTCTTCAAAAACCGAGAGCAATCAAAAATGCTGCCCCAATAAATAAAGGCATTATGCCTTCTGAACTAATTGATTTTATGAAACTATGCAAAGATCGAAATAGAAATTATGAACTGGTAAATGTATTGTTGCTTAGTAGGAAAATTGCATCTGAAAATCTTCTATGGGCAGTTAAACAAGCAAATATAACAGGTAGTCCATCTTACGACTTGGTTTGCTTTTACCTTGAAATACAGAATCAAAGTTTTTTTAACAAAAACCCTGTAGAAGATAACATAAAAGTTAATGCTGTAAATTTTAATGAGTATGACGAATTAATTCCAAATAAAGGAGAAGAACAATGATTGAAGAAACAATTGAATATGCCCCAAAAGAATGTAAAATTTTAACTATGGCAAAAACTTTAAAACTTGAAGCTTTTTCAGAATATAAAGAATATATGAAAAAGGGATTCTCAACCGAAGAAATTATATATGAACTGCTTATTGCAGAAACTAAATTAAGGGAACAAAATAAATATAAATATCGAGTAAAAATGGCTACTTTTCCATTAATAAAGACTCTTGATACTTTTGAATTTGATAAAGAAAGATTGCCCGATCTTGATAAAGATGTCGTTATGGAATTGGCAAGCTGTAAGTTTGTTGAAAACCGTAGAAACGTTGTTGCTGTAGGAAATTCAGGCACTGGCAAAAGTCATCTGTGTATTGCGATAGCTATGGAAGCAATCGCTAAAGGTTATACGGTTAAATTTAGAAGAGCTTCAGAACTTGTAAATCAGATGAATGAAGCCGCTAATGAGAAGCACTTGTCTAAATTCATAAAAAATGTAAATTCATGTGATATTCTTCTGGTCGATGAACTTGGTTACCTGGCGTATGATAAAGTAGGAGCAAGTCTTCTCTTTCAAATTTTTGCTGCACGATATGAAACAAAAAGCACAATTGTAACCTCGAATCTAGAGTTTTCAAAGTGGATATCATTTCTTGGAAAAGATGAACACATGACTTCAGCGCTTATTGGTAGGTTAGTTCAGGAATCCACGGTATTAAATATGAATGGAGAGAATTATAGAATTCAAAAAAGACAAAAAAAGCAATCTATTTTATGAGAGGGGAAAAATCATGACCGACAGACTGACGGACATATCTATTATTAATGAAATATATCAAGTATCAGGAGTTGAATATTTTAATGATAGTATCAAAAATATTCTCCAAGAGGAAATAAAAGATATTTATTACTCTCATCGCGCTCTGATATTTAAGTTGAGATTGAAACATCTTGACAGGGCAATTTATAAATATAGGATTGCTAAAGAGAAAACTTATATTTTTAATACCAGAGAGTATTTAAAAGCTTGTATTGTAAGTGCAATCTTAGAAACAGACCTTGAAGAATTATAACCTAAAGAAATATGAAATATATTAAAAAAATAATTGATTAAAGCAGGCTAGAAAAATATATAGCTTGCTTTTTTTATTCAATTGTAAACTATAAAATATTCATATTTTTACTAAAATTCTATTAGGTAAAATGACTTGGGGTGCTGGTACAATGTTTTAGTAAAATTTAAGATTTTTGTATAATTTGAAAAGTTTATATAAGAAACTACTCGGTACTGGGATTAAGTATAGAATGACAGACGATGACTTTTTGAAAGACCTATGTGTCAAGACTTTAGGGTGGTATACTTTGGTGTAGCACGAAACTAAAAATTTCCTTTACTAAGTGGTATCATAGAATCTTAGCGTACCCAGATAATATACTAATCTTATAAAATTAGAGAAGAGGTGATTTTTTTATGAATGTTAAAAAGTTACTAACCGGAATGTCAATAG
>CAZUCB010000241.1:0-2421 GCA_964618755.1 uncultured Bacteroides sp. | reverse complement strand
TCAAGCATTAAGTTGCCAGGTATTAAGTATCCGTTTATGTTAAGATCAGACACTACAGATATTCAAGTTCTATATGAAGTTTTTTTATATAAAAACTATGATGTAGATTTTGTGAAACCATCTGTCATTATTGATGCAGGAGCTAATATTGGGTTATTTGCCATTCAAATAAAAAACAATTTTCCTGAAGCTAAAATTATATGTATAGAACCTGATATTGATAACTTTAAAATTTTAGTAGAAAATACATCAAAATATAAAAATATTATTTGTTTAAATTCAGGACTGTGGAATAAGGATACAAAATTGAATGTTTACGATAAATATAATTCAGGGAAATGGGGAATGATTGTTGAAGAAGATAAAATAAATGGTACGGTTAGTGCAATATCAATGAATACATTAATTGAAAATTATTCAATTAAAAAAATTGATATTTTGAAAATTGATATAGAAACCAGTGAAAAGGAATTATTTATGGATAATTACGAAAATTGGTTGCCAAAAGTAAAAACAGTTTTAATTGAATTACATGATTGGCTAAAAGACGATTGTTCAAGATCTTTTTTTAATGCTATTGACAAATCTGTTTTAAAATATAAGTATTCAATAAAAGGAGGAACTACCATTATTGTTAACAATGATATTGAATAAATAAAAAGCATGAAAATAAATGACAAAGCCCATATTTGCATAATTATCCTTAACTGGAATGGATATGAAGTAACTAGGGAATGTTTGCTTTCATTACAAAAAATCGGTTTCCCTAATTATACAGTTATATTAGTAGATAATGGTTCTACTGACAATTCTGTTGAAAATTTATCAAAGGATTTTGATCAAGTTGACTATTTATCGTTAGATAAAAACTATGGGTTTACTGGTGGCAACAATAAGGGTATTGTTTATGCAATGAATAAGTATCATCCTGATTACTTTCTGTTATTAAATAATGACACAGAGGTAAAATCGGATTTTCTTGATCAACTGATTTTGCCTTTTCATGAAAATGATAACATTTTTGCTACAGTTCCAAAAATTTATTTTTTTGATAATAAGGATATTATTTGGTATGCAGGTGGCAAAGTTTCAAAATTCTCGGGTATTGTCAATGAATATGGGAAATACAAAAAAGATGCTCCTTCTAATTCAATTCAAAAAAAGATAGGATTTGTAAACGGCTGTGCCGTATTATTGAGTGCTGATGCAATTAATAAAATTGGTTTACTAGACGAACAATTTTTTGCCTATTCTGAAGATACAGATTATAGTTTAAGAATATTAAATTCAGGTTATTCAATGATGTATGTTCCTGATTCAATAGTTTATCATAAAGTGAGTTATTCTTTCAGAAATAATGCAAACTGGTTTAAGTTTTACCTTGCAACCCGAAATCTTATTCTTTTGCAACGTAAGCATTTGAATACAAAATTATTTCCGATTTTTATTTTTTGGATTTCAATACGTTGGATAATATATCTTTCCTTTAAACTATTTATTAAACGCCAGCTTAAATCAATTCCGATGCTTTACCTGGGAGCTTGGGATGGCGTTTTTAATATAAAAAGGTATGGTTTATAGCACCTTTAATATTTTAATAAATGATTAATAAATGGGAATCCCAAAACGAATAAATAAATCCATACTTTTTGTTCATCAGGGATTTGAATTATATGGTTCAGATAAGATGTTGCTGCTTAATATAAAAGCGGCCATTATTAAATATCCTGAAAAGAAAATTATTGTCATATTACCAAAGAAAGGGATATTATCAGAGATTCTGGAAAATGAATACAAGGTTGAGGTATTAATCAGGCATTTAGGAGTTGTCAGGAAATACGATCTGAAACGTTTTAACCTTTCAGCTTTTACAAGAATTTTTACATTTTTCAGATTGCTAGCATTTATCAATTCTTTTGAATTTGTTTACATCAATTCTATCGTAATCATAGATTATATTCTGGCTGCTCGTTTTGCAAAAGTAAAAGCATTTATTCATGTTCACGAATTACCTTTGGGTATTGCTGCAAAAATATTCAGCAGCTTATTAAGCTTTTCCAGCGCAAATCTTATATTTATTTCAGTCGCCTCAAAAAATGCATTCATTAATTTAAAAAACAAGCATCAATTTATAGTTTGGAATGGTGTTGAACAATTAAAAGAAACTGTTCGGGAAAAAGAAAATGCTGTAAGAATTAAGATTTTACTTATAGGAAGAATTAATAGTTGGAAAGGTCAGTCGTTATTAATAAAAGCGATTGCATTATTAAACGAAACTGAAAGAGAAAAAGTAGAAATTCAGATTGTTGGAGATGTTTTTATGCATCAGCAAGAGTTGAAAACAAATCTTATAGAACAAATAAAGGAAAATAAGCTTCAGCAATTTATAAAAATACTTCCTTTTACATCTTCACCTGAAAT
>CAZUCB010000240.1:0-2450 GCA_964618755.1 uncultured Bacteroides sp. | reverse complement strand
TTGATATTCGGTAAAGTTCCATCAAATGTGAGCATAGGCATATAGGAAGCCTTGTAACTTCGATATTTCCAATAGCTTCCTAAGTATTTATTTTTAGCCACCAAGCCATCGGGTGATTGTGTTTTGGCAATGGTAATTACATCCTCAAATCTGAGGATTTTAATACTCTCTTGGGCTTTCGCCGAAAAGCTAATGACCAATATTATTGCTATTATTGAAAAATATATTTTCATTTTATATTAAACTTTATTCATGACGTAATGAAGTAACAGGATCCTGCATAGCAGCTTTTCGGGCAGGCATATAGCCAAACAAAATGCCAACAGTAGCTGATACAAAGAAAGATATTACAATAGATAAAGGCGAAATAATGGTTAATATTCCGGCTACTTCGGTAATAATTTTTGCCAATGCGATGCCTAATATAATTCCTGCAATTCCTCCACTCAAACTAATCATGGTAGCTTCCGATAAAAACTGAGCAATTACATCTCTTTTAGTTGCTCCCAATGCCAATCGAACACCAATTTCTTTGATACGTTCCATCACAGAGGCAAGCATAATATTCATAATACCAATCCCTCCTACTATCAGCGAAATACTGGCAATTGCGCCCAATACAATATTGAAAATATCTTTGGTCTTTTGTTCTTGTTTGAGCAATAATTCAGGCACTTTAATTTCATAATCGTCAACGCTGGCATGACGGCGTTTCATCATCTGTGTAATTATTTCGGTAGTAGCCTTTATGTTTTTTGAATCGTCAACCTGTATGACTATTTTATCAATTTGATTAAGATTGTCTTCATCATCAGTACTTGAAGACTCTTCATCTCCTGAATTCAATGATGCTGCAGTAATGAGCGATCTGTCTTTATACCTCAGCAATAATGTTTGCAATGGAGCATAAATAAATTTATTGTATTCACTAATTCCTAAATTTTCTGAAGCAGATTGACTAACATTTTTTGATTGAATTACACCAATAACTTTTAACCAAACTTTATTGCATTTTATATATTTCCCAATAGGGTCTTCTTTTGGAAAAAGTTTTGATTTAACTACTTGTCCAATAATGCACACTTGCTTACCTTCTCTCAGTTGTTCGTCATTGAACATTTGCCCTTGTGCAATTTCCAGATTAAAGACAGTGAAAAAGTCAGGTGTTACTCCCGAAAGTTTTGCAGAACTACTAATTCCGTCTTTTATAATATCGGTTTGATAAATTACTTCAGGACTCACTAACTTAACTGTTGGCACCATAGCTTTGATACTTTCTGCATCTTTTAGTGTTAAACCCGGTGAAAACTTGTTTTTATTCTTGTCTTCGCTAGCTGTTTCATTATCTGAAGATTCAGCATCTTGTTTTCCTTCTCCTTTTTTATCAATTTTGGGAGAAATAATAATATTGTTAACTCCTACTAATTTAATTTGATCTAAAATTTCTTGCTGAGCTCCATTACCTATTGCCATCATTGCTATTACGGCAGCTACACCAAAAATTATACCCAAAGCTGTAAGCATCGAACGAAATTTATTTGCCAATACTGCTTCAAAAGCAATATTAAGAATGTAAGAAAACCGATTGGTTTCTTTTCTTATAAAAATGTTACGATAATTCATGATAGTTTCACAAGTTTAAGTTTATCAGCATTTTCGGGTGTTAACAGATAAACTTTGTCTTTTTCGGTAAGTCCTTTAGTAATAATAATTTCATTTTCGTTGCTAACACCTGCTTTTACTTGTTGTTTTATAACCCTTGATCCTTCTGCTTTGAAAACATAAGTGATGCTATCGCTGGTGTGAACACTTTCAATGGGAACATAAATTACGTTGGGAACTACCGCAGTGATAATGGTATTTTTTGTCGTCATGGCTGGACGCAAAATTGAGTCAAATTCATGAACCAATATTTTAACTTCAAACACCTTGGCATTGGTTCCTTGCATTTGTTCGCCAATATTGGCAACTTCGGTAACTTCGCCGGTAAATTTCTTTTCAGGAAAAGCATCCACTCCTATTTCTACTCTTTGTCCTATTTTTACTTTACTAATATCTATCTCGTTGATATACGTTTTAGAAATCATTTTCGACAAATTGGGTAATGTAGCAACCACATTGCTCCAAGCATCAATCGTACTGCCTACAGCTTTTTTCTTACCATTCCAATCTCTTTTGTAAATAAGCATTCCTGTTTTAGGTGCTTTCACCGTAAATTCATCCAACACACTCATCAACATTTGATATTTACGTTTTGATTGGTCGTAAGAAGCTGTTATTTCGCCTATGGTAGCTTTTGCTTTGCTATATTTTAGTTTATAATTCTGTACTGCTTGGTCGTAGCTACGTTTCGATTTTTGTAAATCAATTTCAGCTTGACGAATGCTGGCAGGCGGTTCATACTTAGATTGATCGAGTGTAATTTGTCGTTCTTCCTCTGCAAATTTAAG
>CAZUCB010000239.1:0-2454 GCA_964618755.1 uncultured Bacteroides sp. | reverse complement strand
AAAACAAAGATTTATAATATTATGCTGATAATAGGAATTACAGGAACATTGGGTGCGGGCAAAGGAACTATTGTAGAATATCTTGTCAATCATAAAAAGTTTACACATTATTCGGTAAGAAGTTTTTTGATTGAAGAAATTGAAAAAAGGAAAATGCCTGTAAACCGTGATAGCATGGTGATTGTTGCCAATGAACTACGTGCAAAACATTCGCCTTCTTATGTTACCGATCAATTGTACTTTAAAGCATTGGTTTCAGACGAAAATTGCGTAATTGAAAGCATCAGAACTCCCGGTGAAGTGGATTCGCTCAGAGAAAAAGGTAATTTCTTTTTGTTTGCAATAGATGCACCTTCTCCATTAAGATTTGAACGTATCATTCTTCGAAATTCGGAAACAGATAATATTAACTACGATACTTTTCTCCAAAACGAGCAAAGAGAAATGAATACCAGCGACCCGACTAAACAAAACCTAAGAAAATGTATAGAAATGGCCGATTATATTTTTGAAAACGCTGGCACCATTGAAGATTTACAGTTAAAAGTGGAAAAAGCTCTTACCCAAATTGACAAATAACATGAGCGAAGAAAAATACATACGACCCACTTGGGATGAATATTTTATAGAAGTAGCCAATACCATTGCCAAACGTGCTACTTGCGATAGAGGAAGAAGCGGATGCGTGATTGCCCGCAACAAACAGATTTTGGTTACCGGATATGTTGGTTCTCCAATGGGTTTACCACATTGCGATGATGTGGGGCATTTGTTTAAGCAAGTTACACATGAAGATGGCAAAGTTACCAATCATTGTGTTAGAACGGTTCATGCCGAACAAAATGCAATCTGTCAGGCAGCAAAAATGGGCATAGCATTGGAAGGTGCTACATTGTATTGTCGCATGACTCCTTGCCGTACATGTGCCATGTTGATTATCAATTGTGGTATCAAAAGAGTGGTTTGCGAACGCAAATATCATGCAGGACAGGAATCAGAAGAAATGTTCCAACAAGCAGGTATTAGTATTGAGTTTGTATTTGATGAAATTCAGCAATACGAGAAGCAATAAAAATATTCTTTGTAAAAGTTTGTCGGACAATAGTGTTTTGAAAAATAATTTTTAAATTTAGGGCTAAAGCCTATTTTATCAATAAATTATTCAAACCCGGCTTTTAAGTCGTGACTAATAAATAGCCACGTCCTTTAGGTCGTGGTGAAAAATAATGAATACCAACATGGCTTTAGCCAAAAAAAATTTATAATTTTTACAACGCTATTTTAAACTACAGCCAAACAAATCTAATTATTGAAAAACCAACAGATAATTAATATAAATATATGAAAGTCCTTATAATACTGCTTTCTTTACTACTTTTTGTAAATATATCCTATTCACAAAACAACTGCAATTTTTGCAAAGCTGTAGAAAAAGGAAATTTCAACAAAGTTGAAAGATTATTTAAAAAAGAAGTCAGAAAAAGAGAGAATGGTACTCAATTTTACAACGGGCCTGGTAGTGGAATGCAAACAACCCATTCCTATAACATAGATACATTGACAATATGGTTGAAAGGTCATCCCTGTGTAGCAGATGCATATCCTGATAAATGTCAGGAAAAAATAGCCATCTACCCCGGACATTCTTCTATAGGCGTAAAATTTAATACTAATAAAGGCATTGTTGAAAAATGCTTTTTATTACAGGAAGGAACAATGGGAACAGTAAATATTTTAGGATGGAGACCTCATCTTTTTGAGGCAAAAAATATTTTAGTTTATAAAAAGATATACGGATGTTCCGGCTTTATAGAACAACAAAAAATAAACTGCAATCCGGAAAAAAAATAATTCAATTGAATCTTATAGATTTTTAATAATTTTGTAATCAGATTCTTTTTGATAAACATATTTTATCACAGCTTTTCAGCTGTTGACAGATATAAAAAACCAGATCGTATGACAGAAAATGAGATGCTTCAAATCTATACAACTTACCTGCAATTGCTTAGTCAGCAGGAATTTGATGCAGATTTGCTGGATTATTCCCTGCTCGAAAAACATAAACCTTTATTGCATCAGTTAGCCAGTTTAGGCAACAGCGGAATCAGTGTTTTTGATCTTTATAAAAAAGAACATGTTTTTTACTCTCCCAATTTCTGCAACTTACTGGGTTACGATTTAAAACAAATTGAAGAACTGGGGCATGAGTTTATAGATGCCAAAATTCATCCTGATGATTTTCTGGAATTGACAAAAAACGGGATTTCTAAGATTAAGTATTGTTTGTAATACCAGAAATATTTTGAAGCACTAATTTTAGTTGGAAGGTTTATTTCTCTTTTTGCAAAGTGAAGCCAAAGGTAGTTCCAACCCCAACACCACTTCTTACATTTATCGTTTGTTCGTGGGCTTCAATAATATGTTTTACTATTGACAAACCTAAGCCAGTAC
>CAZUCB010000238.1:0-2454 GCA_964618755.1 uncultured Bacteroides sp. | reverse complement strand
AATGAAAAAAATCATTACTTCCCTCCTCTTTCTGTTGCTATTCAATTATTTATCCGCTCAAATAATTGAAAAATCATTACATAATAACTGGCAATTCAGAAAATTAGGCAGCGAAAAATGGTTTGTTGCTAAAGTACCCGGATGTGTTCATACCGATTTGCTTGCCAATGTCATTATTCCCGATCCGTTTTTTGGAGATAATGAAAAGAAAGTACAAGACATAGAAAAAGAAAGCTGGGAATACGAATGTAATTTTAATGTTTCTGAGGAAATTTTCTCGAAAAATAATTTATATCTCGTTTTTGATGGATTAGATACTTATTGTGATGTTTATCTAAACAACTATCATTTGCTTACAGCTAATAATCAGTTTCGCCGATGGGAAACTGATGGAAAGAAATACCTGAAAAAGGAAAACAATACATTACATATTATCTTTTACTCGTCAGTATTGAAAGACAAAGAAGCTGCATCAAAACTCCCCTACTCTCTTCCTGAAGAAAGATCATTTTCGCGCAAAGCTCCTTATCAATATGGCTGGGATTGGGGTCCACGCTTGGTAACGTCTGGAATTTGGAGAAACGTAAAAATACTTGCATGGGATAATTTGAAAATAAACAACGTGCATTTTATACAAAAGAATATTTCTTCTTCAAAAGCTTCTTTAATTGCAAAATACGAGCTGTTTGCGGATAATCCTGATACTGTTTCGATAAATATAAATGCTGCGGAAACAAAGAGTATTTCTGTTTCAAAAAAAATAGTATTGAATAAAGGTGTAAATTCCATAGAAATTCCATTTGATATTATAAATCCTCTAGTATGGATGCCCAACGGAGCAGGGAAAGCCAATCTTTATACATTAAAAACTACTATTGTTAAAGGAAACAGAACCATAGAAAGTTCAGAAAATACAATTGGATTAAAAACCATTGCATTGATAACCGAAAAAGACAGCATTGGCGAAAGTTTTTATTTTAATGTAAATGGGAAACCTTTGTTTGTAAAAGGTGCAAATTATATCCCATCCAATAGTTTTCCATCGCAAACCACCAAAGAAACATACGAAAAAACAATTAAAGATGCCGTAGAAGCCAATATGAATATGCTAAGAGTTTGGGGAGGTGGCATATATGAAAATGATGAATTCTATGATTTATGCGACAAATATGGCATCATGATATGGCAGGATTTTATGTTTGCTGGTTCGATGTATCCAGGCGATAGTATTTTTGTGGAAAATGTCCGTCAAGAAGCAATTGATAATATAAAAAGGCTTAGAAACCATGCCTGTATTGCCTTGTGGTGCGGTAATAATGAAGTGGACGAAGCATGGCACAATTGGGGCTGGCAAAAACAATTGAACTACACAACTGCTGATTCTGCAAAAATTTGGCAAGACTACTTACAAATTTTTAAAAATATATTACCTTCTTCTATAAACCAACATGATGCAGGAAGAGCTTATGTTTCCACATCGCCACGCAAAGGATGGGGTCGCAAAGAAAGTATGACAGAAGGCGATTCGCATTATTGGGGTGTTTGGTGGGGAAAACTATCTTTTGAAATATATAAAGAGAAAACAGGACGGTTTATGTCGGAATATGGTTTTCAGGGAATGCCCGATATGAAAACGATTAAAAGCATGGTCGCCGATACATCTCTTTCTTTTCAATCGCTTCAGCTAAAGAATCATCAGAAACATCCAACAGGTTTTGAAACGATTGACGAGTATTTGTTAAGAGATTACCGAAAACCCAAAGATTTTACATCCTACGTTTATGTAAGTCAACTCTTGCAAGCAGAAGGAATGCGCATTGCCATTGAATCGCACCGAAGAGCCAAACCCCGCTGTATGGGTACATTGTATTGGCAGTTGAACGATTGTTGGCCCGTTGTGTCGTGGTCGAGTGTGGACTATTACGGTAGATGGAAAGCTTTGCATTATTTTGTAAAAAAACTTTATCAAGACATTCTTATTTCTCAAATTATTAAAAATAATAAGGTTGAAGTTTGGATTAATTCTGATAAAGAAACCATAACAAAGGGTAAGCTTCAATTAGAATTAATGAATTTTGATGGCAAGGTTTTATGGTCGAAAACAACGGATTGTACTGTTAATGGCAATTCTTCGGGCGTTGTGTTTCACATTGACAGTGCTCTATTATTAAGCAATTATGATGCAACTAAATTTTTTCTGCATACTTCCTTTACAAACAATGCAATTGAAATTGCTACGCATAATTTATATTTTACACAAATAGCAAAATTAGATTTACCCAAACCACAGCTTACCAAAACTATGAAGTATTTAGCTAATGGAAATGCAGAAATTTTAGTTTCTACCGATAAATTAGCTAAAAATCTTTGTTTAACCTCAACCATAGAAGGACATTTCTCCGATAATTATTTTGATTTATTACCCAATGAAACCAAAAAAATTAGCATTAAATG
>CAZUCB010000237.1:0-2455 GCA_964618755.1 uncultured Bacteroides sp. | reverse complement strand
GGATGAAAAGATAAAATATTATCTCTTAAAAATTCTCTGTCGAGATGAGTGTATATTTCTGTTGTTGTAATAGATTCATGCCCCAGCATTTCTTGAACTGCTCTTAAATCTGCTCCACCTTCAATCAAATGTGTTGCAAAAGAATGTCTGAATGTATGTGGACTTATTTTTTTATGTAATCCAATTTTTTCAGCCAATTGTTTAATAATCGTAAAAACCATAACACGTGTTAATTTTGCCCCTCTCCTATTTAAAAAAACAAAATCCTCATTTCCCTTTTTAATATTTAGATGAACTCTATTTTCTTTTAAATAAGAGTTTATCAATTTAATAGCAAATTTCCCAATTGGCACCAATCGTTCTTTATCACCTTTTCCTGTAATGATAATAAATTCTTCATTAAAATGAAGGTTTGAAATTTTAAGATTTATTAGCTCTGTAACTCTTAGCCCACAGCTATATAGCGTTTCCAACATCACTTTATTTCTTTGACCTTCTGCTGTGCTCAAATCAATAGCGTTAATAAGTTTATTAATCTCTGTTACATTAAGTGTATCCGGTAATTTACGACCTATTTTAGGCGATTCTAATAATTCAGCAGGACTTACATCGATGATATCCTCGAGTAAGAGGTATTTAAAAAAAGCCTTGATACCTGAAATAATTCTTGACTGAGAACGTGCATTAAGTCCTGAATCATTGACCCATCTGATAAAATCCTGAAGATGATTTAATTCAACTTGCTGAGGAGATAATTCTATTTGATGAAGATCAAGAAATTCTACAAATTTCTCAATATCATGTATATAAGCTGAAATAGAATTAATTGATAAAGATTTTTCTAATTGGAGAAAAGAATTAAAATTTTTTATGTAATTTTGCCAAATCATTAAATGCGTATAAGGTTTCAAAATTACCAAAAATATTTTTAAAAAAGATTAGGTTTTTAATTAATTTGTATGTAATTTTGCAGCCCTCAAAAAATCAAAAGAGATGGCCAAAAAGAGTAAAGAAGCAAGAGTTCAGGTAATATTAGAGTGTACAGAACACAAAACCAGTGGAATGCCAGGTACTTCAAGGTATATTTCTACTAAAAATAAAAAAAATACACCTGAAAGATTAGAATTGAAAAAGTACAATTCAATTCTTAAAAAAATGACAGTTCATAAAGAAATTAAATAAGTTTGAATTATGGCAAAGAAAGTAGTTGCAACGTTAAGAACATCCACAGGTAAGGATTATGCAAAAGTATATCACATGGAAAAATCACCTAAAACAGGTGCTTATATGTGGAAAGAAACTATCATACCTAATGATAGTGTAAAAGAATTTTTATCAAAAAAAGCATAAGCTTATTTTGAATTTTACAGAAAAGTCCCGACTCTTTTCTCGGAACTTTTTTTATTTTATATCCATCAGTTGCTAAAAATAAACTATCTTAGCAGTCAAATTCAATTAATTTATGGGAATATTTTCTATTTTTTCAAGGGAAAAGAAAGAAAACCTTGATAAAGGACTCTCAAAAACGAAAGAAAGTGTTTTTGCGAAGATTTCTAAAGCCATCATTGGTAAATCCAAAGTTGATGATGAAGTACTAGACAATCTTGAAGAAATTCTAATTTCTTCGGATGTGGGTGTAGAAACTACACTTAAAATTATTGACCGCATTCAGGACAGAGTTTCTAAAGATAAATATTTAGGAACAGAGCAGCTCAATACTATCCTCAAAGAAGAAATTGCTGATTTACTCCAAAAAAACGAAACCGAAAATCGTGAAGATTTTTCATTTCCTACAGGAGAAACGCCTTATGTTATTATGGTTGTGGGTGTGAATGGCGTGGGAAAAACTACTACCATCGGCAAATTAGCCTATCAATTCAAATCTGCAGGAAAATCAGTATTATTAGGTGCTTCCGATACTTTCAGAGCCGCAGCTGTTGACCAGTTGATTATCTGGGCAAATCGCGTAGGAGTTCCTATTGTAAATCAGGGAATGAATGCAGATCCTGCTTCTGTTGCTTATGACACTGTTGCTTCAGCTTTGGCGCGAAAATCGGATGTTGTAATTATCGATACAGCTGGTCGTTTGCACAACAAAATAAATTTGATGACAGAGCTCACAAAAATCAAGAGAGTGATGCAAAAGCTTATTCCTGATGCTCCTCATGAAGTTTTATTGGTTTTAGATGCATCAACTGGTCAAAATGCCATTGAACAAGCCAAGCAATTTACAGCAGCCACAGAAGTAAACGCATTGGCTTTGACAAAGCTGGATGGCACTGCCAAAGGAGGTGTTGTAATCGGTATTTCCGACCAATTTAAAATTCCTGTAAGGTATATCGGCATTGGCGAAAAAATGGAAGATTTACAGGTATTTAATAAGCAAGCTTTTGTGGAATCTTTATTTAGTTAAAGAATTAAATATATAATTTATTGAATGAATCCTGTCAGGTTT
>CAZUCB010000236.1:0-2488 GCA_964618755.1 uncultured Bacteroides sp. | reverse complement strand
GTTGGTAAATATTACAAAAATCAGGGATTAGGTTCTATTGTAGTTGGTGAAGAAAATTTTGGAGAAGGTTCATCACGCGAACATGCGGCTATGGAGCCAAGATTTCTGAATGTGAAAACAGTTTTGGTTAAATCTTATGCCCGCATACACGAGACCAATTTGAAAAAACAAGGAATACTTGCACTTACTTTTTCTGATAAAGAGGATTATAATAAAATTCTGGAAGGTGATAAAATAAGTGTTACAGGACTTAAAGATTTTTCTGAAGGAATGCAAGTTGTAGTTGTAATAAATCATGCAGATGGAACTTCTGATAAGATTATGGCTAATCATACTTATAATGCAGCACAAATAGAATGGTTTAAAGCTGGTGGTGCATTAAATTTAATAAGAAAATCAAATCAAAAATAATAAAACAATAAATTAATTGGCGGTTATGGAAAAAGAACTTAGATTCAAAAAGGAAGATTTAATGGACTTTGTGGTTCGCTACATGTCAAAATTAGGCGTACCCGAAAAAGACGCAAAAATAGTTGGTGATGTTTTGATATCTGCAGATTTACGGGGTGTTGAATCTCATGGATTGTTACGCTTAGGCTCTTATTATGGTAACCGAATCAGTAAAGGTTTTATTGATCCTACAACTCCATTTAAGATTATATCAGAAACTCCAACAACTGCATTAATTGATGGTGGTAATGGTTGTGGTCAGGTAGTATCTTACAAAGCCATGCAAATGACTATTGAAAAAGCTAAGAAATCAGGCTTGGCAGCAATAACAGTAAACAATAGCAATCACTTTGGAATAGCAGGCTTCTACTCAATGATGGCACTTGAGCAAGGAATGATAGGTATCTGTATGACCAATTCGCAGCCATTGGTAGCTCCTACTTACGGCAGAACAGCAGTTATGGGTACAAATCCAATAAGTGTTGCGGCTCCTTCGCACAAAGAATTTCCTTATGTATTGGATATGGCAACAAGTGCTGTAGCTTATGGAAAAATACAATTGTATGAAAAGAAAAACGAAAAAATACCTATTGGCTGGGGTATTGATGAAGAAGGACAAGTAACAGATGATCCTACAAAAATAAAACCGGGTGGCCATGGTGCTTTGCTTCCATTAGGAGGTATGGATATTACAGCAGGTTATAAAGGTTTTGGACTTTCTTTGTTAGTTGAAATTCTTTGTTCAATTCTTTCAGGTGGAAATTACCTTACACAGGTAGGTTCTCCTTCAAAACCTGAGCCTACAGGTGTTGCTCATTTCTTTATGGCAATTAATATTGAAGCATTCCGACCTTTAATTGATTTTAAAATGCAATTAGACGATATGATTCATTTACTAAAAAACTCTCCGTTGGCTGTTGGAAGCGATGAAATAAAGGTTGCTGGTCAAAAAGAATTTGAATATCAGTCATATAACAATATTCATGGAGTTCCACTTATCAAGCCTATTGTGGACGATTTAATTAAAGAAGGTGAAAAAGTAGGCGTATTTTTCCCGATTGAAAAAGCATTGTAAAACATCTAAATAACAAACTATGACAGCAGAAAAGATAACGATTAAAAATGGCAAATTAACAGTTCCTGACTTTCCTATTATACCTTTTATTGAGGGTGATGGAATAGGAGCTGATATCTGGAAAGCATCCATCAGGGTATTTGATAATGCAGTTGAAAAAGCGTATGGTGGGAAAAAGAAAATTAGCTGGAAAGAAGTTCTTGCCGGAGAAAAAGCTTTTAATAAACTTGGTAATTGGTTGCCCGAAGAAACATTGTCTGATTTCAGAGAATATCTTGTTGGTATCAAAGGACCTTTAACTACACCTATTGGTGGTGGTATGCGTTCTTTAAATGTTGCCTTGCGTCAGGAATTAGATCTTTATACCTGCTATCGTCCGGTGCGTTATTTCAAAGGAGTTCCAAGTCCAGTAAAACAGCCTGAAAAAGTTAACATGATTATCTTTAGAGAAAACACTGAAGATATTTATGCTGGTATCGAATTTATGTATGGTACACCTGAAGATGAAAAAATAAAAAGATTTTTAATTGATGAAATGAATGTGAAATCAATCAGATTTCCAGAAACAGCTTCAATAGGGATAAAACCTGTATCTAAAGAAGGTTCTGAAAGATTAATCAGACAAGCTATCAAATTGGCAATCGAAAGGAAACTACCTTCTGTTACCTTGGTTCATAAGGGTAATATCATGAAATTTACCGAAGGTGCATTTATGAAATGGGGTTACGAATTAGCTGAACGTGAATTTGCCAACGAAGTATTTACCTGGAAACAATATGATATCATTAAAAAGGAAAAAGGCGAAGATGCTGCTAATGCTGCTCAAACAGATGCAGAAAAAGCAGGTAAGGTAATTGTAAAAGACTGCATTGCCGATGCTTTCTTACAACAAATCCTTACTCGTCCGGCTGAATATTCAGTAATTGCTACTTTAAATCTGAATGGTGATTATATTTCTGATGC
>CAZUCB010000235.1:0-2525 GCA_964618755.1 uncultured Bacteroides sp. | reverse complement strand
CAAAAATGCTTGAAATCCTGCGCGAAGATGCCATGAAAAACAAAAACATCTTCAATAGCCTGATGGAAGTTTGTAAATATTGTTCGTTGGGACAAATTACGGCTGCTTTGTTTGAAGTAGGAGGGCAGTACAGAAGGAATATGTAGGGAAGACTGAAGACCGAAGACTGAAGACTGAAGACAGAAGGCAGAAGATCGAAGACAGAAGACAGAAGACCGAAGTCAGAAGACAAAAGACAGAAGATGCATAAAAATTGAATTGATAATAAAAAGCCGATCAACTCGGCTTTTTGGTTTTATAAAGGTATAAAAATACTTTGCTGTAAAAACCCTAAGGGTGCGAAGCACCCTTAGGGTTAAATACCGGTATTTCAATATTTCATTAGGAATACAATGTTTTTTTAAAAATTTTCAACATCTTAAAAACATCAACAAAGCAAACTTTTAATCCAAGCTTATTACATAAGGTAATCTTGCTTGAATTCCTTTCATCGACGAAATAGATTTTAAAGTATGATAATATACATAATTTTCACCCAATTCCTTTTGCAAAGCTTTGGTAGTAGCATCTTCTCCTGAAAACTCATCCATAATTTGCTGAAAAAATTCTTTTTGTTTAGGAAATTCAATTACTTTGTATTCTGTAAGTTTTGCAAGTTTTACTGCTTCCTCAATGGCTTTATCTATACCTCCAAAATCGTCAACCAAACCAATTCGTTTGGCATCAAAACCACTCCAAACTCTTCCTTGTCCAATATTATCAACTTGTTCGATGGTCATTTTTCTACCTTCGGCAACATGTGCGATAAAAACACCATAGATGCGTTCGATTTGATTAAGTATTACCTTTTCCTGAAAAGTGCTTAGTGGACGATTACCAGAAATAGCTGTTGCATTTTTATTGGTCAAAACAGTGTCGAAAGTAATGCCTAATTTATTATTAAACATTTTTTGCAAATTAGGGATCATGCCGAAAACGCCAATTGATCCGGTTATGGTTGTAGGATTTGCAATAATTTTATCAGCAGCACAAGCAATATAATATCCGCCCGAAGCGGCATAATCGCCCATAGAAACTACTACAGGTTTTGATTTTTTTGCCAGCATTACTTCTCTCCAAATAACATCAGACGCTAACGCATCACCACCAGGGGAATTTACTCTTAATACAATTGCTTTTACGTTATTATCAATTCTTGCATTACGGATTGCTTCCGAAATTCTATCTGAGCCTATTGTTTCGTCGTTGCCTTTACCACCTTCAATAGCACCAACAGCGTAAATAATTGCTATTTTATTTTTTGAGAACTTGGTTTTTGTGTCAGCTGTTTTTACATCTTCGTATTTTGAAAGTGTAATGTAATCAATATCTTCTTTATCACTAATACTTAATTTTTTTCTAAGGATATCAATAAGTTGATCTTTATATATCAATTCGTCAACAAATTTATATTTCAACGCATCGTCGGCCGATTGAACGAGTAAACTATCAGCTATGTTTTGCAACTGAGCAATACTTATGTTTCTCGATTCGGATATACCTTTCACAATATGATTCCATATACTGCCAATAAACAGACGTGTTTGTTCGCGATTGGGATCACTCATTTTGTCAAGTAAAAATGGTTCAACTGCACTTTTAAATTTTCCATGACGGATAATTTGCATATCAACATCTAATTTTTGCATCAAGCCTTTAAAAAACATAATTTCGGCAGCCAAGCCATGAAAATCAATACCACCTTCTTTGTTTAGATATATTTTATCAGAAACTGATGCCAGGTAATATGCTTTTTGCGAATACATTTCGCTATAGCTGATAATGAATTTCCCTGATTTTTTGAAATCAATTAATCCATTGCGAATTTCTTCTAAAAGCGAAATGCCCATAGGAATATTGCTTACATCAAGATAAATTCCCTTAATATTAGGATCGGTTTTGGCTTTTTTAAGATTTACAAGAATATCGTTCAATCCAAGTTCTTTATTGCTTTTCATGGTGTTAAAATTAAACGACTGAAAAGGATTGTTCGACGAACGATCGGAAACCATATTTTCGAGTTTGATATGAAGTACTGATTTATTAGAAATTTTAACTTCGTCCTTATTGGAAAACGAAATCATTGAAACCAATATTCCGATAAATAAGAAAAAACATACAACCAAAATCAGAAAGGTGCCTAACATAGAGGCAAACATAAATTTAAAAAATTGTTTCATGTGTTTGTAATTTATTAATTTGTTGATATTTAATGGTATAAGAAAACCGCTAAGCGGTTAAAAACTTAAGAATTTATTATTAACAGGTTTCACTAAAACTGCTAAGCGGTTAACAGCATTCTTAATCATTCTCGATTGGTTTGCCATTTATCGCTCATGGATATTTCATTGCTATAAAATTAGATTGTTTTTGAAATTTTCAGCAAGTTTACAATATTTATTGTAATTTTTCAAAGTATTTTCGATAAAACTGCTCAAAAAATAGATAAGCAATCATTAAAGAAGGCTAAGTTTTATTCTGAAAAA
>CAZUCB010000234.1:0-2565 GCA_964618755.1 uncultured Bacteroides sp. | reverse complement strand
AACAGAAAACCACCATTTTTCCTGTTCATTATCCCATGAAGAACGTATCTTTTTATTTTCAAATATCTTTAGAGACTTCATTATGTGCTGTTTCCTTACATTTTAATTATGATTGACAAATTTAGTGATGCAATTTCTTTTGATGTTGTTTTTTATGTGATTTCTTTTTTTTATTGTTCTTTTTTTCGTTAATAAAAAAAACTAAAAATTTTTAGCTCCTCAAAACATAAAAAATATAACTTTGCAAGATATTTATCAATAAAAATTTCATCACAATGACTGGTAAAACAAAAAAACAATTCATTGAAAGAGAAGATGTTGTTGTAAAATTCGTAGGTGATTCAGGCGACGGAATGCAACTAACAGGAACACTTTTTTCTGACAATGCGGCAATAGGAGGAAATGATATCGCAACATTTCCTGATTATCCTGCGGAAATTAGGGCACCTCATAATACGATAGCCGGTGTATCTGGTTTTCAGGTGCATATTGGAAAAAAAGTTCACACCACTGGCGATTTGTGCGACGTATTGGTTGCCATGAATCCTGCTTCTTTAAAATCAAACCTTAAGTGGGCTAAAGTTGGTGCAACTATCATTGTTGACGTAGATAGTTTCGATGAGAGATCTATCGTTAAAGCCGGTTATGCCAGCAATCCTATGGATGATGACAGCTTAGGCAAATACAATCTGATTAAAGCACCTATCACTTCATTCACAAAAGAATGTCTTAAAGAATTAACGACGGATGTAAAAACTGCCGAAAAAAGTAGGAATATGTTCGCTCTCGGTATTATCTTTTTTATATTTGACCGAAAATTTGACACTACTTTTGAATATTTAGATATAAAATTCAAGAAAAATCCTTTAATCAGTGAAATAAACAAAACCGTAATGAAAGCCGGTTATATTTTCGCTGAAAATGTAGATGCATTAGAATCGCAAATACATATTCCAAAAGCAACATTGGAAAAAGGGAAATACAGAAATATTACAGGAAACGTTGCTACCGCATGGGGATTACTTGCTGCTTCCGAAAAATCAGGCATTCCTTTGTTCTTAGGTTCTTACCCTATTACTCCTGCCACCGAAATATTAATGGAATTGGCAAAACATAAATCATTGGGTGCTAAAGTATTTCAGGCAGAAGACGAAATTGCAGGTATTTGTTCTGCTATTGGAGCAAGTTTTGCTGGCTCAATGGCTTGTACAACCACCTCCGGTCCGGGTTTATCTTTGAAAAGTGAAGCCATTGGATTAGCGGTTATGACAGAATTACCATTAGTTATTGTTGATGTTCAGAGAGGTGGTCCATCTACAGGTTTACCAACAAAATCAGAACAATCAGATTTATACCAAGCTTTATTTGGTAGAAACGGCGAAGCTCCATGCATTATAATCGCAGCTTCATCTCCTTCTAATTGTTTTTATTTTGCTTTTGAAGCTGCTAAACTTTCAATGGAACACATGACCCCAGTTATATTATTAACAGATGGTTATTTGGGTAACGGCTCTCAATTATTCAAAATTCCTAAAATGGCTGATTTACCAAAAATAAATCCTCCAATTGCAAAACCAAATGATCCAGATTACAAGCCATATCGCAGAGATCCTGAAACTTTTGTTAGACAATGGGCTATTCCTGGAACCGAAGGTTTACGTCACAGAATAGGTGGTTTGGAAAAAGAAAACATAATAGGTACTGTTTCTACCGATCCTCAGAATCACCAATTAATGGTTGATTTAAGAGAAGCGAAAGTTCAAAAAGTAGCAGATTTTATTCCAACCCAAACATTAACAGGCAAGAAAGATGCTGATATATTAGTTGTTAGCTGGGGTGGCACACAGGGAGCTGTTCTTTCAGCAGTTGAAGCATTACAAGCTGAAGGCAAAAGCATTGCTCATGCTCATTTTAATTATATTATGCCATTACCAAAGAACACAGCTGATATCTTGAGCGGACACAAGAAAATAATTGTATGTGAATTAAATTCAGGTCAATTTGTAAATTATTTAAGAATGAAACACCCTGAAAATCAATATAGACAATTTAATAAAGTACAAGGTTTACCGTTTTTTGTAAATGAATTAACTGCTGCGTTTAACCAAATTTTAGAGGAGAAATAATCATGGAAAATTATACAGTAGAAAGATCAAAAGTTGAGCTAACAAAAGAAGATTTTGTTAGCGATCAAATGGTTAAATGGTGTCCAGGATGTGGTGACCATGCCATCTTATCATCCGTTGCCAATGTATTTCCTAAAATCGGATACAGGAAAGAGAATTTCTGCCTTGTTTCGGGTATTGGATGTTCTTCCCGTTTTCCTTATTATGTAAATACTTATGGCTTTCATAGTATTCACGGAAGAGCTGCTGCTGTTTCATCTGGTGTAAAAATTGCTAATCCACATTTAAGCGTATGGATGGCAACTGGTGATGGCGACTCAATGGCTATTGGAGGCAATCATTTTATCCATATTATTCGTAGAAATATTGACATCAATATCATGTTGTTCAACAATCAAATTTATGGACTTACCAAAGGACAATATTCTCCAACAACCCC
>CAZUCB010000233.1:0-2619 GCA_964618755.1 uncultured Bacteroides sp. | reverse complement strand
GATGCTCCAATAACAGGAACTAATGCATTATAAAAATTCTGACCTTGTGTATAGGGTATATTCATATCTGCACTTCCTGCAGAAATAAAAAATGCTGCATCATCATTTGATATATAAGTTGTTGGATTTGCTAAAGCTATTCGTTCAGGTATTGTTTGAACTGCTGCTCCCATTAATTTAGATTCAGGTGAAGTTGCTGAATTAGTTGTTATTGTAAAACCCAGTGCTGCTGCTTCAGCATCCATAGTTAAAAAATTAATGGGTCCAAATAAATCAACTACAGCATGTACACGGCTTGAAACATTGGTATTGCCCAAATGTAATCCTTCCAAATTTGCAACACCAGCAGTAGTTCCTAACATTGAAACAAGATATCCACCGGCCGATTCACCTATTACTGCTATTTTATTTGTATCAATATGATATAAAGAAGCATTTGCTTTCAAATAACGAACAGCTGCCTTACAATCGTAAACCTGAGCAGGCCAAACAGAATCAGTACTTAAGCGATAATTGATATCCGCACAAACATAACCGTTATTGTAAAATGTTGCAAATGAAGGTATTTCACTACTTCCTTTGCTACCCATCAAAAAAGCACCTCCATGAATATGAATTATTAATGGACTTGGGGTAGTTACGCTCGTTGGTATATATAAGTCGAGCATTTGTTTTGAGTTTCCGTTTCCGGCATAATCTAAATTTGTATAAGTTGCTGTTTGTGCTTTTGAGTTTAAAGCGATTAATAGAACTAAAATAAAAGGTAAAATTACTTTTTTCATTTTTTTGATTTTTAAATTATTAATTTATTGTATGTTATTTTTATAAAAAAGATCATTAAAAAATAGCAGGTGTATTTGAAACACCTGCTATTATAATAATTATTATTTTTCGCAAACGATAGTTGCGTCAGCTTTTATGGTAATTTGTTTTCTGTTAGATGATTGATAGATAAATATATTATATTCAATACTACTATCAGCTAAAGTAAACTTTTCTGCCATTGGTTTTATAGTATATCCTGTATATGTATTTGTAATTGCAGCAATTACAGTTTGTGGGATGGTTGTAACCGCAATTCTTTCAGCTCTCAGAACAAATACATTTGCAGTATCAAAAACCAATTTAAAAGGACTGCTTCCGGAAATTCCTATCATTACTTCGGTAACATTTCCAAACTGACACATGGTATCAATTTCAGCATGTAATGCAGAATAGCCTGAATAATTGGTTGAAATATAGTTCAGTATATCAGTAGATAGTGAATCAACAGAAATATCATTTGCATGATTTCCATGACCGTGATGTCCGCCTCCATGTCCATTTCCATGATGTCCACCATGACCATGATTTCCGGTTAGAATTGCTGATGAATTTCCCAAATAACTTCCACTTTTGCTAAATGCAAGTTCTTCATTGGTGTTAAGTGTTAACAGATAATTGGTTTCATCAGAAGTAATAAGAGAAGCTTCTGAAATGGAAGCATCTGGATAATAGTTGTCAACATATTGAGTAATAGCGGCTGGTAAGCTCGCAATATCAATACTTTGTTCATTGTAGCTGTTTTCGTCTTTGCTGCATGAACTTAAAATTGCTGTGCAGATTATTACTGCAAAAATGATCTTTTTCATACTTGAAATTTTTAAAATTTGTGAATAATTATGACACAAACTTACAATCAAATACAAAGAATCACTTCTGATTTTTGTGTGAAACGTAAAAAATAAAACTTGAAATGTTGAAAACTGCGAATGAAGTTTTTTTGATTTGTAAAAAGATGATCAGAATATTGAAATCAGACTTCCTCAAACCATTTTTTAAAGAGTGTAACTTTTTCTCTGCTTATTATAACATCTTCTGTTGACGGAATATGCATTTTCAGTAGTATTCTTGAATTAAAATATAAGATGATTTCTTTAATGCTATTTTTTGCAATAATAAATTGACGATTAGCTCTGAAGAATAAAGATGGATCAAGTTGTTCCATTATATCATCCATTTTCAAATCAATTGGAAATTGTTCACGGGTAGATAATTGAGCATAAACAATTCCATCAGAAATAAAAAAATACGCAATAGAATCGACCAAAACAGGTATTAATTTATCCTGAAAATTAACTAAAAAGCTACGTCGAAAAGTTTTTTTATTCTGACTATCTCTTTTTATAAGTTCAAGTATTTTTTGACCACTGAATAATTGCTGGGAATTATATTTTGTATAGCTGAATTTCAGCATCTCAGGATCAATAGGTTTCAAAAGGTAATCAATGCTATTTAATTTAAAAGCCTGAATAGCATATTCATCATAAGCTGTTGTAAATATTATAGGTGCTTGAGTTTGAACATGGTCAAATAAGGTAAATGATAATCCATCAGCAATTTGAATATCAGAGAAAATCAAATCAGGTTGCTGATTGTTTTCAAACCATTGAATACCTGATTTAACACTATCAATTACAGCTAAAATTTCAATACTGTTATCTAATTTCAACAGCAATGTTTTCAAATGGTTAGAAGCAGAAACCTCATCTTCAATAATCAAACACTTTGTCATTTTTTTGCAATTAATGGTAAAACAACTTCAAACGTTTTCTTATCACATTTTATTTTAATATCATT
>CAZUCB010000232.1:1373-2627 GCA_964618755.1 uncultured Bacteroides sp. | reverse complement strand
TCTTTTTTATTAATAAATCAATGCAAACAACAGAAAACCAAACCTGTAATAAAAATTTAAGTTTATATCTGATAATTTTATTTAAAATATATACTAATTAGAAATTAATTTTTAATTTTACCCTGTTTTTAAAACAGATTAAAAAAACACAAAACACACAAATACACAGAGACATGAATAATAATATTGATTGGAAAAATTTACCTTTTGGTTATTTTAAAACCGATTATAATATTCGTTGCTACTATCGTAACAACGAATGGGGTAAACTTGAAATTTCTTCTTCGGAATATGTAAATATTCACATGGCTGCTACAGCCTTGCATTACGGGCAAGAAGCTTTTGAAGGTTTAAAAGCTTTCAGAGGAAAAGACGGTAAAATCAGAATCTTCCGTTTAGAAGAAAATGCAAAACGTATGCAGAATTCTGCTTATGGAATTATGATGGCTCACATTCCTACCGAATTATTCAAAGAAGCGGTTTTGGAAGCGGTAAAACTGAATTTAAAATACATTCCTCCTTACGGAGAAGGTGCATCATTATATATTCGTCCTGTTTTATTTGGTTCGGGTGCTCAGGTAGGTGTAAAACCAGCAAATGAGTATTTATTTATGGTATTTGTAGGTCCTGTAGGTCCTTACTTTAAAGAAGGATTTAATCCGGTAAGTATTCAAATAGTTCGCGATTTCGACCGTGCTGCTCCACTTGGAACCGGTTGCTACAAAGTAGGTGGTAACTATGCCGCAAGTTTAAGAGCTGGCGAAAGAGCACATCAAGAAGGTTTTGCATCAGTATTATTTTTAGATGCTAAAGAAAAGAAGTATATTGATGAAGCTGGTCCAGCCAATTTCTTTGCTATCAAAGACAATAAATACATAACACCTTCTTCAAACTCAATATTACCATCTATTACCAATATGAGTCTTCGCCAATTAGCTACTGATATGGGATTAACTGTTGAACAACGTCATATTGCAGCCGAAGAATTAGGTGATTTTGAAGAAGTAGGAGCATGTGGAACTGCTGCTGTTATATCGCCGATTAAGAGAATTTTGGATCGGGACACTCAAAAAGAGTATATATATTGTAAAGACGGAAAAGCAGGTCCTGTTTCCACCAAACTTTACAATATGCTAAGAGCTATTCAGGAAGGTGAAGTAGAAGATAAATACAACTGGAATACTATTGTAGAATAAATTCGAAAAATATACCAACGCTCCGAAAGGGGCGTTTTTTATTGGAATATCTGGAGTA
>CAZUCB010000232.1:0-1273 GCA_964618755.1 uncultured Bacteroides sp. | reverse complement strand
CCTAAAAGGGAAAGTTGTTTTAGTAAGAGTAGATCACAATGTAGTAAAAAATGGAATTATCCACGATCCTTATCGCATTGATGCTACTATTGGAACTTTATTTCATATTATTTCGAAAGGTGGAAAAATTATTTTGATGACGCATGTGGGTCGTCCGAAAGATAAAAAAACCGGAGAAATCAATATCAGCGATAAAACCTCAATTCAGCCAATTGTAGATTATCTTCAACAAAAGCTACATATTACATTAAAAGTTCCTGAGTTTTACGCACACGAAAAACAAGGTTATTTAGGTGTAGAAACTTCAGTAAACCATTTGATACGAGAGTTGAAAGAAGGATTAATAGATGGTATTTATATGCCGAATACACGATGGTTCTCGGGCGAAGAAGCCAAAGGCGAAGAGGCAGATAGGTTTGCTAACCAATTGGCTGGTTTAGCTGATATCTTTATTAACGATGCTTTTGGTTCGTGGCAGGCACATGCTTCTACGGTGCAAGTGAGCAAATATTTGCCTTCTTATGCCGGATTTTTGATGCAAAAAGAAATTGCCAATCTTGAACGAATTTATCATCCTGAAAATCCATTTTTGGCAGTTGTAGCGGGTTCTAAGTTCGACACCAAAATTGATTCCCTTTTTGCATTGTTGAAAAAAGCAGATTATCTGGTGTTGGGTGGCGTAATTTACAATGCTTATCTGTGTGCTAAATATGGTTTTACCATTAAAGGTATTGAAGAGGATGATATGCAGCATGCGCTTGAGTTTGTTAAGTTTGCCAAACAATATGCTGACAAAATTATTGAATTGCCTTATATTATTGAGTCTGATACGATGGAGGGCAAGTTGGACGGGAAAAACCGTATGCGAAACATTCATGAGATTAAATCAGGATCTAGTTTGAATTATGTGTTGGATATTGCCAAAGAATCTTTCCTGGAAACCAAAGTTATTGAAGTGTTTCATCAGGCAAAAACTATTTTTGTAAATGCAGTAATGGGCTTTACGCCTTATTTTAACGAAGGCACCATTGCGTTGGATGAGTTAATTGATAGCAATGTAAATGCTATTAAACTTTACGGTGGTGGCGACACCATGCAGGAACTCAAACGATTGTTGCCCGGATTGTATATTTCGGCCCTCGACAGCCCTAATTATTATATATTTACCGGCGGCGGTGCCGTATTAAAAGCCATTGAAAACGGAACCACCACCGGACTTGCACCGGTTAAAGCATTGATAACATCAGGCGAAATCTTGGGAAAAACTAAATAA
>CAZUCB010000231.1:0-2651 GCA_964618755.1 uncultured Bacteroides sp. | reverse complement strand
GGAGGCTTGGTTTTCTAAATTTTATCTTCAGAATTCTTTAAAATATTAAATAAAAACTCTCTGGCGCGAAACAATTGAGCTTTTACAGTTCCCAATGGCAAATCCAAAGCTTCGGAAATTTCTTCGTAAGAATATTCTTCAAAATACCTTAATTTAATGAGGTCGCGATAATGAGGTTTTAGTCGCTCTACAATATCACGCATCAATTTTATTTTTTGATTTTCAATAAACTTTTCCTCAGGATCTAATGTTTCTGAAGGAATATTATGGGCAATTTCAGTTCCATCCTCATTGCTATCGAAGCCAATGTTCATTGAAAAAGTCATTTTCTTTTTCTTCCGAATAAAATCAATGCAATTATTGGTAGCAATCTTAAACAACCAAGTGCTGAATGCGAAATCTGGTGTATATTGGCTGAGGTTTTTAAAGGCTTTTCCAAAGGCTTCTATCGTCAAATCGTCGGCATCGGTAGCGTCATTGGTCATTTTAAGCATCATAAAAAAGAGCGAATCCCTATAATTATTCATCAAATCAGCATACGCTTTCTGATCACCTTTTTCTAAGGCAAGCTGAACCAGATTGTAATCGCGGAGTGCTTTTTCGGTGAGCTTAAGATTTATTTCCATTTATCAGGTTTTGAAACCGTATTTATTAAAACAATAATTGGATTTAAAACAACAAAAAATATTTCGAAAATAGGTACTAATAATAAAAAACTCTTTTCATTAAGCTTAATCATTGATTTTTTATAAATTATAAGCTGGCTGATTAACCTTAATAAAAATAACGCAGGAACAATCAATAAAGTATAATTTATGCCAATCAAAGTAAAAAAAGCAGTAAAAAAAATGAGTTGAGATAATGTAAACACTCCTAACCAGCATTTTGTTGTAAATTTATAATATTTTCCCGAAGTTAAGTGTCTTCTTTTCTGAGTAATCCATGTAGGAAAAGTATTTTTTGCGTTGGAAATAGTATGCGAATCAGGTGAAATCATAATTTTAGTATTCTTTTCTGAAGCCGCCGCATTTACAAATAAATCGTCATCACCCGATTTTACTTTATAATGATTAATAAACCCATTTTGTCGGTAAAATAAGTTCTTGCGATAAGCCAAATTACGCCCAACGCCCATATATGCTTTGCCAGCCAACGCCATTGATAAATATTGAATAGCAATTTGGAGTGTGTCGAAACGGATTAATTTATTTAAAACACTTGGCTCATCTTTGTATTTTCCATAACCTAATACAATTTCGCTCCCGCTATGAAATTGTTCTTGCATCTGCTCAATCCATTTCATACTATGTGGCTTGCAATCAGCATCTGTAAGTAAAA
The DNA here is from genome assembly GCA_964618755.1 of uncultured Bacteroides sp. Lineage (GTDB taxonomy): Bacteria > Bacteroidota > Bacteroidia > Bacteroidales > JACABE01 > JACABE01. The sequence continues at coordinate 1,313 of CAZUCB010000231.1, read as the reverse complement.
TAATATCATTCTTTGCAGATTTGATACCTATGGTTAATGGAAATTTTTTTCCTGAAAAGAAATTAACGTTATCAACAAAGTTAACAATTTTAAGATGAGGATATTTATCCGACAATACCTTTAGTAAATAATATGTTTCGTCATCTGAAACATCATTTACAACAATTACTTCAAAATCAGGATACTCTTGCTCTAAAATAATCGGAAGATTCTCTTTAAGATTATGGTATTCGTTTTTTGCACAAATCACCACCGAAACCGCTTGAGGTTTTCGTGCTTGGTTTTTAAACTTATAAAAAGCCAAACGGCTAAAAATGCCCCAATAATAAAATAGCTGAACAACGACCGTTCCATAAAAAATAAAAAGAATAAGATTAATAGTCGAATTATCAGTAATTAAATCAAAACACATATATATTATAATTGATGATGCAAAAATATTTATTATATGCGAATATGATTTATCTTTGGAAAATATTTATAAACATATTGACTAATTTATAAATAGCTAATATTTAGCAATATGTGTTTTTTTGCTATCTTTACTCACAAAAATTTATGGATTTTACTTTAAAAGGACAAGATAAAAACTCAAAAGCAAGAGCAGGAGAAATCGTTACTGCTCATGGAACTATCCAAACACCTATTTTTATGCCTGTTGGTACAGTTGGATCTGTTAAAGCGGTTCATTTTAATGATTTAAAGAATGACATTGGTGCTCAAATTATATTAGGAAATACATATCATTTATATTTACGGCCCGGCCTCGACACCTTACAACAAGCTGGAGGCTTGCATAAGTTTAATGGATGGGAAAAACCAATTTTAACCGATAGTGGAGGTTATCAGGTATATTCACTTTCTGGAACCCGCAAAATGAAAGAAGAAGGCGTGATTTTTCAATCTCATATTGATGGTTCTCGACATACTTTTACACCTGAAAAAGTAATGGATATTCAACGTGTGATAGGAGCTGATATTATGATGGCTTTCGACGAGTGTACTCCATATCCCTGCGATTATGATTACGCATCTAAATCAATGGAACTTACCCATCGTTGGCTAAAGAGATGTATTCAGCAATTTGATAATACAGAGCCATTGTATGGCTATTCTCAAACACTTTTTCCTATTGTTCAAGGCAGTGTGTACCGCGATTTACGTATAAAATCGGCTGAAGAAATTGCTTCGCATCATAGAGAAGGAAATGCAATTGGTGGATTATCTGTTGGCGAACCCGTTGATATAATGTATGAACTTACCGAATTGGTTTGTAGTATTTTGCCCGAAGATAAACCACGATATTTGATGGG
>CAZUCB010000230.1:0-2689 GCA_964618755.1 uncultured Bacteroides sp. | reverse complement strand
ACTTCGGTGTAGGTGGACAGGAAAGTAGCCCGCAATCCCTTACTGCATATAGCCTCGACCGTTATAGCCAATGCTAAAAACTGACACCGGTATGAACAATTATACTAAATATGAGAACATGAGAACAAAAATCCTTTTCACAAAAAAATGGCAATCATTTGCAATTCTGATTATTGGAATTGTTTTAACTCTTGCAGCAGCTATTTATACAAAAAAAGATTCGGAAACTGTAGCAAAGCATGAATTTGCTTTGGTATGTAACGAAATTAAAACAAAAATAACTACACGGCTTTACTCACATGCTCAACTTTTACGAAGTGGTTCATCATTATTTGCAGTATCTGATGCAGTTACAAGAAAAGACTGGAAAATTTTTATCGAACATTCCAGATTAAATAAGAATTTACCAGGTATTCAAGGCGTTGGTTTTTCAGTAATTATTAAAAAAGAACAATTACAACAGCATATCCAACAAATTAGTAAAGAAGGCTTTCCGGATTATACTGTTCGTCCGTCAGGAGACCGGGAAATATATACTTCTATTATTTACCTTGAACCTTTTGCCGACAGAAATCTACGAGCCTTTGGTTACGATATGTATTCGGAACCGATTAGAAGAAAAACAATGGAAAAAGCCTGCGATTACGACATTGCAGCACTTTCGGGAAAAGTTATTCTGGTTCAGGAAACCGATAAAGATGTGCAAGCAGGAACTCTCATGTATGTTCCTGTTTACCGAAACGGGTTACCAATCAATTCAATAAAAGAACGACAAGCAGCTATAATTGGTTGGGTATATAGTCCTTATCGTATGGTTGATTTGATGCACGGCATTTTAGGAAGCAGGGATTTAAACGATAAGAATAAAATTCATCTGCAAGTTTACGATGAGGATAGCATTTCGCAAACTTCTTTATTATTCGACAGTCAAAGCACAGACACTATAAGCCATACTGATAATGCCATTGAAAATCATATAATCCCGATCGAGTTTAATGAAAAAAAATGGACTTTGAAGTTTACAAAATCAAACGGGCAATTTGCTTATTTTCAAAGTAAAGTGCTTATTGTTTTATTCAGTGGTTTCCTAATCAGTTTGTTATTGTATTTTTTGTCGCTGTCATTTTTAAACACTCGTTTTAGGGCTCAGCAAATTGCAAAAAAATTAACAAAAGAACTTAAAGAAAGCGAAGAAAGGTTCTCCGCATTCATGGATAATCTGCCTGCTTCAGCATTTATAAAAGACAAGTATGGCAGAAACTTATTTTTAAATCGATATCTTATTGATATGATGGGTTTTGAAAACTGGGAAAATAAATTGACAAGTGATTTAATTTCTGCGGATGAAGCTATTCGTGTATCAGATGACGATAAAAAGGCTATGGAATCAGGGGTTAACAAACTTGAAGAAACCATGAAGGATTGTAACGGAAATTATAGAAACTTTGAAACCATAAAATTTCCTATTCGAATTTCAGAAAATGTTGTATTGCTTGGTGGAATAGCAATAGATATCACAGAACGTAAACTGGCAGAAGAAAGATTAAAGGAAAGCGAAATCAAATTAAGCGAACTTAACGCAAGCAAAGACAAATTCTTCTCAATTATTGGCCACGATCTCAAAAGCCCTTTTAACTCTATTATAGGCTTAAGCGAATTGCTAGTGGAGCAGATTAAGAATAAGGATAATGAAGGAATAGACCTGTATGGAAATTTAATCTTAAAATCGTCGAACAAGGCAATGGATTTACTAATGAATCTGATGGAATGGTCGCGCTCGCAAACCGGCAGGATGGAATTCAATCCGGAGTATTTCGATATGGTGGCATGTATCAATAAAATAACTCTTTTGTATGATGACATTGCCGGGCAAAAATCAATCACCATCAAAAATGTATTGCCACACAAGGCTTTTGTCTTTGCTGATAATGCAATGATAAGTACGGTAGTAAGAAACTTGATTTCCAATGCTGTAAAATACACGATGCCAGGCGGTGAGATCATAGTTTCAGTAATGGAAAAACAAAGCGAGATCATCTTTTCGGTAAGCGATAGCGGTGTTGGAATACCCCAAAATAGCATAGACAAATTATTCCGGATCGACCAAAGCTTCTCAACCACTGGTACCAATAAGGAGACAGGAACTGGACTGGGCCTGATCCTTTGCAAAGATTTTGTGGAGAAACACAATGGTAAAATTTGGGTCGAAAGTAAGCAAGGGAAAGGCTCAACAGTCTATTTTACATTGCCATACAATGCCGAACCGCAAAATAAAAATAGTATTGAAGATGCCGTTTCGGCAGCCACCGAAAATCAGGATAACTCAGCAGTTTCGGGACTAAAAATTCTGATTGCCGAAGATGATAAAACATCAGAAATGTTACTTGACATAGAAGTTAAAACATTTTGCAAAGAAATTTTGAAAGTGAGAACAGGGATTGAAGTCGTTGAAGCTTGCCGTAACAATCCTGACATAGACCTTATATTGATGGATATACAAATGCCTGAAATGAATGGCTATGAAGCCACACGGCAAATCCGGGTATTTAACAAGGAAGTTGTCATAATAGCGCAGACTGCTATAGTACTTACCGGAACAATAGAAAAGTCAATTGAAGCAGGTTGCAACGATTATATTTCAAAACCTGTTAACAAGGATCAATTGCTTGCTTTAATACAAAAGTATTTC
>CAZUCB010000229.1:0-2716 GCA_964618755.1 uncultured Bacteroides sp. | reverse complement strand
AGTTATGCCTCATGCAAAAAAAAAGACAAGAGCACAGAATAAAACAGTATCTTTAACTAAAAAAAAATATGGGAAAACAAGGAATTAAAATCTCATCCGTTGATGTAGATGAACTTTTAAAAATGTTAAATGCAGCACTTTCTGAAGAATGGCTTGCATATTATCAGTACTGGATTGGAGCAAGACTTATGGAAGGTCCAATGAGAAGCGAAGTAGAACCTGAGCTATTATTACATGCTGACCAAGAATTAGGACATGCTTTATTGGTAGTTAATAGGATTATTCAATTAGGCGGTACACCTGTGATTAATCCAGTTGATTGGACAAAATTAGCACGATGTTCTTATGATGAGCCATCTGACCCTTACATTGAAGTTATTTTAGAACAGAATTTAAAAGGGGAAAGATGCGCAATTCAGAGGTATCAGGAAATTGCTGATTTTACCGCAGGGAAAGACCATTCAACACATCAAATGGCTGTTCAAATCTTAAATGAAGAGCTTGAACATGAAAATGACATTGAAGATTGGATAAATGACATCACACGAATGAAAGAAGAGTGGAAAAAAATTAGAATGTAAAACAATTTTAAAATCAATTATCATGGAAGAAAAAGTAATTTCAATGCCTCGCATAGGCGAAAATGCACCAGAATTTAAAGCAGTTACAACTCAAGGGCAAATAAATTTCCCCTCTGACTACAAAGGTAGTTGGGTGATTTTATTTAGCCATCCAGCTGATTTTACACCAGTTTGCACTTCTGAATTTATGACTTTTGCTACAATGGAACCTAAATTTAATGAAGCAAATTGTAAACTTGTTGGTCTTTCTGTTGACGGACTTTACAGTCATATTGCATGGCTGAGAACCATCAAAGAAAAGATTGAATACAAAGGAATGAAAAATGTTGAAGTAACATTCCCTTTGATTGAGGACATAACAATGGAAGTTGCTCAAAAATACGGAATGATGATGCCCGGAGAAAGCAATACAAAAGCTGTTCGAGCAGTATTTGTAATTGACCCAAAAGGAATTATTAGGACTATTATTTACTATCCGCTTAGTTTAGGTCGTAATTTTGACGAATTATATCGTGTTGTTCTTGCATTGCAGACAGCAGATGAATTTAGTGTAGCTACACCAGCAGACTGGAGACCAGGAGACGAAGTTATTGTTCCAACAGCAGGTTCTTGCGGAGTTGCAAAAGAAAGAATGGAAAGCCAAGACGAAAATACAAAGTGCTACGATTGGTTCTTCTGTACTAAAAAGATAGATAAAGATACTGTATTAAAGAAAATCTTAAAAAAATAAAGCACGAAGGCATAACAAAGGCTATATGCAATAAGGGTTTCAGTGGTAATTCAAGCATTCTACCCCGCTCAAGCTTCTGTGTCGGCAGACAGGAAAGTAGCTCGCAATCCCTTACTGCATATAGCCCCAACCGTTAGCAACCAATTGAAAAAGACTATCGCAGATTATAGAAATCTATTTAATACACAAATGATTTTAAAACTATGAACGATACTTCAATTAAAGAATATATTACCTACAAAGAGCTCGAAACTATAAAAGTTGCACTTAATGCTTTTATAGAGTCAATAGATAAAATAGTTTCTGTTTCGGAAAATGACAATGAAATTGCGATTTATGGAGAGTTACTTTCAGCCTACATTATTTTGAATAAAGAAAGAGGTACAGACATTTTGCAAGTTCCTTTAAAAAGAATTTATTGTTATAAAGTAATGTTCAACCTTAATGATAAAAATATTTTTAAAAAAGAATTATTGGAATTTAAGAAGTTTGAGGACTTTCTAATTAGTTTTTCAGATATTGAATATAAGGAAATACTTAACTCAATGCCGATAATTGATCGTTTTTCTCAAAAATTAAAAAACTCTAATCTAAAAGAGTTTGCACTCATTTGGAGAGATCATTTTCTTGAAGAAAACATTCCGCTTCTTAATGGTTTTGAAAAACTTGGTGTAAGTCCAAATTGGATTTTTACCCTTGCAAAAGGTGACAAGACAATTAAACGTGAAAGAATAACTGCATATTTTCGAGAACATGGTTACTATGATGTAGAAACTCTTCCAAATTTACTGGATGATTCAGATACTTCGAAGGAAAGAGTCATCACTGTTGTTGATAAATTGAAAAAATTCATTAACGAAGCACGAAATCATGGCAAAAAAATTATGCTAATAGATGATGGTGGTATAATTGCAAATTACTTTAAGGAGGATCAATTATATTTCGATTGTGCAATTGAGGTTACCATTGTAGGAATACGCAAATTGAAAAAATTAGGGAGCATTGACATTCCAATCTATGACCTTGGTATGTCAGATTTAAAAGAAACAATTACTTATCCGGAAATAGCTGAATCATGTGTAAAAAGAATCAGAGAACTTATACCAGGTGAAAAAATAATTGGAAGACCAATTCTTATTTTGGGCTATGGGACTTCAGGAAAACATGTCGCTAAAATATTTAGAAATATTGGTGCTAATGTTGGTGTGGTAGATGTTGATATGCTAACACTTATTAACGCTGCTGAAAAAGGATTCAGTACCTTTAAAAGTGCTTCACAAGGGATTATATCCATGAACCCTTTCTTAATTGTTGGGTGTACTGGTGATGTTTCAATGAAATTTGAAGACTTCAGTTTAATGAATAATGGCACCTATGTTACCGGAATAGCAACAAAAGATTTAGA
>CAZUCB010000228.1:0-2717 GCA_964618755.1 uncultured Bacteroides sp. | reverse complement strand
AAATATTGACAATATCCGTTTAAAAACTGGAAAACGATTAGGTTTTAAATTTCAGGCAGATACAGATAATATGAAATAATTGTAATTCAAATATTTTTATCAGATTCTAAATTAGTGATATTCTAAAATCACTTGAAAGCATCTTTTTTCAATTCTAATAATTAATGTTATTTTTGTTGCATAAAATTCAATTTATGATTAGAAAATTTTTTGTTTATTTAATTCTAATTCACATTACAGCAGCTCTTTCGGCTCAGATAAACATATCAAAAGATACTATTTTAAGTCGCGATAGTTTGGTTAAAATTAACGAACTTAAATTTACAAACAACAAAGAAAAAGAGTATTACTTAAAATATGTTCACTCTAAAGATGTTGAAGATGCTTTTCATTTGCTTTTCTATGGAGAAAATGAAACTATAAATGTTGATTCAATATTAAAAATAGTAAATCAACATGTTGCAATTGTTAGAGATAAGATGCAAAACACTTCTGAAAAAAAACAAATAAAAATTCTTTACTCATACGTTCATAATAATTTCTTTGATAAATATTTACGTTTGGCTTTATTCCCTGATATTTTTGTCAATAAGGAATATAATTGTCTTTCGGCATCCATTTTATATGCATACTTTCTTGAAAAACTCAAGATACCTTATGAAGCACGTTTGTCTGACGAACATGTATATTTGGTTGCTTACCCAAACAACTTAAATATTGTATTAGAAACAACAAATCCTATTTCGAAAATTAGCAACATTACAGATGCTTTTAAACGGGAATATATCAACCAGATGCGTGAATTCAAATTGATAGGTGCCCAAGAGTTTGAACAATCTACCATAAATGATTTGTTTAGCAAATATTATTTTGAAGACAATATTGTAGGATTTTATGATTTGATCGGAGCTCATTATTTGAATAGAACAGCTATTTTAATTGATAAGTTTAAATTTTGGGAAGCGTATAGTTTGTGTTTAAAAGCTCATGTAATTGATCCTAGTTTTAAAACCATTTATTTAATTTTGTATTGCGGTGCCAGCAAAATTCAGCGTGATGGTTATAAAACGAATGAAGATGTAGAAATTCTTGGGGAATTATCGCGTTTTACTAATTATGGGATTAACATTGAATCCGTTGTGACTGATTTTAACTCAATTACAAAAACACAATTGTTTGACAATTCAGATACAACAATGTATAATAATTCTTACAAAAGTTTGATGTATTATTTTACAGATTCAACATTAAAGAAAACAATCGGACATTCCTATTATAAAGCTTTATGTTTATTTAATTATCAATCAGCTAAAATGGAAAAGGCTCTTTATTATATTGAAAAAGCATTTAAAATTAGTCCAAATAATAAAGAAACAGAACGACTCCTAATAGAAATATTCTCAAATAGATTTAATCATTATAATTATAGTAAAAATAAATCTGATCTCAAGGCTATATATGATAAAATTGAGTCTTATATTATAATAAAGCCCGAATTAGTTGAAAATTCATCATTTGGAATTTTTCGATTAGCTTATTGGATTGAATTAGCAGACAATGAATTTTCAAAAGGGAACATGTCAGAAGGAGATAAATATTTAGAACAATTTGAAAAGCTATCAACAAAGGAACATGCTTATATGCTCAATCATGATATTCAGAATGTATATGTAAATGGCTCATTTTATTATTATAAACGGTACAATAATAAAAAAGCAAAAGAATACATAGAGCGGGGATTGAAGATTTTGCCAGACAATTATGAATTAAACCGTCGTTTAAAAGCTTTGTAGATTAACGATTTTCAACAGCAACTCGAATAGTTTTTTCTACTACTAATTGATTACGAAAACTCGTTTTTGTTTCAGCTCTGATTGTAATATCTTCCATCAAAAATTCACCAGGATTTACATATAATTCTAAAAACCCCACATTGTCTTTTTTAAACAATTCGATAGAATTATTCCCTTTATTTTTAAAATATTGGTAATATCTGGCTGTCCCTATTTTAGAAGAAAAACTACCATAAATGATGTATTTATTTTCGTAAGCAACTCTATTTTTAGTAGTTATTATTAATTCAGGTTGTTTTAATAGTTTGCCATTATTCGCATATTCTTTTAATCCGGGTTGAGGTTGGCTTGCTATGAAATTTTGTTCTGATTTTATTTTCCCGTCGTCATAAAATGTTTTTCTAATACCTTGTATCTCATTATCAACGTAATTTTTAACGTCATAAGGCTTCCCACTTTCATAATACCAAACTGATTCACCTTCTTGTTTGCCATCTTTGAACATAAATTTACTGTGTAATTTTCCACTAGGATAATAAACTAATTCCTGACCGTCTTTTTTGTTATCTTTATTAATTCGATACTCCATTTTAAGAACTCCATCAGAATATTTTCGTTGAGTAAAAGAACCATCTTCGTTTTTAATTTCTTCTGTAAATTTTCCTTTAGTGGGGATTTTTTTAGTATTCGATTCACAACTAACAAAAAGTACCAATGCCGTTGTTAATAATAAGAAGTAGTAAAATTTATTCATTATTTTTTTTTACAAACATACAATTTTTCAATAACTTATTCTCGGATAAAAAGCATCTTCGATATGATGGATAATATTTTTCCCGTTTTTGGCAATGATTGAAATAACATCAAAGCGGCATTCTTCGTTAATGTTTTTTTGTTGAATATAATTTTGAGCAGCTCTGATTA
>CAZUCB010000227.1:0-2724 GCA_964618755.1 uncultured Bacteroides sp. | reverse complement strand
AAGCCGTTTTAAGTTGTTCTGCTTCTTCAGCACGCTCTTTTGCTTTTATTAGTTCTTCATTTAACTTTTTGTATTCAATATTTTGAAATTCAATTTTAGCATTATTCTCTTCTAACTTATGTTCATAGTTTTTACTTTCTGTAATATTTACACCAATGCTTGCAGTTCCTAAAACTTCATCACGATCTGATTGTAAAGATATATTATACCACGAAACAAACAATAGTTCACCATTTTTTGCAAGAATTTGACTATCATTATTTTTAATAACATTATCATTACGAAGGCTATTGAAAAATATCTGAAGCAATTTTTCTTTAGCATCAGCTGGTATAAACAAGTCGAACCAATTTTTTCCAACTACTTCATCATAAGAATACCCCGTTATGAATAAAAAATAATTATTGCAAAATGTAATATTTCCTTCTTTATTAAGCATAAGAGAAATAATATTACCACTCTCAAATATTTGGTTAAGTCTTCGTTCTGATTCAAATAATTTGACTTGCATTAATCTATTTTCTCTATTTTTCGATTGTTTTAACATCAATAATCCTAGTAACATTGTTGCAGGAGAATAAATAACTAATAGCGGAATAGCAATTGTTTGAAAGGTATGAAAAACTCTTTCGGCAGGTAATAATATCGTACATGCCGACATAACTATATGAACAATTAATCCTAAAGCCAACAATTCAAGATAAGAATTATTTATTCTCCAGTTTGGACGAAATCTACGCCATATTAATCCTATTGTTCCAGAACTCACAATAACAGCCAAACCCATCCAAATACCATCTCCTCCAATAAAAATTCTCACAGCAGCTGTTATCAACATTGCAATTATTGTTGGTAATGGTCCAAAAAACAAACCAGAAACGGATAGCATTACAGAACGCGTATCAAAAGCAATTCCAGGAACAAAAGTCCAAGGTGAGTACATTAATATAACACCAATACTACCTAAAATTATTCCTGTAATTATTTTAGACCAAAGATTTTTTGAATCTTCATTTTTTAACCACATATTTTCATAAAGCATTGCAAAAGAAAGCAATATAGCTACATTTTGCAATAATCCAATTATAATTGACTCTTTCATTTGTTTATTTTTTAAATTATTTTAATTGGTTTTTAATAATTTAATTATTTTTTGTAGTAATTCTTCATCTTTAATTGGTTTTATTAAATAGTCGTTGCATCCCGATTTAAAAGCTTGTTCATTATCATTTGGAAAAGCATGAGCGGTTTGAGCTATTATTATTATATCCGTATTAAATTTTCGTATTTGTTTTGTTGCCTCATAACCATCCATTTTAGGCATTTGAATATCCATTAGGACTAAATCAATATCTGTATTGTTACGACATATTTCAACAGCTTCAATTCCATTTTTTGCAACTAAAACATTTATTGAGAATCTTTTAAGTATCATATTAATAATCATTACTGATATTTCATCATCTTCAGCAATTAAAATTTTGAGATTATTAAGTTTTTTCCCAAACTCTTCTATCGCTTCATTTTCTTTAGAATTTATTTTTTCTTCTATTTTGGGTTTGTTAGGCAAAGTGACATAAAATGTTGAGCCTTTCCCTTTTTCACTTTCAACTCTAAGTGTTCCCTTGAGTTTTTCAATAAAATCTTTACAAATTATTAAACCCAAACCTGTGCTGGTTTCACCTTCTGTTCCTTTTCGACTTGTATTAACATCAAGACGAAAAAGATTATCAATCATAATATTATCAATACCAATCCCTGTATCTTTTACCGAAATTTCCACCGAATTGTTGAAAAGTGATTTAGCTGAAATGATTACTTGCCCACCTTTAGGTGTAAATTTTATAGCATTGGAAACAAGATTCCTAATTATAGTTTGAAAAATATTATCATCTGCATATACTTCTAAGTCATTCGGGATATCAAAAGAAATTAAAATTTCTTTACTTTTAGCAGATGCTATAATCATTTCAATACTTTCAATTACAATTGGCAATATTTGAATATTGTCTTGATTTAAAGGAATTAAACCTTGTTGTATTCGCGACCATTCCAACAAATTTTCAAGCAAACGAAAAAGATTTGTAGCTGATTTTCTCATGCTTAATACAAATTTTTGAATCTCATCTTTTGTCAAACTTGGGAGTTCTTCTGCCATTACTTGTGTAAGTCCCAAAAAACTATTGAAAGGACTGCGTAAGTCGTGAGCAATAATTGAGAAAAATTTATCTTTTTCATTGTTTATTTTTAAAAGTTCCTCATTTTTTAGTTTAATTTCTTCTTGAGCTTTCTTTAGTTCTGTGATATCTACAAAACTCTCTATTAAAAACTTACGACCACGAAATTTTAATGGAACAACAGACTTGATAATATCTTTTGGGGTTCTGTCAGCCGTCAATAGTATTTTTTCGGATAAATCAACTATCTTTCCATGATCAATTATGGGGCAGTTATTTTCTTCGGCTGGACAAATAAACTTATGACAAGATGCTCCAATAACTTCTTCTTCAGATAAACCAATATGTTTAAGTGCCATATCATTTGCTTCCACAATCTTGCAAGTATCAGCATCTATTATTACAACTCCTGATAATATCGTTTGTAAAATTATTTTATTCCATTCTTCACTTTCTCTTAGCTCTTCTTCTATCTGTTTGCGTTCAGTAATGTCAGTAGAAACAGAAAGTATACCAGATCTGCCATTTGGCAATGTAATTATATTTT
>CAZUCB010000226.1:0-2730 GCA_964618755.1 uncultured Bacteroides sp. | reverse complement strand
AATTTTTGTTGTTGTATCGGGTACATTATTTATACATACTAATATTTTCATGTTTAATTTTTTAGTCGGAAGTAAGAAGACCGAAGACGGAAGTATTAATTCGGAATTCTAACTTCATTTTTTTCATTATTAGATATTTATCAATTTTTTAATTCAAAAATCAACGTTCATCAGACTTCCGTCTTCTGTCTCCCGTCTTCTTACTTTTATTTAAGCAAGCTTCTTGAAATAATTATTTTCTGAACTTCAGAAGTTCCTTCATAAATCTGAGTAAGCTTGGCTTCACGCATCAGTCTTTCAACATGATATTCTTTTACATAACCATAACCTCCATGAATCTGAACTGCTTCAGTAGTAACTTCCATGGCAATATCGGCACAATATTGTTTTGCCATTGCACTGGCTGTGCCATAAGGCAAATGCTGATCTTTTAACCACGCAGCTTTCAGACAAAGATTACGGGCATTTTCAATTTTAACAGCCATATCAGAAAGTTTAAATGCAACCGACTGATGGTTAAATATTTCTGTACCAAAAGCTTTGCGTTCTCTTGAATATTTCAAAGCACGTTCAAAAGCTCCTGAAGCTATTCCCAAAGCTTGTGAAGCAATACCAATTCTACCACCATCAAGGGTTTTCATAGCAAAACTAAAACCAAAACCATCTTCACCAATCCTGTTTTCTTTTGGTACTTTTACATCATTAAACATCACAGAATGTGTATCGGATGCACGCATTCCCATTTTATTTTCGTGTGGTCCCAATGTTATTCCCGGTGAATCTTTTTCAACAATAAAAGCGTTGATGCCTTTATGTTTTTTGTCAGGATAAGTTTGAGCAATTACCAGATAAGTTGATGCCAAATGTGCATTGGTTATCCAGTTCTTTGTTCCGTTCAACAAGTAGTAATCACCTTTATCTTCTGCTGTTGTACGCTGAGATGTTGCATCAGAACCAGCTTCGGGTTCTGAAAGCAGAAATGCACCTATCTTTTCTCCTCTTGCCAAAGGTTTTAAATATTTTTCTTTTTGAAATTCGTTTCCAAAATTTTCCAATCCCCAGTTAACTAATGAATTGCAAACTGACATCAATACACTAATTGAAGCATCAACTTTCGAAATTTCTTCCATTGCCAACACATAAGAAATCGTATCCATCCCGCCACCGTCATATTTTGGGTCGGTCATCATACCTAAAAAACCTAATTCTGCAAGTTTTTTAATATGTGATAATGATTGTACTGCATTATCATCTCTTTCGATTATATCAACTAATAATTCCCTTTCAGCAAAATCTTTTGCAGCTTGCTGAATCATTAATTGTTCTTCTGTTAATTTAAAATCCATAATTTTAATTGTTTATTGTTATTTTAATTGTTTGTTTTCTTATAATTTATATAAACCTAACAGGTTTTAATAAACTGTTAGGTTTTATTTAAATATTTTAATTACATATTTTCTCAATAAAACCTTGAATAAGAATTTTTACTTCATTTTCCTTTTCGAAATGAGGGACATGCCCGCATTCAGCAAAATAAGATAATTCAACATTTGCATTTACATGATTTTTAATACATTCGAGTTGAGAATAACTTCCAAATTCATCATTTTCACCTTGAATTACCAAAACCGGAGATGTGATATTTTTTAATTCCTTTTCAATATTCCATTCTTTAATATCTTTAGTTAGCCATAAATCAGTCCATTGCGTAAACAATTCTTCTGTTTTCGCCCCATGATATTTTTTTAAACCCTTCATTAAAGCAGGATTTTTATAGAATTTATCCTTGAGATTTTTAATGCCATTAACCGTAATATCTTCCACAATAACATGAGCGGCTTCAGAAACAACTCCAATTACTTTTTCAGGAAAAAATGAAGCAAAAAGCAGCGAAATTGTAGCACCATCACTATGACCAATTAAAATTACTTTATTATTAATATTCAGATTAATTAGTAATTCAGGTAAATAAATTAATGCTTCATCGTGTAGATAAGCCGCATTTAGTTCAAGCTTACGTTCAGATGATAATCCATAACCAATTCTATCATAAATAATTGCAGGCAAATTAGTCATATCAGAAATTAGTTGTGGAAAATATTTGAATTGCGAAATACTACCTAATCCTTCATGCAGAAAAATCAATACAGGTTTTTCGGAATCAAGTAATTGCTGATTCAAAAATTTATAATTAATGATATGTTCTTTAACTTCTATTTGCATCAGAAATCAAATTTAATTAGTTCATTTTTAGCTAAATTGAAGTCATTTATAATTTCTTCTACAACTTTTGCAGCTGGTTTTATTTCATCAATAATTGAAGCAATTTGCCCGATTTCAAGTTCACCTTCATCAAGTTCGCCCTCAAACATACCACGTTTTGAACGTCCTTTGCCCAATAATACGGCAATTTGTTCGGAAGTAGCACCTGAATTTTCAAGACTTTCAATATCATTAAAAAACTTATTTTTAATTAAACGGACAGGCATTAATTTCTTCATTGAAAGCAAAGTACCACCATCTCCAGTTTCGAGTATCCGTTTTTTAAAATTCTCATGGGCAGACGATTCAATTGTTGCAGCAAATCGACTTCCAATCTGCACACCATCTGCACCTAAAGCCATAACTGCAAGCATTCCTCTTCCTGTGCCTATACCTCCGGCTGCAATTAATGGAATTGATATATGAGGCTTAATTTGCGGAATAAGAACCATTGTTGTTGTTTCTTCT
>CAZUCB010000225.1:0-2737 GCA_964618755.1 uncultured Bacteroides sp. | reverse complement strand
GCCAAAGTACAAAAGCAACGGATTGTCGCCCATTTATTGAATTTATGCTTGAAGAGATTCTTACGACACTGAAAAAAAGGCAAGGAGAACCATTGAAGAAAGAAAGTAACGGCACTGTAAATGGCACTGTAAATGGCACTGTAAAATTAATTAAAGCGAATCAGAGAATTACGATTGATGAGCTTGCGTTAAAATTAAACAAATCGCGCAGAACAATAACTCGGATTATCAAGAAATTGCAGGAAGATGGGCTTGTTTCACGAATAGGTTCTGACAAGACAGGACATTGGCAGGTAAAAGATGAGTAGACAGAATTATAGGCCTTTGGGCAATTACATACAGGAAGTTAATACCCGTGACACTAATTTAACAGTGGACTTGCTATTAGGTGTCAGTATTCAAAAGAAGTTCATCCCTTCCATTGCTAATACTATTGGAACGGATATGTCAACTTATAAAATTATAAAGAGAAACCAATTTGCTTATGGGCCTGTAACCTCAAGAAACGGCGATAAAATTTCTATTGCTCTTTTGGAAGATTACAACGAAGCAATTATTTCGCAGGCATACACACCATTTGAAGTAAAAGACACTAATGAACTTTCACCGGAATATTTGATGATGTGGTTTCGCAGACCTGAATTTGACCGGTATGCACGGTTTATGAGCCATGGAAGCGCAAGGGAAATATTTGGATGGGAAGATATGTGCAACACTCTTTTGCCCATCCCCTCCATCACGAAACAAAAAGAAATAGTAAAAGAATACAATGTCATCCAAGACCGCATAGCCCTTAACCAGCACCTTATACAAAAACTGGAAGAAACCGCACAGGCTATTTACAAGCAATGGTTTGTGGATTTTGAATTCCCCTTCGACTTCACTTCGACTAAACTCAGTGCAGGCGCTCAGGGCAAGCCTGATGAAAATGGGAAGCCCTATAAAAGCAATAGCGGGGAGATGATGGAAAGCGAGTTGGGGAAGATTCCGAGGGGATGGCGAATTGGTACTCTTGAAAATTTATATAAATTTCAATATGGCACGGGCAATATTAATCCTGACAATGGTGGAGAATATCCAGTATATGGGAGTAATGGAATAATTGGCGGCTATAATGATTTTAATAATGAGGATTCACCAGTAATTGGACATATTGGTGCAAATTGCGGCTCTATTGTATTTGCATTTGGAAAACACTTTGTTACTTATAATGGAGTAATGTGTATTGCTTTAAATATTGGCCATAAATGGTTTTCTTATTTGTCATTACTATCAAAAGATTTGATGTCACAAACAAGAGGAAGTTCTCAGCCATTTGTATCATATGATATGCTTTATGAAATTCAAACAATTATTGCTGACGGTATTATTACAAAAATATTTGATAATTATGCAAGTATATTATTTAGTTTAATCCACTTGAAAAATAAGGAAAATCAAAGGCTTTCAGAACTTAAAGACTTACTTCTTTCCAAGCTTGCCACGGTAAAGGATTAACTCTATGAACAACAGCGAAATCATTCTCTACCAAAACCCCGACGGCAACATAAAAATTGATGTCCGCCTGGAAGATGAAACGGTTTGGCTTACGCAGGAACAAATGGCTATGCTGTTTGGCAAAGGCAGAAGCACCATAACCGAGCACATATCAAATGTTTACGAAGAAGGTGAATTGGAACAAAACCGAACTTGTCGGAAATACCGACAAGTTCGCCAGGAAGGCGGCAGGAATGTAGAACGAGAGATTGACCACTACAATCTTGACGTCATTATTTCGGTTGGTTACCGTGTAAAATCACCGCAAGGCACACAATTCAGAATCTGGGCAACGCAAAGGCTCAAGGAATATATCATAAAGGGTTTTGCGCTCAACGACGACCGTTTTAAATCCGGCAAATCCATGAATTATTTCAACGAATTGCAGGAACGCATTCGGGAAATACGGATTTCCGAGCGGTTTTTCTACCAGAAAATTAAAGACATCTATACGACCAGCATCGATTACGATCCCAAAGACGAGAGAACTCTGGAATTTTTCAAGGTGGTGCAAAACAAACTTCTGTGGGCTATCAGCCAGCAAACTGCGGCAGAACTGGTGTACAGGCGGGTTGATGCCGGTTTACCGTTGCTGGGAATGCAATCATTCGATAAAAAGAGTTCCTTGTCCATAAAAAAAACCGATGTAAGCATCGCCAAGAATTATCTAAACGAAGACGAAATGAAACTGCTCGGTTTACTCGTTGAACAATATCTGGCATTTGCCGAAACCATGGCGCAGCAACGGACTCCAATGTATATGGCAGACTGGATACAGCGACTGGATGTTATTTTACATCTAAACGGCAGAGAACTGTTGACCCATGCCGGAAAAATAAGCCACGAAATGGCATTGGAGAAATCGGGAGAGGAATTTGAAAAATTCATATCAACTCAAAAAGCTATTGAAAAAGAGCAAAGTCTAAAAGAGATTGAAGAAGACATAAAGAAAATGGTTAAGGATAAATGAAGTTTACCGAAGACAAGTTAGAAAAGGCTTTTATTGAGCTGTTGGGGCAGGAAGGTTTTCCCCATCAGCTAGGCCTTAACATTGCACGACCGGCAGATGAAGTATTGATAGAAGACGATTTGCTCAGCTATTTACTTGCCAAATACAAGAGCCAGCAACTCACGGTAAATGAGGCTAAATCCATCATTCTTCAATTAAAGACGCTGCCCGCCAGCGACCTGTACGAAAGCA
>CAZUCB010000224.1:0-2767 GCA_964618755.1 uncultured Bacteroides sp. | reverse complement strand
TGCATCTTTCTGATTTAATGCGTTATATGTTGTATGAATGTCGTGATAATTATGTATTGATTGATAAAGAGATAGGATTTATAAAAAATTATCTGGAACTCGAAAAGATAAGAATTGGTGAAAAAGCAAATATTGAAGTAAAAGTGAAAGGAAATACGAGTTTGCAACAAATTACACCTTTACTATTTATTCCATTTATTGAAAATGCTTTTAAACATGGAGTAAATAAACAATTAAACGATTCTTCTATCAGAATTATATTTGACTTAGAAAAACAAGGTGTTATTAAATTTACCATAGAAAATACGAAAGATAATAAAGAACATTCTGTTGACAAAAAGTATTCGGGTATTGGAATTGAAAACGTTAAAAAAAGATTATCTTTGCTTTATCCAGAAAAATATTCATTAGAAATTACCGACAAACAAAATATTTTCAGAGTTGAACTAATAATTGAAACATGAGCCATAAAATAAGATGCATGATAGTTGATGATGAACCTCTTGCACAACGTATCATTGAAAAATACGCCGAAGATACTCCTACCATAGAAGTTATAGCTAAATGTGCAAATGCCTTTGAAGCTATGCAAGCTTTAAATGACAAGGAAATTGATCTTATCTTTCTTGATATTAATATGCCTAAGTTGAGTGGTATTAATTTTTTGAAAACATTGAAAAATCCTCCTTTAACAATTATTACAACAGCATATTCTGAATATGCATTGGAAAGCTACGAATTGGATGTAATTGATTATTTGAAAAAACCGTTCTCTTTTGAACGTTTTTTGAAAGCAATACAAAAAGTTCAGGAAAGAATAAAAGAAAGCATGAAAGAAACTGTTGTTCACGAAATTGTTACATCACATAGTAATGAGGAAAACTTTATCTTTGTAAAATCAAACAAAAAAACTTTTAAAGTCAATATTTCTGATGTATTTTATATTGAAGCTTTGGGTGATTATGTAAAAATTCATACAAACGATAAAGTAATAATTACCTATCAATCTATGAAAAAAATTGAAGCTTTATTGCCATCTTCAAGTTTCACTAGAATTCATAAATCGTTTATTGTTTCCATTTCAAAAATAAAATCAATTGAGGGAAATATGGTAGAAATAAAAGATGAAAAACTACCTATTGGGAGTAATTACAAGCAAGAATTTCAAAATATTATTGATAAATCTTCGGTGTCTTAAGATTTTCGGATGTTGATTCAGATAAAAACAAATAGAATCGAATATTTCCCTTTTTATTTGGTATCGTTATTCCTTTGATCTTATTCCAATTGAAGCTGGATATTTGCATTTCTTCCCACTTTTATTTTCTGTTATTATTGTATAGAAATATGTTGTCTTAGCTTGAACAGTCTTATCAGAATAACTTATGGTTTCAGGGCTAATTTCTTTTAATAATACAATCTCTTTTTCTGGTTCAGCTCTGTAAATTATTATTTTATTTAAGGTTTTGTCTAAAATCAGATCCCACTCAATCAGTATTTCAGAATTTAAAGCCATTGCCTTAACATTAGGAGGAGAAATCGGTAAAATTTCAGGAATAAAAATATCAATTTCAGGACTTTTGGTTCCTGTTTCATTTTCATAAATTCCAACAGCTTCAATAGCGTATAAATAACGCATTCCTTCATTTATGGTATTATCTCTAAAACTATTAATTCCGTAATTGGTAAAAGAAATTTTCTTCCAATCTTCAACCAATTTATTATCATCATTTAAGGTTTTTCTATAAATATTAAAACCGATTAAAGCAGGATAATCTGCAAAATAATCTTTCCATAAAAGCAGAACTTTCTCATCAATTAACTTAGTTTCCAATGGATAAGCTACAGGAAGTTTCTTAGCTATTCCTTCTATGGCAACTTTCTCTGAAAGCGGACTTTGGTTGTATGATAAATTTTCGTCCGTTACTGCATACATAATAACTGCTGCTTCTGTAATATTTTTCAGGCTATCTGTATAGGTAATCATACTATCTCTGGAATTGGGAATAAAAGTAGAAATTTGCTTTGGATTATCCGTGTAATTAAAGGAGCGGTAAACATAATAACCTTTAGTATCTCTTCCACTATTTTCCCATCTTAATTTAGCAACACCATTAAGTTTTTCAACCATCAGGTTTTTAGGAGGAAAAAAATTAGCTTTGTTTGCATTCAGCATTCCACTAACTCTCATCGAAGGATAAGTTCTACCATAAGAAGTGTTGATAACCAATGAATAATAATAGGTTTTCATTGCAACAACTGATTTGTCAAGATAAAAAGATTCATTGGGTAATGCACTGCCTACTTTTGCATAATATCCGTCATAAATACTTCCACGATAAATATCTATAGAGATAACATCATATTTATCAATTAAATTCCAGCTTAATTTTATTGCATCTTCATTATCGGAGCTTTGAGCATCCAGATTGCTGATGTTTGCTGTAAGACTGTATTTTGTGGCATGATAAACATCCACAACTTCAGAAGGAATACCTTCATTTCCAAAATAGTCAAAAGGAATAATTACATAGCTGTACTGAGCCTTATCGGTAACACTCTTATCATGAATCATCAGATGCTTGCCATCATTGGAATTTATATATCCTATTTCGGGAAAGATTTCTCTGAAATCATTTTGAAGGTAATTACTTCTAAAAACTTTAAAACCAATTATTTTCTGGTAATTTTCCAGTAAATAATCAAGACTTATTTCATTTTCAGAGTTTTCCTTTTTTATAAGTTTCATTCTGTAATAAGGTGGTTT
>CAZUCB010000223.1:0-2767 GCA_964618755.1 uncultured Bacteroides sp. | reverse complement strand
AAAATTAATGACAATTGTATTGGCTATTGTATTAATAGCTGGATTTACTTCTACTTCAAATGCACAAATTAGTATTGGTGCTAAAGCAGGTATCGCTTTACCAATGGGTACATTTGGTGATGTTTATGGTTTAGGATTCGGTGGCTCTGCTATTGGAGAATACGCATTAAATGAAAACATGGCTGTTGGTTTAAACATTGGCTATTATACTTTTAGTGGAAAAGATCTTCCTGCAGGTTATTCATCCACATTTAGTGTTATTCCTATTATTGTTGACTATAAATATTTCTTCCAAACAGAAGGTTTTATGCCTTATGTTGGTGCTGGTTTAGGAATGTATTTGGAAACTGCAAAAACTACAACTCCATCTATTACTGTTGGATCTATTACAATACCTGGTATGGATGTTTCTGCTTCTGAAAGCAAATTTGGGTTTGCACCAAAAGTTGGTTTCTGGATGGGCGATGGTTTCAAATACGGAGCTAGCTTAGAGTATAACCTATTATCAGATTTTAATCATTTAGGTATTAATGTTGGGTTTATTTATCCTTTAGGAAAATAATCCTCTTTAATTTTTATAAAAAAAGGAGTTCAAATTTGAACTCCTTTTTTTATTTCATTTTTTTTAAATACTTTTGTAAATCTTTTTTGGAGAAATTTTGAGTAATTTGCAAAAAAAGTAGTATTATTGTACCGCGAATTATTTTAATTAAAATTAGGGAATTATGAAAAAAATAATATCAATTGCAGTTGTTGTTTTGCTTATTGTTGGCTTTACTTCTGCTACTA
Organism: uncultured Bacteroides sp.; assembly: GCA_964618755.1. Lineage (GTDB taxonomy): Bacteria > Bacteroidota > Bacteroidia > Bacteroidales > JACABE01 > JACABE01. The sequence goes on along the minus strand of CAZUCB010000223.1, from coordinate 1,978 downwards.
AAGCACAAATTAATGTTGGTGCTAAACTCGGAGTTGCAATCCCAGTTGGTAGTTTTGCACAAGGTTATAACATGGGTTTTGGAGGCTATGCTTCAGCTGCATATTCATTAAACGAAAAAATGGAGCTTGGTTTCAACATGGGATTTTATGCCTTTAAAGGAACTGATTTTCCTGCCAATAACAATCCTTCAACACGTATTATCCCAGTTTTTGCTGATTTTAAATATTTTTTAAACACCGATGGTTTCAGACCTTACGTAGGTGCTGGCGCAGGTGTTTATATAGTTTATAATACTTATACATCACCTTATGCACCTGCCAAAACTGCAGGTGGTGTTACTTTAGTAGCTGAAAAACTACAACAAGACATTTCAAGTAATTCTAAAAAGTTTGGGGTATCACCTACTGTTGGTTTTTGGTTAGGTGATGGACTTCAATATGGAGCAAGTGTTACTTACAACATTACTTTTTCTGATGCTTCTCATATAGGTTTCAATATTGGAATTATTTACACCTTAAGCGAATAAACCTTAAAAATCTTTGTAAAAAGGGAGTTCAAATAGAACTCTTTTTTTTTGCTATATACTAATATAAAATGCTTTCTCTGAGTAGTAACTAAAAATATTGACATATTATTAATCACGAATATTGTGCTTTAAAACATTAGAACGCAGATGATACGGATACGTTCAGTAAACGCAGATTTTCACGAATTTTACAATAGTTTGATTATTTAATGTATAATAAAAATCTGTCTTTATCAGTGTTTCCCATAGGGATCTGTGTTATCCGCGTTCCAAAAAATAAATTAGAAAATATAATGTTGTTATATTAAATGTAACAATTATTGATTCTTATTACTTAATTGAACTTCCCGAATGAAAAAAAAGAAAAGAAAAACAAATAAAAAAACCATCTCCATACTAATCATTGGACTTATACTTATTATTCTCTTTTTCTTTTATCATATCCCAATTACTCGTATTGCAATTCGCTTGTTTTACTATGTCGAAAATCATATTTATAGTAACAATGCTAATCAAAGCAAAAATTTAAAGCATTTTGGAATTCCCATTCCCGGAAAATACGCTGTTCACGGTATTGATGTATCTCGTTATCAAGAGCGAATAAACTGGAAAGAAGTAAAAAAAATGAAAGTTGATAGCATAAAAATTTCATTTGCTTTTATAAAAGCTACCGAAGGAGAGTGCAGAATTGACCGTTATTTTAGTATTAATTGGGAAAATGCAAAAAAAAATCAATTGATAAGAGGTGCTTATCATTTTTATCGTCCGCAAATAAGTTCAAAATTACAAGCCGAAAACTTTATTAGCAATGTAAAACTTGAAAAAGGTGATTTGCCTCCTGTGCTAGATATAGAAACATTAGCATCAGGTTATCATATTGACAATACTGTAAAAGGCATTAAAAACTGGCTAAAAATTATCGAAAAAGCATATCATATAAAGCCTATTATTTACACAAATATCGACTTTTACAATAATTATCTTGCTGATGAAGGCTTAAGTGATTATCCATTATGGATAGCTCATTATTACGAAGAAAAAGTACGTTTAAACCAAATCTGGTATTTCTGGCAACACAACGACAGAGGCAAAGTGAATGGTATAAAAGGAGATGTTGATTTTAATATATTTAATGGAGATATGGAGGAATTGATAGGACTTTGCAAGAAGTAATAGATACTATTTTTTACACTCCCAATTATGACTTGGAACACTTAACAATTGATTTCCCCCCATTGACTATTGATTTGGAACTGTTAACTATGAGAATGTCCAATAAAATGTGTAAACGATTAATATACATATCCTCTTTTTCTCAATTAATTAAATAAATGCTAACTAATCAATTTTATTTTTATTTTATATGAATGTCCGTAATTTACTAAAGAGATAAAAAGCTACAAATATCAGTATATTAAAACTTTATTCTTTACTTTTTCTTGATAAAAAGT
>CAZUCB010000222.1:0-2791 GCA_964618755.1 uncultured Bacteroides sp. | reverse complement strand
AACTTCAACAACAGGAAGTTGTGTTGGAAATCCCGCTACAATAACTGTTACAGTAGATCCTTTACCAGCAATAGCTGGAATCATATCTGGATTAGCATCGGTTTGTCAAGGGGAAACATCTGTAACATATACGATTCCAATTATTTCTAGTGCAACTTCTTATTTATGGACATTGCCAACTGGTGCAAATGGCATAAGTACAAGCAATAGTATAACAATAGATTTTTCAACAACAGCCTTGTCTGGAGATCTTATTGTAAAAGGAAGTAATTTATGTGGAATAGGAGACTCTTCGCTTTTAACAATTACATTAAATCCTTTACCAGATATCGCTGGTCTAATTACATCATTAAATAATGATAGTGTTAGTATAAGTGAAAATAATGTTTTATATACTGTTCAACCTATTAACAATGCAACTACATATATATGGAGTTATTCAGGTACAGGTGTTACTTTTATGCCATCTTCTACAACTACTATTGATAGTGTGATAATCAACTTTGCTAACAACGCAACATCAGGAAACTTAACAGTTAAGGGACATAATGCCTGCGGTGATGGTTTGTCATCTGCTATTTATCCTATTTATGTCTCAGCTGTAGGTGTTAACGAAATCTATAATTCATTCGTTTATAGGATTTATCCAAATCCTACTAGAGGAATTATTTCGATAGAAATAGATTTCTTGAGTGAAAAATCTGAATTGCAACTTTTAAATTTGCAAGGTAAAACTATTTATTCTGATTTTATTTACAACTGTAACAATCGTTTAATTAAAGAAATAAATCTTAATACCTATCCAAAAGGACTTTACTTTATTAAAATTAAAAATAATAAATTTACAAAAGTTGAAAAGGTGGTACTTCAATAATTTTTAGTTTATAGCTCTTACCCCGAACTCAGGTTATGAATGATAAAGGCGTAATATTGTCTAAATTCTAATTGCTAAATACCTAATATATAATGCATGTATTCAGTTTCTTGCATTATAGATTGATAACTTTTTACTATTTATAAATAATGAAATATTATACTTATTGTCAATAATTTCTATTGGTTTTTTGCATTTGATATTGTAATAAGAAAATCCTGTTAATTACCTCCCTTAAATTGATATTTTTTTGTAATTTCATGCCCTGAATTTAGTTATTTATTTTGGACAAGATTATCATAGATAATTGATTGATAATAACGGTCAACTATTTTTTTAAAATATTAAAATTATTACAATGATGAGAAAATTTATTCTATTAATGTTTGCTTTTTCCATAGCTATATTATCAGTTAAAGCAGGAAGTATAACAATTACTTCTCCCAATGGAGGCGAAGTATGGGCAGGATGTACTCAAAAATCAATTACATGGACTGCTTCAGCAACTTCCAATAATTACAACATCGATTACAGTACTGATGGAGGTGCAAGCTGGATATCTGTTGCCAGTAGTTTGTATATAACAAACGGCACATACACATGGACAGTACCAAACATCAATTCAACCAGTTGTAAAATCAGAATTGTTGATTCTAACACACCTTCAACTTTCGATTTGAGCGATAATACTTTTTCAATAACAGCACCTTTGCTTCTGCTTGTTCCAAATGGTGGTGAAAGTTGGCAAGCTGGCAGTTCTAAAAATATCAATTGGCTTGCAAACGGTACCAGCAATTATTACAATATTGCCTATTCAACCAATGCAGGATCCACATGGACCAATATTGTTAGCAATCAATACATTTCAAACCAAACTTATAATTGGAGTGTTCCCAATATTCCTTCGGCTCAATGTTTGGTTCGAATTCAGGATTATTCAAATACAAGTTGTATGGTTGATATCAGTAATGCTTTATTTACCATTACTCCACCAACACCCAATATTACAGTAAATTCGCCAAACGGAGGCAATACTTTGTATGCAAACAACAGCTATACCATAAGTTGGTCAAGTTCATATGTTAATTCAAATGTAGTTAAAATAGAATATACAACAGATAATGGTAACAATTGGATACCAATTACAACATCTACTTCCAATACAGGTTCTTACAGCTGGACTGTTCCTACAAACTATTCCGTTAATTGTCTGGTAAAAGTTACCGATCTTTCCAATCCCAATACTTTTGATCAAAGCAATGCCGTTTTTACAATTGCACCTCCTTTTATAAGTGTTATATCACCAAATGGCTATGAAAACTGGCAAGGATGTACTACCCAAACTGTAAGCTGGATATCAGGTGGAACATCAGGAAGTTTTGGTTTGTATTATTCTATAAACAATGGAAACACTTGGAATTTCATTGCAAGTTCAAGTAGTAATTCTTATTCATGGAATCCGATTCCAAACCTTACATCATCAGCATGTTTGTTTAAAGTACAAGATTACAACAATGCAAATCTGAAAGATTCGAGTGATGTAAATTTCAACATGAATCAGAATAATGATATTATTATAACTTCGCCAAATGGAGGAGAACTTTGGGAAGCCGGAACTACCAAAAGCATAGAATGGGTTGCAGCTCCTTCTGTTTCCAATTTCTCAGTTTATTATTCATTGAATAACGGAAGCACATGGACTACAATAAATTCTAATACATACAGCAAAATATTAAACTGGTCAGTCCCCAATTCACCAACTCCAAATGCATTGATAAAAGTTCAGGATTATTCTAATTCCTGCAAATATGATGTAAGCAATTTCAATTTTACTATCGGAAATCCAACACCGATAATAAGCGTTTCATATCCAAATTCAAATGTTACAACATATGCAAACAATTCTATAAATATTCA
>CAZUCB010000221.1:0-2819 GCA_964618755.1 uncultured Bacteroides sp. | reverse complement strand
GGGTTGGCAACGGTACTGCTGTATTCGGGGTGAAACTGCACACCTATAAACCATGGGTGGTCTTTTAGTTCAACCATTTCTACCAGATTATCTTTGGTATTGATACCCACAGCCATCATACCTGCTGCCTGGTAAGCTTCCAGGTATTTATTGTTAAACTCAAAACGATGACGGTGGCGTTCGCTGATATCAATCATTTTGTAAATTTCATAAGCTTTAGAGCCTTCTTTAATTTTGCATGGATAAGCACCCAAACGCATTGTACCACCTTTGGTACACACTGTTTTTTGGTCTTTCATTATATCAATCACAGGGTGGGTAGTAGTGGGATTCATTTCGGTAGAATGTGCATCGGCATATCCCAGTACATTTCTTGCAAATTCAACTACCGCACACTGCATGCCGAGGCATATACCAAGGAAAGGTATTTTGTTTTCGCGGGCATATTTAATAGCGGTAATTTTGCCTTCGATGCCTCTTTCGCCAAAGCCGGGGGCAACAAGAATACCGTTTAAACCGCTAAGTTTTTCCTGAGCAGTTTCATCATTTATACTTTCCGAATGAATCATTTTAAGATTTACCTTGCATTGCAAGGATGCACCAGCATGAATAAATGATTCGATAATTGATTTATAAGCATCCTTCAACTCAACGTATTTCCCAACCAAACCAATATTAACTTCGCTATTCGGGTTTTGAAGTTTGAAAAGAAACTCTTCCCATTTCTCTAAATCAGGTTCACCCTCAATAGGCATTTGGGTTTTGGTAAGCACCTGAATATCCAATTTTTCCTCACGCATCAATACAGGAACTTCGTATATAGTTTTAGCATCAATAGATTCTATTACATCCGATGGTTCCACATTACAAAACAAAGCTATCTTATGACGGATACTCTCGTTCAAAGGTCTTTCGGTACGGCACACAATAATATCGGGCTGTACTCCTTGTTCCAGCATCATTTTTACCGAATGCTGAGTTGGTTTTGTTTTTAATTCGCCGGCAGCAGCAAGGTAAGGAATATAGGTTAAATGAATTACCACACAATTATTTCCTTTTTCCCAACGCATCTGACGAACCGCTTCAATATAAGGTAAAGATTCAATATCTCCGACAGTACCACCTATTTCGGTAATTACAAAATCATAATCACCATTACTGCCCAATATTTTTATGCGATGTTTAATTTCGTCGGTAATATGAGGAATTACCTGAACTGTTTCGCCTAAATAGTCGCCACGTCTTTCTTTGTCAATTACCGATTGGTAAATTCTACCAGTTGTAATATTATTGGCTCTCGATGTTCTAACATTGGTAAACCTTTCATAATGTCCCAAATCCAAATCAGTTTCAGCACCATCTTCGGTTACATAACATTCCCCATGTTCATAAGGATTCAGTGTACCAGGATCAATATTAATGTATGGATCCAATTTCTGAATAGTTACCGAATAGCCTCTTGCTTTTAATAATTTAGCCAAAGAAGCAGAAATAATTCCTTTCCCCAAAGATGAGGTAACGCCGCCTGTTACAAAAATATATTTAGTATTCATTTTGTGATTATTTCAAATAAAGAAGCCGAAGATTAAAATTTGATTTGATTTGAGTTCCAACTGCAAAATTAAAAAAACAAAGGGATTACTGAAATTAAATTTCGTAATCCCTTAAAATAAATTTCAAAGTAAAATTATTCGCCTAAATAGCCTCTTAAAAGTTTGCTTCGAGAAGTATTTTTGAGTCTGCGAATTGCTTTTTCTTTTATTTGACGAACTCTTTCGCGTGTTAAATCAAATTTTGCACCAATTTCATCCAATGTAAGCCCATGGGTCATACCAATACCATAAAAAAGATTAACAACATCCCGTTCTTTATCAGTTAAAGTAGCCAACGAACGTTCAATTTCTTTAGCCAAAGATTCTCGCATTAATAATGAATCGGTCACAGGATTGTCTTCAGAAACAAAAACATCAATAAAATTTGTATCTTCATCCTGAATGAGTGGAGCATCCATTGAAACGTAGCGGGTTGTAATATTCAAAACATCAGCTATTTTATCTCTGGGTATATCAAGAGCATCAGCAATTTCTTGAATAGAAGGTGTTCTTTCTAAGCGTTGTTCAAGTTTTGATGATTCTTTTTTTATCTTATTTAACGAACCTACCTGATTTAATGGTAATCTTACAATACGCGATTGCTCAGCCAAAGCTTGTAAAATAGATTGGCGTATCCACCAAACTGCATAAGAAATAAACTTAAAACCACGAGTTTCGTCAAATCTTTTGGCAGCTTTAATCAGCCCTAAATTACCTTCATTAATTAAATCAGGCAAACTCAAACCTTGATTTTGATATTGTTTAGCAACCGAAACTACAAAACGCAAGTTTGCTTTGGTAAGCTTTTCCAAAGCTATTTGATCACCAGCTCTTATTTGTTGTGCCAAAAGCACTTCTTCTTCGGCAGAAATCAACTCTTCTTTTCCAATATCTTGTAAGTATTTGTCAAGCGAAGCAGTTTCGCGGTTGGTTATAGATTTGGTAATTTTTAGTTGCCTCATATAATATGATTTGTTGCTTATCGCTTATTAATCTAACACGTAATTTGTCAGCAAATTGAATTACAAATTTAGAAGAATATTTTTAATTAGAAAACTTTATTATAATTATTTAATCATTTATAATAAATAGTAGTAGATAATATTTTTTAATTTGTATTCAGATTGATATTAATTCGTTTGTAAGAGATAATTTAAACGTTTTAAATTTTATTTTGTTCTATAAAAACAACTTAAAGTTATAGTATGTTATTTACTTTTATGAATT
>CAZUCB010000220.1:0-2830 GCA_964618755.1 uncultured Bacteroides sp. | reverse complement strand
CAGAACCATTGCCCGAAGATAACTGGACAGGTTATGAAGGCTTTATACACCAGATAATTCTTGATAACTATTTAAAGAATCACCCTGATCCTGAAGAAATAGAATACTATTTATGCGGCCCACCTATGATGAATGATGCTGTACTGAAAATGCTTGACGACTACGGAGTTCCTAAAGAAATGATAGCCTTCGACGATTTCGGAGGATAAAAGCAAGACTTTATTGTTTAATTTATAAAGTTTATATCCATTAAAATAGAGCATAAAAACGTAATTTCATGCTCATATAATTCCTTCATTTAAAAACATTTCTTTTCTTTTTCAACTTTTTTTGATTAAGAAGTTTAAATATTTTGTAAAGGTTTCTTTTTTATTTAGATAAATTAATAACTCACGCTTATTTATTATCCAAAAAATTAATTCTTTTTCTTTGAATTAATTTTCTTACTGTTTTATTCAACTATTTTCCTTTTTTATTGTTTTAATTATTTACTAAATAATTTGGTTGATAAATAATTACAATAACTAAGAATGGAATTTAAAACAATAAAAATTGAGTTTAGCGAAGGTATTGCGGTTCTAACAATATCGCGTCCCGAAGCACTTAATGCCCTTAATTCGCAAGTATTTGAAGAATTAGATGCCTTTATTACATCTTTAGAAAACAAGCCTGAAGTGAGGGTACTTATTATTACTGGTGAAGGCAAATCATTTGTAGCTGGTGCCGATATTGCAGAAATGGCAAATATGAATCAGGAAGAAGGAAGACAATTTTCATTTAAAGGTCAGGCTGTTTTCAATCGTTTTGAATCTCTTAAAATTCCTGTAATAGCAGCTGTTAATGGATTTGCTTTGGGAGGTGGTTGTGAATTGGCAATGTCATGCGATTTCAGAATTGCTAGTAATAAAGCCAAATTTGGTCAACCTGAAGTTAATCTGGGATTAATACCCGGATATGCTGGTACTCAAAGACTTTCGAGATTGGTAGGAATGGGAAATGCTTTATTTCTGTTAACAACTGCTGAAGTTATTTCTGCTGAAGAAGCTTTAAGAATCGGGTTGGTTCAGAAAGTAGTTGAACCTGAAGAATTAATGAATGTTTGCATGGAAATTGCACAGAAAATATCTTCAAAAGGAAAACTTTCTGTACAAAATGTAAAACAAATTACCAGAGAAGGCTATAATATGCCTTTTATTAATGGTAGTGAATTGGAAGCCAAAGTGTTTGGCGAAAGCTTTGGTAATGGAGAATCAGGTGAAGGCATGAAAGCATTTCTAGAGAAACGTAAACCAAATTGGTAAGAATTATTTCGTTATTTGATACTAAATTACCTGAATTTATTAAAAAATTATAAACAAAAATTAAATAAGAAAGTCAGATGATGACTTTTATATAATTAAACAAGGGAAAAAAATGAATTATACAGAAAAATTAGAAAATGTATCGGTTTTAGGTGCAGCCGGCAAAATGGGAAGTGGCATTTTATTGCTTACGGCTCTTGAAATGGCTGATTTAAGTATGAAACCCGAAAATAAAGACAAAAGTTTTGTATTGAATGCAGTTGATGTATCAAGTGAGGCTTTAAGCGGTCTTATGAAATACATCAGAGGTCAGGTGTTAAAAGCTGCTGAGAAAAAAGTAAATCAATTGCGAAGTTTTTATGCAAATCGTCATGATTTGATTGAGAACAGTGAAATTATTAATGAATATATACATGATGTATTGTTGATTATTCGCCCAAGTACCAATATGGAAGTTACTTACAATTCAACTCTGATTTTTGAAGCCATAAAAGAAGATCCAACGCTAAAAGCTAAAATATTTTCACAAATCAATGAAAATAATAAACGTCAGCCTTGGTTTTTTACTAATACTTCTTCTATTCCAATAAGCGAATTAGATAAAAAAGCTGGATTAAACGGCAGGGTCTTAGGAGTTCATTTTTATAATCCTCCTGCTGTTCAGAAACTTGTAGAAATAATAAAGGCAGATAATACACTGCCCGAATTACATGAGTTTGCTGTTCAATTCTCAAAGAATTTAAGAAAAACAGTGGTTCCATCGCATGATTTTGCAGGATTTATTGGCAATGGCCATTTTATGCGCGATGCTTTGCATGGTATTTCTGAAGCTGAAAAACTGACTAAAGATTTTTCTTTTGCAGAATCAGTTTATATGATAAATAAAGTAAGTCAGGATTTTTTGATTCGCCCTATGGGAATTTTTCAATTAATTGATTATGTTGGAATTGATGTATGTAGTTATATTATGAGTGTAATGAATCCTTACTTACCTAATGAAGATTTACACAGTAATTTATTGGATAAAATGCTTGAATATGGAGTAAAAGGTGGTCAAAATTCAGATGGTTCACAAAAAGATGGTTTCTTGAAATACGAAAAAGGAAAAGCTATTGCCATTTATGATATTAATTCAAAATCTTATGTTGAAATTGCTTCATTACAAGCTAATTGTGATGCTAAATTAGGTGATTTGCCTCAAAGTGTAAAACCATGGAAAGCAGTTGTAGGAAAGCCTATGGATGATTTTTATAAAACCTATTTTTCTGAATTAAAAAGTATGAAAGGCATGGGAGCAGAAATAGCTGTTAAATATTTCTTGCATTCTAAAGCCATTTCCGAAAAACTGGTTGCTGATAAAGTAGCTTTTACAGATGAGGATGTAAATACCGTTTTAAAAACCGGATTTTTCCATGCTTATGGTCCAATCAATAATTATATGAATTAATAAAAGAGGAAATTATCATGCATAAACTAAGAAAAAAAATATATATGGTTGCCGGTTACAATACCATTTCGATGGGAACCGG
>CAZUCB010000219.1:0-2833 GCA_964618755.1 uncultured Bacteroides sp. | reverse complement strand
TGTTTATTCCGGTGAAATTGACACTTCATTCCGGAGCAAATTGACACCTTAAAAACGAATAAGATTTTTCATTAATTTATGTGTTTAAAACTACCTAATTTTCGTGCAATTTTTCACTTAAAAAATTACACTATTTTAAGTAAATTTATGTGTTCAAAATTACACAATATTTTCAATTTTTTTATTGCGTAATGAATTTCCTTTTAAGAATATTTTATGAGCAGAAGATGACAATCTGTCCATAATTGCATCTGCAAGTGTTGCATCTGCCAGATAATCATACCAATCATCAATAGGTAACTGAGATGCAATAATTGTTGCTTTCTTTTCATATCGGTCTTCAAGTATTTGTAGTATTGCTAGTTTAATAGTTTGATCTAATGGCACTAATCCAAAATCATCAATAATAATTAAATCGGTTTTACGTAGTTGTTCTAATAATTTTGTGAAGGTACCATCAATTCGGGATTGAAGAATACGTTCAACAAAACGGGTCATACCAAAATACTGAGTTTTAAAACCATAAGTACAGGCTTGCCTGCCCAAAGCACACGCCATATAACTCTTTCCGCATCCTGTAGCACCTGTAATGAGTATATTTTGAGCATATTTTACAAAACCGCAATCTGATAATTCCAGCAGTTGTTCCTTTGTAAAATTCCGTTCGCTACAGCAGATAATATTTTGCAAAACACTGTCATAACGCAATTTACTTGTTTGTAAAAAGAATTTTGTTTTTTTATCCATTCGCGATTGATGTTCACTTTGAACCATCTGAGCAAGCATTTCGTGAATTGCAGGTAACTGATGCACAGGTAACTGAATAATAGATTGATAACAATCTGACATTCCTTGCAGTTTAAGTTGTTGTAACTGATGTAAGGTTTCTTCTTTATTTATCATGTTTTTAATGTTTTAAGATATTTGTTGATATTGTTGTTTTTGTAAAATGTTCATCAAATAATGTTATATATGCTTGTTTTCCACGTATATTAGCATGTGTTTTTTGTGTAACAATAAATGGCTGGGTTTCTGTTTCATTATCTAATTTGTCTCGGTTATTTGAAAGTATATTGTTGACCGTTTGATAGTTAATTTTAAAGGAAAGTAAAGTAATTTTACATGCTTTTTCCAATCGTTCTTGCGAATATTTTTCTTTCAATCTTATAATTCCAAGACATGAATTATAAGATTGTTCACAAAATTCACGTCCTTCCAATACCTTTTTGACAACTTCAAATGTGCTGACTCCTATGCCTTTAGCTTGTTTGATAAAATATTCAGCGGTATAACCTCTGACTTGATAAGCATATTGATGATTGGTAGGCATGTGGAAAACCAGGGTTGAATATCTGTGTTTGTGTTTATTTCTTGGATGAAAGGCAATACGTTGTAACCCAAGGTATATCTCAACATTGTTTTCATCATAAATCAACATTACACTTTTCCCAACATACTGATATGGAACACTGTAATTGTGACGATCTTCGCCAAGTATTACATGATAATTACGCATTACCTTTGCTTTAGCCTGATGTTTGATCTCAAAAAAATGTACGGGCATCTTTGACAAAACCGGGAGTTCGTCTTGTTCAAATTTCTGGCGACGGCTATATTCTTTTAATTGCATCTGTTTGTTGTTCATAGCTTCCATCAGAATAAAAATATTGGAATTTAATTCTTCTAAACTATAAAAAACTTTTTGTTCTAAAATGGCATAGATGCTTTTATAGGCAATTCCTACATGGCGTTCTACCGATGCTTTGTCGCGTGGTTTTGCTACTCTGGCAGCTGTAAATGAGGTGTTGTAATGTACTGCAAACTGATCAGTTACTTCAGAAAACAGGGGCTCGTATCGATTTGATTTGTTTACAACTTGTTTCAGATTGTCGCTCTTTATATTAACAGGAACTCCACCCAAATAGGACAGGCAACGGTTTAATGAGGATATTAAATTTACCTGAGATTGGTTGGATAAAGCTTCCAGGTAAGTAAAACTGCTGAATGGCATAGTGCAAACCAATACCGGACAACTGATAATTTCTCCGCTTTGTTTGTCTACATAACTCAATTTATCTCCCGCAAAATCAATCTGTAAGCAATCTCCTGGTTTGTGTTCCAGATGCATTACTGTATTGCTCCTGAGTAAATCTTTTTGCAAATAATCGCAAAATTGCGAATAACTATAACCATCGGAATAATCTTTTTTGTACTCCATCCATAGTAACTCACGGGTTATATGTTTAGTTTTTAATCTTTTAATGTAATCAGGCAACAAGTTTGCCAGACTTTCAAATCTGTGTGCATTGCTTGTTTTTGATTTGCTTTTTTGGGGATAAGCTATCAATTGCAATGATTGATCTTCCAAACCAAAAAGCTGTTGATAGTTTAGCGTACTAAGCAGGAAGTTCTTTCGGTATTTTTTTACGGTATTTATTGATATACATAGTTCTCTTCCAATACTGCCAGGCGTTTTACCTTGCTCTAACAATTGAAGTATCCTTCGAATTTGTAACATAGTTTTTGTTTTATTTGCCATAAAGTGCTTTGTTTTTTTTATAAACAAAAACACTATTAATTAAACTTTATTTTACAAATCCTATTCGTTTTAAGGTGTCAATTTGCTCCGGAATCACCTGTCAATTTGCTCCGGAATAAGGTGTCAATTTGCTCCGGAATAATCCGAAAATATTACCTTAAAATTTACCTGTCAATTTGCTCCGGAACAACCTGTCAATTTCAACCGGAATGAAGTGTCAATTTAGTCCGGAATATACAATCCACGCCATAAATCATAAAAGGTATCATAAACAAGCGTGCCTTCTACAATCCT
>CAZUCB010000218.1:0-2867 GCA_964618755.1 uncultured Bacteroides sp. | reverse complement strand
ATATTACTAATGAGTAATTTTGCAGTAAAAACCCCGGCATTATTGTATAAATGAACTGGATTGGTATTATTTGAGATGCTTTGATCACCAAAATTCCATTGCCAGCTATTTATTGAATATCCAGAATCAATTGACATATCCGTAAAATGAGAATTATCTCCAAAACAAACCGTATCAGAAATAAAATTTGCTTTTGGTATCGGACTGATAAATATTGTTTGCAAGGTATCATTTTTACAACCATTAATATCTTTTACAGTTAAATGAACATTGTAATTTCCAGTTTGAAAATAAGTATAATAAGGATTTGATAAATTACTTGAATCGTTATTTATTCCAAAATTCCATTTCCAGTTTGTATAAGCTGGACTTGCTGATAAAGCAGAAAAGCTTGACTGTTGACCTTTACATGGTTTATTAACAATAATTGAAGGTGTTGGTAATGATAAAACACTTATAGGAATGATTGTATCTTTTTTACAGCCTTTACTATCAGTTACATTAAGTTTTGCATTGTAATTTCCAGCATTCGGATAAACATGATTAGGATTAACTTGCAATGAATTATTGCCATCGCCAAAACTCCAGTTCCGTATTGTTATACTTGCTCCCGATGCAGTAGAAAAATCAGTGAATTTTGTGGTATCACCCTCACAAACTATTGTTGAAGTAAACAAAGGTGACGGAAGAGTATTCAGAATTATTGAATGTACAGTTGAATCAATACATCCATTGATATTAGTAACTTTTAGCTTTACGTTATATGATGAATAAATATTAAATATGTGTATTGTATTTGTTGATGTAGCCGAGTATCCATCTGAGAATTCCCAGACAGAAGTAAATGGAATGCCCTGACTATTGGTAGTATTAATGAAATGAGTTGGTGTTTTGAAACATACAGTATCGAAAGTAAAAGCAGCAATAGGAACAGGTCCTAAATATATATTTATTATGGTATCATCTTTACATCCATTTACATCAGTAATGCTGAAGTTAACAGGATAAGTGCCAGTTCCGGCATAATTATAAATAGTATCGCTTTGAATGCAACTTCCTATTCCATCACCCATATTCCAGTGAAATGAATTTATATTGCCCCCAAAAGGAATTGAATTATTGGTAAAAATTCTTTGATAACCAGAACAAACAGTATCTGTATAAAATGAAGCTTTGGGCTTAGGATACACAAATACTTTAATAATGGTATCTTTTTGACAATTTTTACTGTTATAAACTGATAAACTAACATCATATATACCAGAAGATAGAAACAGATGAAATGGATTTTTAATCGTATTTATAGCACTACCATCTCCAAAATTCCAAATATAAGAAGCAATACTATCTGAATTTGCAATTGAAATATTCGTAAAAAATGTAGTATCACCTAAACATGTATTGGTGTGCAAAAAATTTACTTCAGGCAGAGAATCAACAATTATGGTATGCGAAACAACATCCGTACAACCTAGACTTCCTGTTGCTGAAAGTGTAACAATATATTGCCCTGGAAATAAATAAGTATGCTCTGGGTTTAACTGCGTTGATGTAGCTCCATCCCCAAAATCCCAAGTTCTTGATATAATTGTACCACCAGGTGCTGATGAAAAATCTGTAAAGTGAGTAGTATTTCCAAAACAAACAGTATCAAAGAAAAATTCAGCATTTGTTTCAAAAACAAAAACCTTTAATGTATCATTGCTACTGCCGCATCCCGGAAGACCTGTAGATGGAAGTGAGTTATTTTCTGCTTTCAGAACAACATTAAAAACTCCTGGAAAATTATAAATATGATTTTGATTAGGTGTTGGAATTGTTAATGATGCCATTACTGAGTTTACAATTGAATCACCAAAATCCCAAGTATAAAGTGTACGGGGGTTTGCAGCACAGTAATTTGGAATGGTATGATTCAAAAATTCAACAGGATTGCCAACACATACTGAATCATCCAAAATATCAATGCCTGATTTTGGCGGAGCAAATACATTAATCGGACCATAACTTTTAAATGGTGAACCACACTCATTTTTGGTAGTAAGTTTTATATTATAGGGCTGTTGTAAACCATTGATACAAGTAGTTTTTGTATAATAATGTCTTAATGTATCGCCCGGCAATGCACCTATTGGCAATGTATCTGTTATATTATCGCCCCAATTAATATAAGTAATAGTATTAGGAGTAATACTCAAGCTGTTATTTACGGTAAATACTTCAAAAGGAACACATCCTGAACTAAATGATAACGAAGAAAACTCAGGAAGAGGGATGGTAATAATTTCAAAAGTATCTTTAAATATAGTGTAACAGCCATTGTAACCCATTGCTTTAATAGTAATAGGAAAGTTATTTACGGTATTATAAACATGAGTAATAGGTAAAACACTTGTAAAAGGAGTAGTTACAGCAACAAAACCACTTCCATTTCCCCAATCAATTTGATAAGATGAAATCTGAGAAAGATTGGAATAATTATAAATAGTTGCAGTATCACTTACGGTAGCTATCACATTTTCGCATCGCCTAAAATTTCCTATCTCAACAAAATCAGCAAGAGGACTTTGTTTAATTACTATAGGATGAATAATTGTATCTACACAATTATTCTGATCCGTAACTTTCAGCATAATATTAAATGTTTGGTAATCGGTACCAATGGCAGTATAAAAATTATGCGAAGGATTTAGTATTGTATCTGATACATTATTATAATTTGTACCATCTCTAAAATACCATTGATACGATAGCCCTGCTCCTACCGATGAATTTGTAAAACCAATAATCTGATTGGGGCAAACACTATCAGCACTGGCAACAAATTGTGCTATTGGCGCTGCCAATACTACCACTGTAGATGTTTT
>CAZUCB010000217.1:0-2878 GCA_964618755.1 uncultured Bacteroides sp. | reverse complement strand
GATTTTAAACGTTATTACAAAACTTCTCCAGGCTTCTTTTTTGGGTATAATCTATGGAAAAACCTTGAAATTTACTCCTATCTGGAGCTTCATACCTTTGAAATTGAACAGAAAAGCACAGGATTAAAAAGGGATATTCATAGTACCGACATCGGGGGAGGACTTAGTTATCAGTTTTTTATTGGTAAACATATTTATTTACAGCCGGGTATGCACATTTATCTGAGAAGTGATAACAGTGCCAATTTTAATGGAGTCGTTTATAATATTCCAAATATAGATATTGCACCTGTAATTAGGATTGGCTATCGGTTTTGGAGTAAATATTAATAAATTATGAAGAAATACAAAAAGCGTCATTAATATGAAGCAATTTTCAGGAATAAGAATATTAATTTTAATTATAACCATGAAAACACTAACAGCGTGCAGTTCTTCAACAAAAATATTTCAATTAACGAAAACAGAAGAATTCGTCATGCAGCCCTTACAATCAGAAAATATAATTAGCGAAAAAGAGATTGCTCATCTTCCTGATTGTATAAAAGAATATCTGGCATATACAGGAGCTATTGGCAAAAGCAAACCACAAAATGTATATATTGAATTTGAGGCAGATATGTATAGAAAACCAGGTGATAAACCCATGAAAGCTAGCTCAGTTCAGTATAATTTTTATGGAAATTATTCACGCTTGTTTCTTATGAAAGCTAGTAAAATGCTTATCCCATTTTGCGCAATGCATATTTACCGAAACCAACAGGCAACATTCAGAGTCAGAGTTGCCAATCTGTTTAATGTAGTTGATTTAAAAGGAGAAGAATTAACCAAAGCCGAAACGGTTACTTTATTAAACGATATGTGTATTTTTGTTCCTGGAAGTCTGATTGATAACCGCCTAAGCTGGAAAGAAATAGATTCGCTGTCAACTGAAGTGTTTTTTGTTAATGGTAAATATAAAGTGTCGGCTAAACTTTATTTTAATGAAAAAGGAGAATTGATCAATTTTGTATCGGATGACAGGTATGCTTTACAGGATGATGGAACAATGAAACAGGCGAGATGGTCAACACCGGTGAAAGATTACAAAGAGATTGAAGGAAGAAGAATTCCCACTTATGGCGAAACCATCTGGCATTATACTGAAGGTGATTTTAAATATGGTGCTTTCAGATTAAAGGAAATTATATATAATGTAAAAAAATAAAAACATAATAAAATGATAATCAATAATTTGATTGCTAAAAATGCATATCAGAAAATTCAAATCTACTGTTTTTCAGGTACCGGCAATTCAAGAAATGTAGCTATGTGGTTAACTCAGGTAGCAAAAGATATGAATATTGAAAGTCAGATTATAAATATTGCCCAAATCGACAGGATTTCAATTGCTCCACCGGAAGCTGATTCGTTGGTCATATTTATTTCGCCAATTCATGGTTTCAATTATCCGCCAATCATGCTGCATTTTATTTTGCGTTTTCCTAAAGGGAAGAATAAAGTTGTATTGATGAATACCAGAGCAGGTATGCTTATAGGAAAGTATATAACCCCTGGTTTAACGGGTATTGCATTTTATTTGTCTGCTATTATCCTTATTATCAAAGGGTTTTCTATCAAAGCTATTTTGCCTGTTGATATGCCTTCAAACTGGATTTCAATTCATCCCGGACTTAACCATCAGACTGTGAAATACCTGCACGAAAGGAACAAGGAAAGGGTTACGGTTTTTGCTCAAAAAATATTATCCGGTAAATCTAACTTTAAAGCATTAATTGAAGTATATGATATCCTTATTACACCTATTGCTTTTGGGTATTATTTTTTAGGTCGTTTCTTTTTAGCCAAAACTTATTATGCATCAAAAGATTGTACCAACTGTAATATATGTTTAAAAGCTTGTCCGGTTAAAGCTATTATTAAAGTTGACAACAGACCATTCTGGACTTTAAATTGCGAAAGTTGTATGAAATGCATGGGCAATTGCCCTGAAAAAGCAATTGAAACTGGTCATGGTTTTGTAATAGCTTATAGTCTGATTTTTAGTATGATTATACTTGTTGTTTTTTATAAATATTTTGATTTATATGTCTTTCATTTAGAAAATGCTATAATAAAAATGCTGGTAGAATCAATTCTTTTTATTGCACTCAATACATTGTGGTATCGGATAATTCATTTCTTAATGCGATTCAGAATAGTGGAAAGGATTATTGTTTTTACCTCTTTTACCAAATACAAATGGTGGGGCAGGCGCTACAAAGCCCTGAAACCTGATTGAAATCAGGAATTCAATTGGTAATTGAAAAAGGATATTTTTATAAGATTTGCAGGGATTGAGATTTTCTTTGTATGTTTGTAGTTAAAAAAAATATTAGATTTATCATACTTAAATACTTATAAAATAATAACAAATGAAAATATTCAGTTTTGGAGAATACATTAACGGGAAACCCTTTAAAGTGCTTGATGAGAGAAAAATGAGAGCCAGTGCCGGAATTATGTTCATTTTCGGATTATTCGCCTCAATTAACGGATTTATATTGAGTCGTTACGAAATCATACCATACATCATGGGTGGATTTGTTTTAAACTTTATGATAGGCTTATTTATCAACCCAAAGTATTCGCCTTCCGTGATTATGGCATCTATTTTCGTGTGGAGACAATCTCCACTACCTATAGGTGCAGTTCAAAAAAAGTTTGCATGGAGTTTAGGACTGGCACTGTCTTCTACCATATTCGTACTTTCCCTTTTTCTGCAAAACGATAAAAGTTATTTTGAACCCGTTTGTATGCTGTGTCTTATCTGTTTGCTGTTATTATATCTTGAAACAGCCTTTGGCATTTGTGTCGGTTGCAAGTTATACCAACTGGC
>CAZUCB010000216.1:0-2879 GCA_964618755.1 uncultured Bacteroides sp. | reverse complement strand
TAATTCCTTGTTCTACATTTTCAAAAAACCAAGTAATTGCAGAACTCACAGCTTTACCGCAACCTAAATTTTGCTCACGAAATAGCGTTTTTACATCACAATCCCAATCAACTTGTTTAATAATATCTCGTGTTTGAAGACATAGTTCAGCTTCGCCTGTTTTAGTTGTCCTTGCCCCATCAGCAGCTACAAATAAATATTTGGGTTTTTGCTTCCGAATTTCTTCAAAAATCCTAACCGTAGTATCAGGACGATTAAAAATAAGAAATAAAATTGGGGTTTCAAATGAGCAATTCATTTATTCTTCTTTTAAAATAGCAATTATATTTTGAAAAGCAAATAGTTCTGTTTCAATAGAATGATCGTTAAGTTTCAATAAACTATTAGGAAGTAACCTGTATAGGTGATAATTAGTTAGGATTTTTCGGAAATCCCTGAAAAAAACGCGACTCACAATATTCATTTCATTGAATTCAAATTGAATACACTTTATTTTTTTTTGATTCAACAAATTTGTAGCACCTTTCAATACTGAATATTCATTTCCTTCAGTATCAATTTTTAAGAAATCAATTTTTCCAATCTTATTCTTTATTACATAATTATCTAAGGTTTCAACTTCTACATTATATGATACCACTTCAGATTTATGTAATTCATCAATAACTTCTTTATATAAAGAAGCATGTTGAGAACCATCATTTTCTTTTTTATCGTACAATATTAGTGTTGATAACGTTTCGCCCAAAGCTAAGTTGTTTATCTTAACATTTTTTAAGTCTTTTACATTTTCAGACAAAATGTTATAAATCAATGGATGTGGTTCAAATGCATAAACAAATGAATTTGGAAAACTTTCTACCAAATCTTTAGTAAAATCGCCAACATTAACACCAACATCAAAAAAAATAGGTTTTTCAGTTTTAATTAATTTGGGTAGAATTTTATTAATAAAGTGTTTTTCACCACTAACAATACCTTGCCAATTTGAAATGCCCAATCCCCTTAAACTTAAATGGAAAAGATTAAGATTTAAGTTGTAGAACATTTTATTAGCAAATAATTTTACATAGATTTTTAAAATATATTTTTTCATAAAATTGATATTTAACGTTATTAGATAAAAGGTAATTTTATTTATAATTTAATTTTCAAGCCTTTATACACTCAATAGATACTGCGTTTTCAAAACGACTTGATTCTTCTACATATTTAAACATTTTATCTTCAGATTCGCCAAATCCAACTATTTTAATATCTGTAAATCCAGCATTTTCTAATTCTTTGGCTAAAGAAAGCTTATCCCACATCCAAAAGTGATAAGAAGTAAAATAAAACATTTTAAAAAACTCTCGCATTCTTTTTTCATGTTTTTCATGCCCTAAATATGTATTAGACATAAATGCATAGTTTGCATTTGTATCTCCATTGTCAATATTTTGTATGTATTCTCTTGCAAAAAACTCTAAATCAGGAACAACTAATTTGAAAATACCCCCTTTTTGTAGTATTTTATAAGTGTTAAATATAGCTATTCTGAAATCGTGGAGGGTTAAATGTTCTAATACATGGCAGCAATAGACTGCATTACACGAATTTTCTTCAATCGGCAGCCCTTTAATAATATCACCCCACAATACATTCTTGGGAAAATAATCTTTTCTTCTAAGTAAAGTTGTAATAATAAAGTAAAGAAAAGGAATTTTTCTCATTTTTATTATTGGAGTAACATCAAAATTAATCCAATTTTTCGGAGCATTTCCAGAACATCCATAATGGACATACAATCCAGGATTATTATAATTCATAAATTTTCAATAACATTTTTTAATAATACAATTTATTTATAAATAATTAAATCAGCTTTCTGATATACAGCTTTATTAAATAATAATCACAGACAATTATTTAATAAATTTTTATTGTTAAAGAAATAATGAATAATTTCTATTACAAATAAGGGTTTTCTGCTAATTTAACTACTTTATAGCCATTTTCTTTTAAAGATTTAATATGTTGTTCTGTTGGCATTTTTTTATAGATTACGCATGACATTATTTGATAAGGAACAATACCAAGTTTACACAAAAAGTTTCTTTTCCATATTTTCCATTTTACTTTTTTGAGTAATTTTTTATTAGTTATTGGTTGAAAAAAATCAATTTTTTCAGTCCAATAATCATTCATTCCTTTAAATGCAACATAAGGTAACCCCATACCCATTGCTACTTTTTCAATTTCTCTTTCAGATACCTTATAAACATAATTTCCTACTGTTTCAAAAGAATATCTGTTTTTCCAAACTTTATTTATTAGATTCACATTTACTCGGTCTAAAATATTTTTCAGAAAAACAATATAAGGCATTTGTACTCCAATATCAATAGGTTCAATTAAGATAACTGCAGTAGAAGAAACTCTAATCATTTCATATAAAGCGATATATGGACGTGGGAAGTGGTGAAACGCTTCTTTGCATAAGGTACAATCAAATGTATTTTCTTCAAAGCTTAAATTTTCAGCATTTTCTTTACTATATCTATCAATAAAACCCATTCCTTTCGCTTTATCTAAGGCAGAGTCTGCAATATCTGAAGCAATTACATTTTCTTTTTGTCCAATTAACCAATTTGCATCAGTTCCTATTCCATCTCCAATAGTTAGCCATTTGAACGAATTAGAAAGAAAAGGTGTTAGTAGATTATACATTCTTTCGTGTCTCCAAAAATCAATAGAATCTTTTTTTTCTAACCTATTTAAATTATTACCTAAATTTGAGTAATGTTCTTCGTGAGCGTTATATTGTTTAGTAATATTATTCATTTTTTTATTATTCAATTATTTTTAAATATAGCTTTTCACTTAATCTTATTAAATGT
>CAZUCB010000215.1:0-3065 GCA_964618755.1 uncultured Bacteroides sp. | reverse complement strand
CCGTTGTTGATACTGTATTCATAAGTATCAACTGAGCCAGTTGATCCTCCTGTTCCTGCTGTTATCGTCGCACTTGGACTGTAACCTGCACAGATTGAAGTGCCACTTGATGGTGTGGCTGTATTTAATGTCGGATTCACTATTGGGGATGATATTGGCCAGATGCAAATAGTTGTCCATGCTGAATTTGAGCAAACTGTACCACCAGTTCTTCTGGCTTGAACAATTATACTTGAAGTTGCTCCAGTAGTAGTTATAGCTGAGCCATTCGTGTAAGTTGAATAGGTACTTCCACCATTTATGCTATACTGATATTCATTGGCTGCTCCTGAGGATCCACCCGAACCGCCTATTCCTGTTATTGTGCCTGTATTATAACCTGAACAAATGGTTGTACCATTTGATGGGATAGCTGTACCTAATACTGGTGATACAGGAGTTGCATTAACTGTAACTGTTGAAGTTGTATTAGTTGCTATTTTTCCTCGACTATCAGTAACAGTTAGTGTAAACGTATATGTCCCAGAATTCGAAAACAATACTGTAGGATTTTGATTAATACTATCAGGTAAAAAACTTATACCAGAAGAAGGACTCACACTCCATGACCAAGTATAAGGTGTTTTTCCTCCAGTTGCTCCACCTGTTAACAAAATAGAATCACCCTGACAAACATTTACAGAACTAACTGAAGTTGTTGCTCTTAATTTACCATTGGCCGAAAACTTACTAAAATTAGTCAGTCCATTCATTATAAATTGATTGGAAGTAGAATTAACAGCATTGAAATTACTCCAATTCACACCATTGTCTTCTGATTTTCCTCCAAAAAGATCATTTTCGGCTCCACCTAAATTAATGTCACTATCATCATAAGTAAAACTCACATCATAATTCGAAATATTTGAGCCTGTAATTACCCAAGCTCGTTTAAGAAAACTATTATAATCAACTGATAAATCCTGATTATTAATAAGATTAAGATTAATAGCGCCTGAAGTACCAGAATTAACAGTCAAACTTACAGGAGAATAAACAGCCGGGCTTGAACTTCCAACAGGAAAAAAATAAGCACCTGTACTTGAAAAATTACGCACTAGGTTACCTGTGCCTTCGGGAACAATCATATTTGCAACGCCTAAGCTTCCAGATATATTATTATTTAAAATTAAATTGTACGATTCTATTTTGAAAACACCACTTGTCAAACTTAAAGTTCCTGTGACGGTAAGATTTTGGTTTAAAGTAACACCAGAAGATCTGTTAATAATCAAATTATTAACAGTATTTGCTAATGGAGTTGTTGCAAATGTTCCTGTTGCTGCTCCTTGAAATTCATAATTAGCACCACTACTATAAGTATTGGTCATATTAGTTGAAGATACTGAGCCAAATACACCTGTAGCATTAGCAGTTATTAATTTAGCCCCTGAATTAATTGTAAATTTTGCAATGCCTGCAACGCCTCCTGCCTGAGATATTGTATATGTACTAAAATCAATAGTACCATTTACTGTAAATTCACCAATATATGGTATTTGAGATGTTGCATTAGCTGAAACCAATGTTATATTAGAAGCTAATTGAACAGTACTACCAGAATTAACTACAAATTTAACCCATTCTGATCCCTGAGAAACCGGAATATTCAATGTTTGTATACCACTACCATTAAATGTTATAATTCCATTTGGGGCATTCATTCCATTGGTTGTTATAGAAGAAACTCCTGCAAGGTTTGTAAAGTTACCTGCAACATAAACTATACCCTGACCAGTATTATCACCCCTGTTAAAATCAAACACACCACCAGTTTGATAATAGTTACCTCCGATGGTTAACGTATATCCTGTAATATTATTTAAAGCAAATGCACCGGCAGTCATAGTAAAATTACCATTTACAATGATATTTCCGGTATTCGTAATATTATTTGCGGTCTGTCCTGTACAATTCCAGGTAAAATTGCCAAAAAATTGATTTAAACCTGTCAGACCTGTAGTTGTAATGCCTGTCACAAGGCAGGTAGAAGTTAAATCCCAACTTGCAGTGGGAATTGCATTACCATTCACTGAATGGTTATAGGTACTGTTTGCGCCGAACGATAAAGTTCCGATTGTGGAAATTGTACCTGAATTAATAAGATTTCCATTAACGACTAAGTCTATTCCAAGTCCATCAAGTATAGAAAGTGTTTGTCCACTATTAATGTTCACCTGCCCACCAGCAACAACTCTAGTTTGATCAATCGAAACAGAAGCAGTTAATGTAACTATGTGTGAATTTTGAATTGTAATAAAATTAGAAGTATAAGATGGAGTTAATGTTGCATTAATCCAACTCACACTATCATGAGAACTTTCCCATGTAGATATAAGATCCCAATCACCTGTAGCTCTCGAACGGAAATAATCAGTAGGTTGTGAAACATCTACAGGGGTTACTGTTGTTTCTATGCCTAAACTCCATAGATTACCTTTTCTTGTGAAAAATTTTAAATAATAGACTGTCCCATTAATTAAATTCGTTACTGTTTGAGGAGAAGTTGATCCTTTATAGATAACATAACCTCCACCTGAAAATGGAGTTCCTGAACCATAAGCCAGATTAGCAGAATAAGCTGTACCATCTCCACTTGGAATACCAGTTATAGATGATGTAGCTTTAGCAACTACCAATATCTCATCAAAACAATTAGGTGGATTTATCCATGCTAGCACTGTAGAAACATTTGCAGATATTGCTGAAATAAAAGTTGGATTTGCAGGTGCTGAATTTACAGGCCAGCTTACAATTGTAGATGGACCGGTAGCACTACATCCATAACTCCCTGCTGAACGGCTCACTCGAATCAAAATATTTGTATTTGCCCCAGTAGAATTAATTGAACTTCCTGATGAATATAAAGACCAGTTACTTCCATTGTTAATACTGTACTCATATAAATCAGAGGCACCAGCAGAGCCACCTGATCCAGCTAATATTGTAGCACTCGGATTTTCGTAACCTGCGCATATTGTCGTACCATTTGCTGGTATAGCAGTGCTTAATGTAGGTGATATTGG
>CAZUCB010000214.1:0-3090 GCA_964618755.1 uncultured Bacteroides sp. | reverse complement strand
ATACCTTGAAATCCGAAAAGAATATTGCAACTTATTGGTTTGAATTTTACCGCTCATTATATTTGGTGTTAAAATCCTTAGTTAAAATGTATATTTATGATACTGTTTTTTATACATTTGTAAAAAAATAAAATATGAAAAATATTTATATATTTATTTTCTCCATTTTCTTTATTTCTAATGTGCAAGCACAAACTGCAAAGGAACTGATAAAAAAGATGCAAGCATCTATACAGCAATTAAAAACCATTCATTTTGAAATGGATAAAAATCATTATAGTATCATCAATAATAAACAACAATTTAAAATGAAAGCTGATATTGTTTTTGATACAAATGCTGCTCACCGACCCCTTATTCAAAAACTAAATTGTTTAAATACAGAAATTTATAAGAATGAAAATAAGATTAGTAAGAAACTGTTTTCACCCAATAAACTCGTAACTATTAAAGAGAATACTGGCGAGAT
Organism: uncultured Bacteroides sp.; assembly: GCA_964618755.1. Taxonomy (GTDB): domain Bacteria; phylum Bacteroidota; class Bacteroidia; order Bacteroidales; family JACABE01; genus JACABE01. Next base: position 2,621 of record CAZUCB010000214.1, on the reverse strand, counting down.
TTTTATTGAATTCATTGATAAAGAAGATTTTAATGATAAATTGACAGATTTTCAAATGGAAGTCTTCCCATTTTTTGATGCATCAGCAAATTCTTATTTAGATTCAATGTTTAATCCAAATTTTATTAGTAATTTTATTGATATGGATAATATCTCCTTTGAAATTACAACTGATACTGCTTGTTTGAGTGGTGATTGCTACTTGGTAAATATATCAGCCCCGTCATTATTCGGCATTGAAGTACCCAACGATACAAATGACGATTCAACTAAAATAATTGAGTTCAAAAAAGAAATTAACTCTATTTGGATTAACAAAAAATCTTATTTCCCTGAGAGGTATAGACGAGCATTGACAATTTATAATGATAGTCTGGGGGAATGTAATGATTTCAGATTTATGAAAATTGAGAAAAATATAAAAATGCAAGATACAAGTTTTGAACTGAAAAAAAACTTATATAGTTCATATCGAATAGATGAGCTAACACACAAGGGTATATTTACTACCCAGGAAGCTTTTATTAAAGCCCCTAATATTAAAGGTGTTACAGCAAAAGGAGATAGTATTCATCTCTATCAAAATAAAGCGAAATTATACCTTATTGATTTTTGGTTTACAAATTGTCCGACCTGCATAAATGCAAAAGTGTTTATTGAAAAAGAAATTATTCCAAATTACAGCAATTCAGAGATTATGGTAATAGGTGTAAATCCTATAGATAAATCCTTTGCTGCGGTTGAAAAAGCATTGAAAGAAGAAACCCCTGTCTATCCTTATATATTGAACAAAGAGGCTGCCAAAGATTATCATTTATCTGCTTATCCAGGTATCTATCTCCTCAACAGCCGGTTTGAAGTAATCCGGTCTTATAACAGCTTTAGCGAAAGAGTTCAACAGGAACTTACAGAACTTATCCATCAACATTTAAAATGAAACAAATAAGTAAAAAGATACTTTTCGTTGCATTATTGCTGTTTTTATTACCATTAACAGCTTATCTGCAAACAGCCCGTAATCAATTATTATCTGTCTTAAAAACATATGATCAATTGAAATATATTGAATATTCTTCTACTTATGTTTCATTAGATATAAATGCTGATACTTTCTATCTCGAAAACAAAGGTGAATTACTATTTACCAATTATAGAAGTAAAACATATTATCGGCTTGGTGGATTAAATATAGATATTTTTTTCACAAATAAATTTCTTTCAAAAAAACATTTTATACTAAAATGTAATACTGAAAATACAACTTTATATGATGTTGAAAACAATAATGTGAGAATTTATGAAAAAATGAACAATCAGCTATACAATACACGATTTAAGGTAAATCAAATTATACTTCCATTATTCTTAAATGATAGCTCTAATCTGTATAACAAAAGATTTTTTGAGAAAATAATTGCAGAAAAGCCCCTAGATTCAAAAGACACATTACTATCAAAAATATATCTGGATTCTAATTATTTAAATAAATACTATCGCTTTGTCATCTTTTTTAAGAATTTTGATGAAACCAATGCCATCATTAAATGGGGTAACTATTTTGATAAACAATTTATCTGCAATCTCAAAGATAAAAGGTTTATTATTGTAGTTGATAAAAAAAGCTTATTACCCGTTGAATATCTTGTTTTATTGGGTAGTAGTCAGTTTGAATCATATAGGGATTTAAGTATTCGAAATAAAAACAAAAGCAAAACAGTGAGTTTTAACCCTTATAGATACGAACCTTTTCCAATGATGTTATGGAATACCAGTGCCGAATCTGGGGAAATTAGAAACTCCTGTGATTCTAAACAAAATCAACTTGCTTTCGATTTTATCGAAGCTGATTGTTTAAATCAAAAACAGATTCACTTGTTTGATATAAAATCCGAATATATACTATTGTATGTATGGAATAGCTTGTCAATAGATAATAGTCTTGATTTTCAAGAGTTGTGTAAATTAGCCAAAACCCATCCAGAAAAATTGAGTATTATAGGATTGAATAATTACAACGAAAGTAAAGCATATATTGAGAAGACATCCATTCAATATCAATGGAAATTTCCAAGCATTAAAGGAAAAGAAGTTTGCAGAAAATATTTTATTTCTGAAGCTCCTGCTTTTATTTTAATACATAAGTCCGCTGGGAATTATTACTTAAGCAATTCTTACATTATAGATAATTCAAAATATATTTCTCTTATCATACAACCCTAAAGCATATTATAATGGTTTCTTAAACACCTTGCTTTTTTATAATAATTTATAATTAAGAAAAATAGCATGAAAAATATATATCTAATTTTACTTCCAATCCTTTTGTTTTTTGCTTGTACTCACTCAAGCGTAAAAGAAACCACCAATACTACTACTAACAAAATACACATCATTTATTCTTCAAGTGATAAGAATGATACAGCTTATGTAAAAGAATTTTCGGAGTTCAATAAAAACGATATTGGGAAAATAGATAGTCTTGATTATTATACCAAAATAAAAATTCAAAAATTCTCTTCAAAAAACATGACTGATCTTGTATCAAAAAAGAAAGTTACTTGTATCATTTTTTGGGCTTCATGGTGCAAAGGTTGTAAATGGATGTTAGACTCTGCATACAG
>CAZUCB010000213.1:0-3110 GCA_964618755.1 uncultured Bacteroides sp. | reverse complement strand
TAATATATTAAACTTCTGCTTACTTTTGCAGTATCACAAAAAACTAAAGAATGAAATTTGAAGATTATCAGCTTTCAGATCAAATAAAAACCAACCTTTTTGAAGCAGGCTTTATACGACCAACAGATATTCAATTTAAAGCAATACCACCTATATTTAAAGGCGAAGATGTATTGGCTATTGCTCAAACAGGTACTGGAAAAACTGCAGCTTTTGCCATCCCTGTAATTCAAATGTTGCAAGAACGAAAAAAAACTAAAGATAAGAAGAATCTCAAATGTATTGTAATGGTTCCTACACGTGAACTTGCTTTACAAATTTCTACTGTTTTTAATCAATTGGGGCGAAATACAGGAATTAAAACATTTTGCGTGTTCGGAGGTATTGAACAGGATCAGCAAATTATGCAATTACAAAGTGGTTTGGATGTGCTTATTGCCACACCGGGACGAATGTTCGATTTGGTAAGTCAAGGTTTTATTAAATTAGATAATATCGAAATGTTGATTCTTGACGAAGCTGACCACATGCTTGATTTAGGTTTTATAAAAGATATCAGAGATTTAATAAGATATTTACCAAAAAAACGCCAAACACTTTTCTTTTCGGCTACAATTGATGCTGATATTAAAAAACTGGCGTATTCATTGGTTGATAATCCTATTCGTATCCAAATTTCACCCAAAGATCCTGTTTCTAAAAATGTAGACCACTCCGTAGTTTATATTGAGATGGACGATAAACGTTTCTTTTTGGAAAGATTGATTAAAGAAAATCAAGAAAGTAAAATTTTAGTTTTTGTACGTACCAAAGTAAGAGCTGAACGAGTTTGTGATGCAATGGAACGAGTTGATATTGAAGCTAAAACATTACATGGAGATAAAGACCAAAAGGAACGATTATATGTACTCAAACAATTTAAAGAAGGAACGCTAAAGACTCTTATTGCAACTGATGTTAGTGCAAGAGGAATTGATATTCCCGATGTAGAATTTGTAGTAAATTACGATTTACCTGACAAAGTAGAAAATTATGTACATCGCATTGGACGAACAGGCAGAGGTACCAAAAAAGGAAGTGCTATTTCATTTTGCAGCACTGATGAAAAAGAAATACTCAATGAAATTGAAAACTATTTAGGCAAAGAAATAAAGGTGGTTAAGATAAAGAAATCAGAATATCAGGATACCATTGACTTTTCTGGAGAAACTATTAGCGATTGGAAAACATTGATGAAAACTGCAGAAGCAACCCCAAAACCTTATCAGAAAAAAAGAAAAAAAAGGTAACTAATAAAAGCCGATAGCATTTAAAACTATCGGCTTTTAATCTCTAAAACTTTAAAGTTTTATGTTATTATAAATTTATTTACCAAAATATCATCCTTAATTATTTATTACTTTTGCAGCTTGTATTTAAACCAAATCAATCACAATGTCAATATTAATAAAAAATATCAAAGAGTTAGTAGGAGTTGAAACTAAATCAAAATTGTTTTTAAAAGGAAAAGAAATGTCATCATTAGCAACAATTAAAAATGCTTGGCTATTTATTGAAAAAGGGAAATTTTCAGCATTTGGTAAAATGACAGATAAAGAAACTATTGATATTCTTGAAAAGAACACTAAAATAAAACTAATCGATGCCGAAGGTAAAATGGTATTCCCTAGCTTTTGTGATTCACATACGCACTTGGTATATGCAGGAAGTCGGGAAATAGAATATATTGATAAAATCAGAGGTTTATCATACGAAGAAATTGCAAAACGTGGTGGCGGTATTTTAAATTCAGCTACTCGTTTGCACAATGCTACCGAAGAGGAATTGGTGGAAAGTGCTATGAAAAGGCTGAATGAAATAATTGCTTATGGAACTGGAGCTGTTGAAATTAAAAGTGGCTATGGCTTGTCAACAGAAGATGAGTTAAAAATGCTCAGAGTTATAAAAAAATTAAAAGAAATAAGCCCATTAACCATAAAAGCTACTTTTTTGGGAGCCCATGCCGTACCAGCCGATTACAAAGGTAAACAAAGTGAGTATGTTGATCTTATTATCAATGAAATGATACCAATGGTTGCTGCTGAAGAATTAGCTGATTATATTGATGTATTTTGCGACAAAGGTTTTTTTACGGAAGATGAAACTGAAAAAATGCTGATGGCAGGTATGAAATATGGACTTCGTGCTAAAATTCATGCCAATGAACTTGATTATTCAAATGGCATTCAAGTTGGTGTAAAATACAACGCTCTTTCTGTGGATCATTTGGAATATACAGGAGCTAAAGAAATTGCATGTTTGCTGGATTCTGAAACCATGCCAACTTTATTACCAGGAGCTGCCTTTTTTCTAGGGATGCCTTATGCTCCAGTTCGTAAAATGATTGATACAGGTTTGCCTGTTGCTATGGCAAGTGATTTTAATCCAGGCTCCTCCCCTTCTGGTAATATGCAACTTATACTATCAATGGGTTGTATTAAATACAGAATGCTTCCCGAAGAAGCTATCAATGCAGTTACTATCAATAGTGCTTATGCAATGGGTGTTAGCGAAGAATTAGGTAGTATTGCTGTAGGAAAAATAGCCAATGTATTTATCACTAAACCTATTCCTTCCTACGAATTTATGCCTTATTCTTATGGAAGCAATAAAGTAGAAACTGTAATTTTGAACGGGAGAGTAGTAGGTTAGTTATTGGTTCTTAAGATAATAGAATAGTGTTTTAAAATGGTAAATCACGATATATTCCTAATATCTTCCATAATCTTATGAGCTATTATATCAGCATTGGCTAATGAATTACTTTCGGAATAGATACGTATAATTGCTTCGGTATTTGATTTGCGTAAATGCACCCATTCATTTTCGAATTCAATTTTAACGCCATCAATGGTATTTATTGGTTGCATTTTATACTTTAGCTGTATCTTTTCAAGTATAAGATTTACATCCATTTCGGTTGATAATTCTATCTTGTTTTTAGAGATGAAGTAATCGGGGTAGGTATTTCTGAGTGATGCACAAGTTTTTCCTGATTTTGCAAGATGGGTTAAAAACAAAGCAATTCCAACCAATGCATCGCGACCATAATGTAATTCAGGATAAATAAT
>CAZUCB010000212.1:0-3145 GCA_964618755.1 uncultured Bacteroides sp. | reverse complement strand
CAACACGACGGAAAATCATCACTCATGTAATGGGTTATTTGGTTATTGAAAACGGTGTTTTTGTTTTGTCATTAGCAGTTGGAAATGAAATGCCTATGCTGGTAAATTTGGGTATTATGCTCGATATTTTTGCCAGTGTATTGATATTGGGTATCTTCCTGAATAAAATCGGAGATGTTTTTAAAAACATAGATGTTAATCAGTTAAGTAATTTAAAAGATTATTAATCCAGTAAAAATTATAATAAAATGACATTAATATATCTGATACTCTCATTTTCAATAGCTATTGGGCTTTTCTTTAATAAAAACAAAGTTATTAATCTAAGTATGATAAGCATTTTTGTAATACTCCAATGGGTATTTACCATATATGCCTGTTTTCATTTCAGAAATACTGAGCTTAATTATTTTACATTTGATTCGCTCGGATTACTTTTACTTATTACTTTAAGCATAATTAGCATCCCAGCTATGATTCATAGTTGCATATATATAAGTAATAATAATGAAGAAACTCCCCAATCAAGAGGAATTTACTTTGCAGCTATAGTTGGATTAATTACTGCAATTAGTGCAGCTTATCTGGCTAATCATATTGCAGTTATCTGGATTTTCACAGAGCTTACTACACTCAGTGCTTCTGCACTTATCTATCATCACCGCAATAAATTAGCATTGGAAGGCACTTGGAAATATATTTTTATTTGTGCAATCAGTATTACTTTCATCTTTATTGGAATTTTGTTTTTAAGTCTTTCGCTGCAACATGCTGGATCTGACGATCTTTCTTTCAATAATTTGATTGCCAATGCTGATAAATTAAATCCTTTTTGGTTGCAACTGGCTTTCATTTTTATTTTTACAGGTTTTACGGCAAAATTGGGTTTGGTTCCTATGTTTACAGCTGGAATTGATGCAAAAGATAATGCTCCTGGACCCGCTGCAGCATTGCTTACAAGCGTATTAACAAATTTGGGTTTTGTTGGAATTTTTCGTTTTTATATAGTTGTTGCAAACACATCTTTGCATCATTGGGCTAGTTTGGTAATTGGTATTGCTGCTGTTTTATCTATATTTGTTTCTGCGGTTTATATGATTAAAGTAAAGAATATCAAGAGAATGTTTGCTTATTCTGGTATCGAACACATGGGCTTGGTAATGCTTGGAGTTGCAGCGGGGGGAGTAGGTTATTACGCAGCTATTCTGCATATTATATTGCATGCTTTTGTAAAATCGAGTTTGTTTTTTCAATACAATCAATTGTATCGAGTTTTTCAAACAAAAAACATTTATCATATTGGCAATTATTTCAAATACAATCCTACTGGTGCAATGGTACTTTTATTTGGATTTATTTTTGCTACAGCAATGCCTCCATCAGGTTTGTTTGTTAGTGAATTTTTAATTTTTAAATCATTATTTGCAGCTAATCAAATTATTGTGCTTATTATTATCCTCTTATTTCTTACTATGGTTATCTGGGCTTTTGGCAAAAATATGTTTAAAATTCTTTTTATACCGGCAATTGGCTTCGATGAAAAAACAGTTCCGGTTATAAGCCGCTGGGAATCTGTAACACAAATAATTTTACTGGCTGCATCTGTTTACTTTGGATTAAATCCTCCAAAAGAATTTGTTCAGCTTATTAACGAAAGTATTGTGCTTTTACCCCTTTAATAAATATTTGACATGAATTATATTTCAGTTTCTAATAATCAACGCATAGACATACAGCAAATTCCTGAAATTACTTATGAATTGTTTTTTGAGTTAAATACAGGATTTATCATTTCACATCCCGAAAGGCATTGTGTAAATTATTTTGGATATAAAATTTCGGATAAAATCAAACTAATATGCTGTATTGCTGATGATAATACCCATGAAATATTTGTTTCTTCCTGTATCGTTGAAGTTTCATCAACATTAAATTCATTTACATCTAAGCTTTTGTGTTTTGAAAAATTTGAAAGAGAAATTCATGAGAATTTTGGGATTCAATACTTAGGACATCCATGGCTAAAACCGCTCCGCTACCCGTTTAATCGATTTGATAAATCCCAAACCATTGCAAATTATCCGTTCTATTCAATTGATAGTGAAGAGTTGCATGAAGTTGGTGTTGGTCCAATTCATGCAGGTGTGATTGAACCGGGACATTTTCGCTTTATTTGCAATGGAGAACAGATTTTGCATCTCGAAATCCAATTAGGTTACCAGCATAGAGGCATTGAGCAATTATTTATTGAGAAGAAAAATTTGCTTCAAAGAACTACTTTAGCTGAAAATATTGCAGGTGATACAGTTGTGGGACATACTACTGCATTTTCTCATATTTGGGAAAGCCTGTGTGGATTTCAAGCTTCCAGAGATATTGAGTTTGCTCGTACATTGGCATTGGAATTAGAACGAATTGCCATACATACTGGCGATTTGAGTGCGGTATGTACTGATATAGCTTATCAATTGGGAAGTTCTGTGTTTGGAAGACTAAGAACACCTATTGTGAATTTTATGCAGGAATGGTGTGGCAATCGTTTGTCTAAAGGTTTGATAAGACCCGGGAAAAATCAGTTTCCATTTACCAAAGAATTGGCAATTCGTTTAAAGGAAGTTTTAAATACCTATGAAGCTGATTTTGATGAAATGTGCAAACAATTATTCAAATTACCCAGTGCATTGTCTCGTTTCGAAAGAACCGGTGTGGTTTCTTATGATGATGTATTATCACTTGGAACTGTAGGATTATCTGCACGAATGAGTAATCTGAACAGAGATGTCCGTTTATCGCATCCTTATAGTCTTTATACTGAATTGCATCACGAACCTATATGCAAAAGGCATGGAGATGTTTATTCCCGTGTTCAAATCAGAAAGTTGGAAGTTACGCAATCTTTAAATCATATTCGCAAACTCTTAGAAAACGTCCCAGATTATGAGGCGAATGCTTATATGAATTCGCCGAAGCCAAATTCTTTTGTTATTTCGATGCTTGAAGGCTGGCGTGGCGAAATTTGTCATTGTGCTATCACTGACCAAAATGGCGATTTGCTACATTATAAAGTAAAAGATCCATCGTTTCACAATTGGATGGCATTGGCATTATCGGTAAGAAACAATGAAATTTCTGATTTTCCGATTTG
>CAZUCB010000211.1:0-3174 GCA_964618755.1 uncultured Bacteroides sp. | reverse complement strand
TTACAAATTTAATATATCAAAAAGCATTTTTTCATTTTTTTTACTCGATTTTTATTTTTTTTTAATTAAATCATTATTTGAGAATTCGATTTTATTCAAATGCCTTATCTGATAAGCTTTTCACAATAATCATCTGATAAATTGATGTTTAAAAATTATTTTTTTAGTGAGAATCTGTTTACATCAAAATTTTATCCTACAAAAGTAATTGATAAGATTACCGATTTCATCCCCATTTATAGGGATTTTATTATCTATTAACAAAAAATTTAATTTCCCTATAAATGGGGATTTTTTTTTTTATCTTTGTCTTTACTTTTGTAAAATATTTAAACTTATGAAAAAAATCACAAAAATATTAGTATTTATAATCTTGTTGATTATAATCACTTTTCAGCAGAAAACATCAGCCCAGACAGCCCAGATTGATTCTCTTAAAAAGGAATTTTCAAAAACCACTGACGATAATAAAAAGATTGAATTACTTGGCGTTATTCGTGAACTATATATGTATATAGATATGAAAACTGCCGGTGAATATGCTGATAAAATGAAAGATGTAGCAGAAAAAAACGGAGATGATCATTTAAAAGCCATAGCTTATTGTGCAATAGGTACACATAATATAATCATAATGGATACTGCTAAAGCATTAAGCTATTTAAATAAAGGAATAAAATTATGTGAAAAATTTAATGATACACATGGTAAAATAACTATGGGAAATACACTGGTTTCTCTTGGTACATTATATCACATGAATGGGATGTACAAAAAGGCTTTACCCTATTATCTGAAAGCTGACTTAATCTATTCTGAACTTAATGAAGACAGAAGTCTAGCTACAGTTTACAGCAGACTTACTGATCTTTTCAAAAGATTGGGGCAACAGGATAAATATGAATTATATACCGATAAATTACTTGAATTGTCGAAACGTTTAAATGATGATATTGTAACAATAATGGCTAAAACGCTTAAAGTCGAAATATTAACGCAAAAAGGAAGCTTTGTTGAAGCAGAAAGACTCTGTGATGATTTAATTATTTTGGGTACTAAGATTAATAATCAGCAATCGCTGGCATCAACTTATGGAAATCTCGGTATGATTGCAAAAAAAAGAAAGCAATTTGTAAAATCATTGGAATTGTATCAAAAGAGTTCAGAAATTAGTTTAAAACAAGGGATTACCTTTAACTATTGTGAAGCATTGTCGGCAATGTCGGAAAATTTGTATGAATTGAAACAATTTAATAAAGGACTTGAGTTTGCCCGTAAAGCCATTGGTATTTCAAAAGAAAATTCTTTTGAAGAATTACTTCGAGCTGCTTTACATGCAGGTTCACTTAATGCCGCAGAACTTGGTCAGGATAAGTATGCTTACAATTATCTCAAAGAATATCTACAGTTGTACGAAAAAAATGTCGATACTGAAACCAAAAAGCAGATTGCTTTTGCATCTGAAAAATTTGAATCGGAAAAGAGAGTGATAGAAATTAAGCAGTTAAAAGCAGAAAAAGAGGTTAAGAATTTAATTATTAAAAGAAGAAATCTTTTGATGTATGGTTTATCTGGATTAATGATATTGATGTTAATAGTTATGATAATGATTTACCGTAATATACAGCATCGTAAACAGATTATATTGCAGCAGAACGAAATAAAAGAACAAAAAATACAGGAACTGGAAAAAGAAAAAATGTTAGTGGCTACCAGGGCAGTTATGCAGGGAGAAGAAAAAGAACGTACACGTCTTGCCCGCGATTTGCATGATGGCTTGGGAGGTATGCTCTCAGGAATTAAACTTAAATTATCTATAGCTATGAAAGGAAACGTTGTTTTACCAGAAGAAATGGCAGTGCAATTTGAAAATGCACTAGGACTGCTCAATTCAACAATAGGTGAACTGAGACAGGTAGCCAATAACCTGATGCCGGAATCATTACTAAAATTTGGATTAAAAGTTTCTATGGAAGATTTTTGTAATCGCTTTAATGAAAAGGACAATGTATTGGTTCATTTTCAATTTTATGGAGAAGAAATAAGACAGGAGGCAGAATTCGAAATTGCAATTTACAGAATTGTTCAGGAGTTGATTTCCAATGCTATTAAACATGGAAATGCTTCTAAAATAGAAGTGCAGTTGATTGTTGACCAAAACAGAATATGCCTTCAGGTAATGGATAATGGTATCGGATTCGACAAAAATATGATTAATACCAAGGGAAGAGGTTTGAGAAATATAGAAAACAGAGTAGCTGCTCTTAACGGGATTATCGACATTCAGAGTGCTCCGGGGAAAGGTACAGAAACCAGTGTTGAATTCTATAAAGATTTAAAAAAACATAAAATATAATTATGAAATTTTTAATCATTGAAGACCATCCTATTGTGGCTGAAGGACTACATAATCTGTTGGTTGACACCTTTAATACTTCTGATTGTTTTATTGCAGCTTCAGGGAAAAAAGCAATGGCCATTCTCAATGGTCATGCTATAGATATTATCATGTTAGATATAAATCTGCCTGATTGTAACGGTTCTGATTTGTGTATAGAAATAAAGAATAAATTCCCTTCCATTAAAATTATTACTTTGTCGTCGTATGGACAAAGAAGCTATGTTGAAAAAATGATGAATGCAGGTTCTTCGGCCTATTTACATAAAAATGCCGAACCTGAAGAAATAATTGAAGCAATACATACCGTATTAAAGGGTGAAACTTTTTACAGTAGTTTTATAAAAGAAGTAATGCACAGTAAATCAGATAGTAAAAATCAATCCACACTTCCATTATTGACAGGTAGGGAAACTCAGATATTAACTCTTGTTGCCGAAGGTTTAACCAATCAGGAAATCGCTGATAAATTATTTATAAGCCAGCAAACTGCCATAAGTCACCGCAAAAATTTATTAATAAAATTTAATGCACGCAATACAGCCGAACTAGTAAGAATGGCATTGCAAAATGGATTTATTGAATAAATCTGTTGTAAGCAAAACAGCATTGAAGATATTTTTAAAAATTTCGCTTCATAATGCATTTATTCTCATTTTAATTCAGAGAAAGGTCTGATTTATATTTTGAAATTAAATTAATAAACAACCTCTTTCTTTATAAAAACATGCTGTTCGTTTTGTAGTTTAATTACATAAACTCCTTTTGACGGATTA
>CAZUCB010000210.1:0-3208 GCA_964618755.1 uncultured Bacteroides sp. | reverse complement strand
AATACAACAGGTATCAGAATTGAAGGAGATAGTACTGTGGTTCAGAAAAACCGAATAATAAATTCTGCCAATATTATTGGTATTCATGTATTAAGTACCAATGCAAAAATTCATCAAAATAGAATTTTGAATTTAACTGAATCGGAAGGGATAAGAGTAGAAGGAACAAAAAACCTAATAGCCAACAATTACATAAATATTACAGGATTTGGCGTTGCTAAAGGCATTGTGATTAACACAGGTTCAAACTTTTCAAAAATCATACATAACAGTATAAATATTACAAGTACAGATGCTATGAAAGGAAAAGCAATAGAAATAAACGGTAGTGATTACATTGAAGTTAAAAAAAATATTTTTTCCAATAAAGGTGGAGGTTTTGGTGCTTACTTGAATTATAAGCCATTAGGAAATAACGGATGGTGGATAGATAATAATATTTATTCATCAGGTTCAAAAATTGGATATTATAGTGGTACAGGTGCAAATTATAGTGATTATTTATTTTTTAATACAGATGTTGGTATTGGTGCAGATTTTGGTATGTATAATCCATTTTTTGCTTCAGATACAAATTTGTTACCTTATCAAAAAATTTTAAATGGTGCATGCTATGGTTACCCAGGTATTGGCATTGATATTGATGATAAACTTAGGATGTATAATGCTACTGATATTGGCGCAAAAGAATTTAAAGTTGATTTCGGAATTACACAAATGATTAGTCCTACATTGGAATGTGTACATGGCAATAGTGATACAGTTAAAATTTATCTTAAACAATTTGGGGATATACCTTTTACAGATATTCCGCTGGCATATAGTATAAATGGTGATACAGTTTATTATGACACCATACCTGGCTCTACATTTAATGATTTAATACATTCGTTTCCTGTTACTATTAATATTTCTGCAAACAATATTTATATTTTTAAACTATGGATTATTGATGCTTATGATGATAATAAAGTAAATGATACCTTAATAGCTATTAGATATTCAAAACCTGCACCTGTCATTAATTTTACAGCACCAATTTATTGCGAAAACCTTAATACCAATTTTGCATCTCAGGCTACTGTGGATTCTCCATTTACTATAGCATCCTACCAATGGCATTTTGGAGATGGTGATTCTTCAATACTTGCTAACCCAATTCATATTTTTGATACAGTAGGGATTTATCCAGTTAAGCTAAGGGTTTATAGTTCTGCAGGCTGTTATAAAGATACTTTAAAAAATATCAATATTCATGCAACTCCTAATGCTGAATTTGTTATGGGATCACAATGTAAAGGAGTCCCCGTAATTTTTACCAATAATTCATCAATAAATTCTTTAGATACATTACTTTACAATTGGAATTTTGGAGACTATACCAATTCTATTCAGAAAAATCCGACACATTCTTATGCAAATACTGGTAGCATTCCTATTCAATTGATTACAACAAGTTTATTTGGATGTAAAGATACAATTTCACACAATGCAATTATTCATACTTTGCCTGTAATTCAATTGAATAAGCAAAATATAACCTGCAATGGACTTGTTGATGGAAAAATTACATCAATAGTAAATTCGGGTAATCCTTCTTATCATTATTTATGGTCAACAAATGATACAACTTCTGTGATAAATAATTTATTACAAGGAATGTATATGCTTACAGTTACTGATTCTTATGGTTGTGTTGATAAAGATACTGCTACTATTATTCAGCCTGGAGCAATTACAGTAAATTTCAATAAAAAACCTTACGTTTGTAATGGAATGTTCAATGGCTGGATAAAAGCTATAATAAATGGAGGAACGTCTCCATTTACATACAATTGGAATGGAGGATTAATAGGCGATTCAATAATAAATTTAAATAATGGGGTCTATATTGTAACTGTAAAGGATTCAAATAATTGTCAAAAGGTAGATAGTGTTACACTGGTAGCTAAACCACAACCAAATGTGCAATTTACACATACAGATGTATTGTGTTATGGCGATAATAATGGAACTGCTAATGTTATTGCAAATGGTGGACAAATGCCATATAGCTATCAATGGTCAACATCACCCATTCAAACTTCTCAGAATATTATTAACCTTTTTAAAGGTAATTACATTGTAAAAGTAATTGATTCTTTAGGATGTTTAAAAACAGATTCAGTTCAAATCAATCAACCCGATTCATTTCACTTTGCTATCACTTATACTATGCCGCTATGCAATGGTAATAGTAATGGGAAAATAGCTGTTAATACTACTGGAGCTACTTCACCTTATACATATATCTGGAATACTATACCTGTTCAAAACAATGCGATTGCTTATAATTTATCAGCTAATAATTATCAAGTTATTGTTAAAGATAGTAATAACTGTGATACTACATTGCAGCTAACTCTTAACCATCCTTTAGTTTTAAATGTACAATCACAAACTATTTCTCAGAGTTGTAAAAACTATTGCGATGGATTTATTACAGCATTTGCATCTGGTGGTACTCGACCATATATTTATAGTTGGAATACCTCTCCAGTACAAACAGATTCAATAGCCAAAAATTTATGTGAAGGTGCTTATGAAGTAATTGTAAAAGATTCTAACAACTGCACACTTACTCATCAAGCTACTAATGTGCAAACCAATACACATATTTTAGCTTCATTTGCTTCAAATCCTAATCAAGGTTTTAGTCCGTTAGATGTTAATTTTGTATTTACAGGCTATGGGGCAGCCACTTATAATTGGGATTTTGGAGATGGAAATACCTCAATTTTTCAAAATCCAATGAATACGTTTATTGATGATGGAACTTATCATATTTTACTTATTGTCGAAAGTAGTTTGCCTGATTTATGTAAAGATACTGCTTCTTTTGAATTAATAGTAGATGCACCTTCAGAAGTATTGATACCAAATGTATTAACACCTAATGGCGATGGGGTAAATGATTACTTTTTTATTAAAGAAAAAGGTATTGTTGAAATGAAAGTTTATATTTACAATCGTTGGGGGGTTGAAATTTATGTAATCGAAAAGCCAAAAGATAAATGGGATGGTACTTATTTAAACAACCCTGCACCTGAAGGTACTTATTTTTATGTTCTTAAAGCAAAAGGGAAAGATAATAAAGAATATGAAAAACATGGAAGTCTAACCTTGTTGAGGTAGATAAAAGATTTAAATCAAATGGGAATTATCTTAA
>CAZUCB010000209.1:0-3214 GCA_964618755.1 uncultured Bacteroides sp. | reverse complement strand
AGCAAGGGGCAAATTCCATGTGGGAAAGCTGGGATGGTTACGATTCACGAAACCATACACCGTTTTGTCTCATCAGCGCTTATTATTATAAATACCTCTCCGGAATACAGGTCGATCAATCGGCACCTGGGTTTAAGCATTTTATCATTAACCCTTCCATTGTTGGTGATCTTAAATTTGTAACAGCTTACTATGATTGCCTATATGGCCGGATTAAAAGTAGCTGGAAGCGTGAGAACGGAAAACTTACCATGGAGGTTTCTGTTCCGGTAAACACAACTGCGACCATCTACGTGACTGCAAAAAAATCTTCAGAAATAAAGGAATCGGGCCAGACAGCCGTAAAGACAAAGGGTGTGGTGTTTTTGGGAGAGGAAAATGGGAAGGCTGTTTTTAAGGTTGGATCGGGTAATTATGTGTTCCGGTCAAACCTGAATTAACAGATTGTCTGATTTAATATAAATTGCTATCAGTTAATGATTCTTATGAAGATCCTTACAACCACCTTAATTTTGATTTTATTAATCCCGCAGGGATATGCTGATGCTTTGGAGTTTGGCGGGACCAATAATTTTAATCCGGATTGGAAATTCCACCTGGGTGAAAGCCCCGATTTTATGGCACCAAAATTCGATGATCACCTCTGGCGCACACTCGAATTGCCCCACGACTGGTCCATCGAAGGCGAATTCGATCAGTCAAATCCGGCGAAAAGTATAAAACAGAGAACCGTAATGGATTCGAAGGTCGGATTTTGGCAATAATCAAACCAACAAAACCAGGCGTGATTAAAGTGATTGCAAACTCTTCCGGTATTCGGTCGGCTGAAACGCTGATAAATGTAAAATGAATATAATCAATAGCGTATAAGTAATAAGAACCAAATAATGTCGTAATTAAGTAATAAGAATAATATAATGTCGTATTTATTTAGTAATGTTAAATAATAGTTGTACATTTATCTCATTATGAGATATGTAACACTAAATACAGAAGAGATTAAAGCACTTGAAGTGCTTTACAAGAGTGCCCCTGATAACAGCGCCAGGAAACGTAGTCACTGCTTGCTTTTAAGCCATCAAAAACGAACGATTACAGATCTATCGAAGGTTTTTGGATTAAGTCGCAGAACCATAGAGCGATGGCTTAATGACTGGACTGTTGGCTGGGTGGATTCTCTTCCTATTTTACCCGGGCGAGGTGTAAAAACCCGTTTAAAAGGGCATGAGGAAGAGATCGCAAAACAACTGGAGCTTCACAGCAGAAATATAAAAAATGTATTGCTTCATTTAGAGAAGGAATACAATATTAAAATCTGCAAGAAGACCCTGCAGAATTTTTTAAAAGATACTGGGCTATAGCTGGAAACGAGCCCGATTGTCTTTAAAAAGCAAGCAGAACAAAGCTGATTTTGAATTCAAACAACAACAAATTGAAAGCTTAAAACAATTGGAAGATAGCGGATACATAGATCTTTACTTTGGTGATGAAAGCCACTTTGGACTTACACCTAATGTGCCATATGCATGGCAAACAAAGGATAATCCGATATTGCTACCTGCAGCTAAAGGCAAGTTTCTTAATGTTGTAGGTTTAATGAGCCGGAAGAATGATTTGTTCTATGAAGTGCATGAAACAACATTCAATACCGATAGTTTCATCCAATTCATGGAACGTTTTGTAGCCCAGCCAGTTAAAAAGACAGTTGTAATACTTGACAATTGTCCTATTCACAAATCCAAAAAGTTCAAAGCCAAAATCGAAGAATGGAAGCAAAATGATGTATTGATTTACTTCTTACTTACTTATTCACCGGAATTGAACCTGATCGAAATTTTGTGGCGTAGAATCAAATATCATTAGCTGAGTTTTGATGCCTACCTCTGTTTTCAGAATCTCAAAGAACGCTTATCGTATGTGTTGAATAATTTTGGCAGCAAATACGACATTATATTTTAACTATTACTTACTGAAGTTTCGCATTAGAAATTAGGCTCAAAAAAATATAGTTTTTAGAAGTAAAAAGTAGCATGGAAATTTGCATATATTACTGAAATTCAGTAATATTAAGTCGTCAAACAAAAGCAATATGACCATGCTACGAAGTAAAGATACAACAAACATTTCTGAAATTATTGGCTTTTTCACTTCAAGTGAAAAAGTTTGTCAGACAGTTCTCTGGATTATTCGTTCTTTGAATCTCAACAGCAAACAATTGAGGCCATCTGATGGTGATCGCTCAACTTATTCCTCAGGAAATGTTTTTACACTACTTCTGTTCTACCCTTTATTCCAACTTTCCAATGTAAGGGTGTATAGCCAAAGTGTCTTGCCAAAACTGTTTAAAGGAGGCAAAGATGTCTTCTACCGTTTTAAAAAAATGAAATGATCAACTGGAGGGTATTGCAATATCAGGTTACCTCACAATTGATAGGAATAACAACTTCTGATGAGGAACCGACCGGTTATAAATGCCTGATTGCTGATGATACCGACTTACCCAAGACGGGTTGGAGCATTGAATTAATTGGAAGGATCTGGTCTCACGTTACCAACAGTAGTAAACTTGGGTTTAAAGGATTATTTCTTGGATACCATGATGGCAAGAGTTTTTTCGGAATAGATTTCTCCTTGCATGGAGAAAAAGGAAAAAACGAAAAGAAACCTTATGGATTAACTCCGAAGCAGGCAAAAGGCAGGTTTTCAAAGAAAAGAAACGTTCTTTCTGCCGGAAGCATACGTAAGGCTGAGTACTTTGAAGGGAAAACCGACAAATTGCTAACGATGATCCGAACTGCAGTTTCAAGAGGGATTCGTTTTGATTATCTGCTGGTTGACAGTTGGTTTGTAAGCGATGTACTGATATCGTTCATATTAAAACGTAAAATCAAATGTCACTTGCTGGGTATGGCAAAAATGGGAAAGGCCAGGTATGATTTTAAGTGACAATCCTGTACTGCAATGGAGCTTATAGAAAAACAGAAACGAAATAAGAAGACAAAACGTTCCAGAAAACTTAATGTCTGGTACAGTTTCGCAGATGTGCATTATAAAGGTAATTATATACGGCTGTTCTTTTGCAAAACTACTCATCGGGGTAATTGGAACGTTCTACTGACAACGGACAACGACCTGGAATTTGAAGAAGCTTACCGGATTTATAGTATCCGTTGGACCATCGAAGTTTTTTTTTATGGAAAGCGATTCATTATGC
>CAZUCB010000208.1:0-3252 GCA_964618755.1 uncultured Bacteroides sp. | reverse complement strand
ACATATTTTCAGCTGCATCAATAGAGCCTAATTGCGACGAAAGGTTAATTACCCTGGCGTCGGCACTAAGTGAAAGAAGAGGCAGCAATGCTTCAGTAATTGCATAAGGGGCGATAAGGTTGACTTCGAGTGTACGTCGAATTTTTTCCGAATTAGTTGGTTTTCCGTCCCATTCTAAAGCAATTCCAGCGTTATTTACTAACACGTCAAGCTTAGCATAATTCTTTTCAAGATACGTCGCAAGATTGGCTATATCGTCGGCACTCGTAACTTCGAGTGGCACCGTATGAGCATCGCATCCCGCTGCAATAAGCTCTTCAACCGCCTTTTTGCCAGCCTTTTGGTCACGAGCAGTGAGTACAACTGTATATCCGAGTAAACCTAATTGACGTGCGATTTCTTTACCAATTCCTTTGTTTGCTCCTGTAATCAGGGCTACTTTTCCATTTTTACTTTTCATAATATTATTATTTTAATTTATTTATTTTTTTCTGTTTTATCTGCTTTGCAGCTATTTGTATATATAAGGTAAATCGGTACATAGCATTCCAATTTGGATGGCTTTGTAAGTTTTTATCAATATATTATTATACAAAATTACTTTTTTTTACACTATTGTCCAATAAACTTTTAAAACAGAAATATAATTGAGATTTTTCACTTCGTTCAAAATGACACTAATGATTTAAATATAAGTTTTTAAACTTTTTAAAATAATTATAGCTGAGTTGCTACTAAACTATTATTTATTAGTATAGGCAGTTGCCCCGATAACCATTCCGATTCATTGGCTGCCGATAAAATCATGGGCATGCGTTTTTTTGAATTGTGTATCTGGCTCATAAGCTCGTTGGCTTCTGTAGTAAGGATGGTATAAGTGTTTTTTATTTCTCCTGTTGACTTATCGAGCCAATTGCTCCACAATCCTGCAAATGCAAATGCTTCATCATCGGGCAGTGTAATCAGGTATTTTTGTTTGTTCTTGCCTTTTTCATCTAACCATTGCCACTCATAAAATCCATCAGCTAATACCAAACATCTGTTGTTTACAGCATTTCTAAAGGCTGGTTTTTCGGTAATGCTTTCATATCTTGCATTGAGTGTCATTTTTTTAATGCTATCATCTTTTGCCCAATGGGGTATTAATCCCCAATTGAACAATTGAATTTTATCTGCATCTTTATTGGTAATTACAGGTGTTTTCGGGTGCTGGAAAGCATTGTAAGTTTCAGGTAAAATAATTTCTAAGTTTGAGTAATCAGCTTTGAAACGGTTCTGCAATGCCTGTGCTTTTTTTGATAATCTTGAATGGAAACACATTATGAATTTACTATTATTATTTCGTTTAAATTGGTGGTATATCTGGGCGATAGTTTTAATTGCCGCATTTTCCACATCTTTTTAATGTCTTGTGAAGCTAATTTTACTTTTTGCTGCCCAAACAATGCATTGATTTTATCTACCGATTTCATCAATGGAATATGACGGGCATCGCTGTTTTCAAAAATGTTTAATTGAATATTATCTTCCGATGTAAAGTCCATAACAATAACACCAGCCTTTTTGTAGGAGTAGCCCTGTTTGAATATTTTAGCCAATGCATCTGTGGCAAATTTAGCCAATTCAATACTCGAATTGCTGGGGAAGGGTAGTTTTATAACAATGTTGCGGCTGTATTGCGGAAGGTCTTCTCTGTATCCATTGGTATGAATAAAAACCATCATTGCATTGCAAGCTGATTTTTGCCTTCTTAATTTCTCCGAACAACTCACCGCAAAAGTAATTACCCTCTCTTTTAAATCGTCAAATTCAGTATAAAGTTTTTCGAAAGAGCGAGTGGTAGCAATGTTTTTTTTGGGTTGAACAATCTCAAAATCCAATGTAGGTATTCCTTGCAAATCATGTTTCAACCGCAAACCAACTATTGATAAATGCTTTTGTACCCAACTATCTGTCATTTGAGTAAAGTCGTAAGCGGTATTGATATTTAAAGCCTTTAAGCGTTTAGCGTGCTGCCTGCCGATGCCCCAAATATCTTCAATTTTTAACCATTTCAGGGCTTTGATGCGTTTTTCTTCACTATCGATAATATAAGTGCTTTTGGTTTGCAGAGGGTATTTTTTGGCAATGCGATTGGCTACTTTAGAAAGTGCTTTGGTAGGTGCAATGCCTATACTAATAGGAATCCCTGTCCATTTGCTAACCCGTTGCTGCATTTCTTCGCCATAAGTTTGCAAATTGTATTTTTCAAAGCCTTTGAGTTTTAAAAAAGCCTCATCAATGCTGTATATTTCGAGATCGGGCGTATATTCTGACAATATACTCATTACTCGTTGGCTCATATCGCCATAAAGAGCGAAATTAGCAGAAAATACATGCACTTTATTCTTTTTAAATAATTCTTCATATTCAAAAGCAGGAGCTCCCATTGGAACACCAACCGCTTTGGCTTCGTTGCTGCGTGCAATTACACATCCATCATTATTCGACAGAACAACCACAGGCTTTCCATTGAGATCGGGACGAAAAGCCCGCTCACAGGAAGCATAAAAATTATTGCAGTCAATTAAGGCAAACATCAGACAGATTTAATTACGTGAGTTACAATACCCCAAATGATCAGGTTGTTATATTCTTCTATTTTTATTGGCTTGTATTCGGTATTGGCAGGCATAAGCCATACTTCTTTGTTTTCTAATTTAATTCTTTTGAGTGTAAATTCTCCATCAATATAGCAAACAGCAATTTTGCCATTCACCGGTTCAAGGCTTTTATCGATAATCAATAAATCGTTATCAAATATTCCGGCATCTTTCATTGATTCGCCTTTTACTCTACCATAAAAAGTAGCCGATGGATGTTTTATTAAATGTTTGTTTAAATCTATGCTAAGGTCAATAAAGTCTAAAGCAGGGGAGGGGAACCCAGCACTAATGCCACCCGGAACCATAGGAATCTCGAGTTCTGTTTCCGTTAAAGCAGAATATATATCAATTACATTGCCTGTATGTAGTTTTAATTTAGCCACTTTGGTTTCTTGGTATTGTAAATTTATGTTTTTACAAATGTAAGTTTTTTTGTAGCTAATTTGTGTGATTATTATTATTTTCTCTCTTTATAAGTAGTAAAAAGTATATACGTATAAACTGTTTGCTACTTAAGTTGCTAAAAATAGTGTAATCTAAAGTATTTAGTCACTCCTTAAAAACATCATAAAGCAATGATTATCAACAAATATATGTTGATAAATAT
>CAZUCB010000207.1:0-3320 GCA_964618755.1 uncultured Bacteroides sp. | reverse complement strand
TTCATAAACCCCAACCAAAAGTCTTTACCTTTGGTAGTCATTTGCTGTGCATTTACAAATAATGATGAAAATGTAAAAAATAGTAATAAAATTAAATTTCGCATTAATTTTTTATTATATTATCCTTTAGACAACTATTATTTTCAATAAGTTGTTTTATATTTTTTAATTTATTAAAAATCTTAAGTTCTTCTTTTACATTTTTTTTGCATTTTGATCAACCCTTCGTTTTAATTTTTACCTACCAGGTGAAGTACTTTTCCTAATTCCTCCCAAAATTAAATATATTATTGTATTAATTGTTATTTTTTATCAAAATAAGTTCTATTAAAAAGAATAAAAGCGGCTGAAGCTGTTTTATTCTTTAGTATTTTCGTTGGACTATTTGGTTGCGGATTGCTTTTTGCGAAGCAAATTTACAGGGAAATATGTTTCTATTACTAAGGGATTGTCTTTGTACTTCGTCATAAATTCGCCCAATACGCCATATATTTCGTTGGATAGCTTATAGGCATGCTGCATTACTTCGGCTCTCGATAGTGTGAGGTTGGCATTTTTCTCTGTCTGTGTATTTCGTGCTTGGCACAAGGCATCGTAAAACAATTTCATATCATCATACACCAAACTGAGCTGGGTATAATTGCTCATGATTTCGATGGAAGTTTTTAGATAGAGCAGGCGTTGCTCAATGGATAACAACGACAACGGACTTAAGCCTTGTGGAAATATTTTGGTATATTCGGGCGTAGAATTGATAAAATGGCTTTGAATGGCGATATCCCAAGCGTGAATTTTAGAGCCGCTCATTTCTTTGAGCAATAAATTAAGCTTTCTGGTATCGCCTTTGCGTTGCGATGCATTACCGAACTTTTCTTTATAGGCATCGTCGAAAGCATTGTAATAGGGCAAAAGCTGATTGTACTTGTCCATAAAAAACGGGTCGTCTGCATTTGATTTTAAATGCATCATCAGTTCGTAGCAGAACTTAAAAAAACGTTTCAGACTTCGGTTGGCAAGTACGCGGAATACGTTGGAAAGGAAAAACCACTGCTCTTTCATTTTACAGCTGTATTAAAAACGTTGAACAATTATATTTTACAGATAACGTTCAGATAGATACGCTTATTATGCAATAGATGCTTTTTCTCAGTTATTAAAATATAAGTTTTTTATAGGATGTGCATGAGGACAGTTGATGAAAAAACAGTATTTGTGTCACCGTCCTTGAGGATAGTTAATAAAAAAACGATATTTGTATATCCGTCTTTATGGACAGTTAGTAAAAAAATGGTTTTTATATCTCCGTCTTTGAGGACAGTTGCTAAAAAAATGATATTTAGGTCTCCGTCTTTAAGAACAGTAAGTAAAAAATTAATTTTTATATGGCTGCGCTTGTGTACAGTGTGTAAAAAAGGGGTTTTGGGAATTTAAACCTGTCAGGTTTTAAAAACCTGACAGGTTTGGGAAAAACTGCATTTATACGATTTGATAAAAAAAACAGTAGTTTTTATTCAATTTCAATATTGTATTTGTCTAATAATCGTATTACACCTGCTTGAGAAAAGCAAGCTTTTTTAATTTTGTTTATTTCTGGGTCGAATGAATAGTTGTAGGATGTTCTGAAATCTACTTTTTCTAGATTGGTTCTGTCGAACTGGGCTCTGTGCATATCGCAATTATCAAAGACAGCTCCGCTGAGGTCGGTTTCGGTAAAATCAACTTCCTGCAAGTTGCAGTTCTTAAACTTTGTTTTTTTGAGCTTTAGTTTGTAAAAAACACTCAGCTTCAAGAGGCAATTGTCGAAATCGAAAGAAAGTAAAAACTCCTTACATTCGTTAAAATGCAAACCCAACAATTTGCTGTTGACAAACTTTACGTCACTTAATAGGGTGTTTTTAATAGCAGCCAAACTAAAATCGCATCCATTGAATACACAATTTCTGAAAATATTATCGGATAAATCCTGGTTATAGAAATTGCAGTTGACAAAGCTGCAATCTTCGTATTCGCCTTTGGGCAGATTGGTTTTGGTATAATCTATTCTTTCAAAAGTTTTGTTTTCTATCAGCATTATGATATTTTATTTATCGTTCAATTTCAAATTTCTTTCACAATAAGGCAATTCTTTCAAATCATAATGATAGTTGCGGCATGCCTCACATTTAAGGTGACGCATACAATTTTTCCGCTTGCAGGGGCAATCGATAGTTATATTATCTTTTGATTTCATATCCTAATTCATAATTTTCAATTCCTAATTAGCCTATTATCGAAATTCCAATGAGTTTACCTATTCCAAAAGTAATAGCTGCTGCGGCTAAGCCGAACAATACTTGTCGGAAACCCGAATACCAAAGGTTTTTACCTGTAAACAATGTAATAGCTGCTCCAATAAAAAACAAACCTACAGTACTTGCCACAACGCTGAGCACTATGGCCTGCATTCCACTGGTAAACATAAATGGAAGTACGGGAATAATAGCACCTATTGTAAATAATATAAACGAATACACGGCGGCTTCCATAGCAGATCCTTTGATATCTTCCACATTGATGCCCAGTTCTTCTTTTACTAATATTTCGTGGGCATTGCTAGTGTTTTTAATTATTTCCGAAGCCATCCGATTGGCTTGTTCTTCGGGTATGCCTTTTGCCATATAAATCAGAGCGAGCTCTTTCATTTCGCCTTCGGGGTTGGTTTCCAACTCATCCATTTCTATCTGCATCTGGTTTTCGTACAATTCCTGTGAACTTTTTACCGAAATCCATTCGCCCATTGCCATTGATAAAGCTCCGGCCAGCATACCAGCAATACCTGCAAACAAAACGCCTTTCTCGCCAGATGTAGCGCCTGCAATTCCCATTACCAAACCAAAATTAGAAAGCAAACCATCATTTCCGCCCAATACTGCTGCTCTGATAGCATTGCCTCCTACGGAGCGGTGGCGACTTTCGAACTTCGACATATATTTTCCAGCAGTTTCTTTGTCTTTTTCAAGTATTGATTGCAGTATTTTTACATGATTGGTTTCGGTGCCTGTTATTTGCTGTTTGTTTTTTTGCTTGGTGCTGATGATAGCTGTTGAAATACTTTTTTCGGTATCCATCAGCACGCCCAACACATAATCGTAACCAAATACTTTTCCGATTACATTGAGTGTTTTTGCCCTGAACGAAGGACGCATCAGGTTTTCAATACTTATGTTTTCTTTTTTTGCAAAAGCCTCAGCATGGCTTCTTTCGATGTTGCACATTTGCCTGAATACATTGGCAATGGCTTCTTCTTCTTCGTGCTCTGCCAAAGTTTTGTATAAAAACCA
>CAZUCB010000206.1:0-3340 GCA_964618755.1 uncultured Bacteroides sp. | reverse complement strand
TCTACCATACAGATTTTGATGATTTATAAATAAAAATTATTAAATTTGTCGAAAAAAAGATGACATTTGTCATACATATATACAATTAATGTGTCAACATAAAAAAAACAACCTGTAAATTGAAAGTATGGTAGAAAATAAGTATTTAATTTTTCTTATAATACAATTTCAATTTTTGACTTGTATAAATGCTCAAATTAAAGAGAATACTAATATAATAAATTTTGATAGCGGATTTTCTCTCTATCAGGATACGATTTTTGTGGATATAAAAGGAGAAATGACTCATGCTCTAAAGTATCATGATAAACTTTATATTCTTTTTGAACAACAAAATTTAAAATATGGTGGTTATGGTAAACGGTGGTTATATATTTTTTCTAATGGGCAGTTAGAAAAAATTCTTGATTGTCCCCAAGAAATGGAAACCACATATTTAGATTTTTATGCAAAGTATGATAGTATTATATTAAAACCATATATGGATGAACATTACTATCAACTTGATTTAAAAAATTATTGCTGGAATAAAATTGATAAAACAGATGATTTAATATTTGAAGATGAGAAGTTTCAGGTTTATTCATTGGATTTTGGAGAGTGGGGTGGAAAAACGTGGTTTAAAGATAAAAAAAACGGCTTAGAGTACGTAATAGAAACAACGAATCCATTAATTAATAGAATTGACACAATATATTACTTAACAAATCCATACGAGGTTTTACAAATTACAAATCCATTAAAATTAAAAAAATGTGAGGATGACATTACATATGAAAATATCGAAACAAGCAAAAAGTATTATTCATGGTATGGTGCTCCTATAGGATTTGATATTATTTATGAAGACAAAACATTCAACGAATTCGATAATACTTTCAAACCAAATATAGTTAGTTCATTTGTTTTAAATGGAGAATTATTACATATTTATAAAACATCCACAGCTACATATATCGCAAGAGTCAAGAATAATGCAATAGAAACTATTCAAAAAATAGGTGAAAATATAAGTTTTTACAGTTGGTACTATTCTTATCGCTGTAAAAATTTAAAAGGGAACAACGAATTATTAAAATTCAGAACTAAAAAAGAACGATTGTTTGGCTTAATGGAAATAATTGACAGTAAAATAGTCATACACTATTTTATAAATAAAAGTGAATTAAATCCCATGATAATAGGCACTAAAAAAGCAGACAGTCTTTTTGTTAATCGTCTAAATGCTATTTTGCCAGATCTCAATAATTTGACATTAAATAAAACCGATTTAAAAGAAAAAGCTTGGGGAAGTTTTGATATTACTCCTAATCATAACATAGGAATTGGAGATAGTTGGAATCCTAATAAATACATAATTGACACTTGCAAATCATATTTAATAAAAGAAGATTCTTTTATTTCAAATTCAATCATATACTACGCAACAAAAGAAACGGATTTAGTTAGAGCTATAATAATTGATTGGGATGATGAAACAAATACTTTGAATGTCAATTCAGAAAAAATAACAAAGAAAATTTTTGAAAGAAAACTCAACCTATTAATTAATTGCATAATACAAAAGGCAGGGAAAGAGATTAAGCGTGAAATAAAAGAGAATTATATCGAAATTACATGGAAAACACCAACTGGATTAACTATAGAATTAGAAAGAAACAAAAACTATAATAGTATAAGATTGGTAATTTATAAAAATGAATAAATAAAAATAAAAATGCCTTATGCATAACAGCACATTGCTACAAGCGGTGTTTAACAACAAAGTGAAATAAACAAGCTAGTTATTTTTGTAAATAAGCTACATATTTTTAAATTAAAACGATAAATGGGGAATAAACAGAAGTTATTTAGATAAAAATTAAAGAGAAACAAAACAAACATATTAATGAAAAACAATTTATAAATCTAATTTTAAAAAGTATGAAAAACAAAAAAGTAATTTCAAGAATTGTTTCGCTAACGCTACTTTTTCTTTGTTCTACTATGAATCTTTTTGCTCAGGACGCAGAGATTAATAAATTTTCGTCGATATTAGAAGTGCAACAATACGACAGGGCAATTCATATCATGGCAATGCTATTGATAGGTTTTGGGTTTCTGATGGTATTTATAAAAAAGTATGGTCGTTCGGCACTAACAGCTACTTTCTTATTGGTAAGTATTTCGCTTCCGCTGTATTTTTTAATTCATACTTCGGTACTTTTTGGAGAAGCAAAAAGCGAGATTGAAGAGTTGATTTTGGCTGAATTTGGAGCTGCCAGTTTGTTAATTGCAGCCGGTGCAGTGTTGGGACGTTTAAAAATGTTTCAATACCTTATTTTGGGCTTACTTTTTATTCCGTTTTACATGCTCAATGAGTGGATTATTATCGAAAATGGTTTTGGAATTATAAAAGATGGTTTTGCCGATACCGGTGGATCTATTGTTATTCATGCGTATGGTGCATTATTTGGTTTGGCTGTTGCTATGTCGATGACCACCAAAAATGAACTCGAAAAACCAATTGAAGCAGATGCTACCAGCGATAGATATTCTGTTTTGGGAAGTATGGTTTTGTGGGTTTTCTGGCCAAGCTTTTGTGCAGCGCTTGTTCCTGTTGAAGCCATTCCGCACACAGTCGTAAATGTATTTATGGCTTTATGTGGATCTACTTTAATAACCTATGTTTTATCGTATAAAATTCGTGGAAAAATTAATATTGCAGATATAGCCAATGCCACATTGGCTGGTGGTGTAGCTATTGGTTCTACTTGCGACCATGCAAGCCATCCAACTGCAATTTTGATTGGAGTTTTAGCTGGAGCTATTTCTACCATAGGGTTTGCCATAGTACAGAGCAAACAACGCAAGCTAATAAAATCTGTGGATACCTGTGGTGTTACAAATTTACATGGTTTGCCGGGTTTAATGGGAGGTTTTGCAGCCATTTTTGTAGTTAATGGCTTAAATGTATCCAGTCAGTTATCGGGAATTTTAATTACCATCGCGTCAGCATTGATATTTGGTTTTTTAACAGGAAAAATCATTTCGCTTTTCGGACATAGGGAAGAAGCTTACATTGATTCCGAAGAATTTATGGATGCCGAAGAATAAATCGGGGATAAAATCATTTATAAGTATGATGTTGTATGCTTAATTTTTGGGGAACGGCACTTTTCGATTGCAGGAAGCATTCCCCAGGTGGGGAACGATACTTTTCTGACGACGACAAGCATTCCACCATTGGAAAATCACCTTCCGTGCTTAAAATTATAATTCAAGAGAGTATAAATATTTTTGTGTAAACAGGAAAATAGATGTTTCATATAAAATGTAATATTTTAGACTATTATTTATC
>CAZUCB010000205.1:0-3397 GCA_964618755.1 uncultured Bacteroides sp. | reverse complement strand
TAATCTGGAAACACTTAACTACAGAAAATTTGTAAAACCAAGCTCTTTTCGGTTTACTTACTTTCCGAAATTTAAAATAATCCAATACAACAATGATTTATTTTTATATAAATCATCACTATTGTCCAAGAAACTTTTATCACTGTATTATTATTGGGATTTCTCACTTCGTTCGAAATGACAATCAATTGTTTATATTTAGGGTGGGGTCAGAAAGCGGCGAAGCCGCTTTCTGACCCCACCCCAACAAAAATATGTTTAATGACATGTCATTCAGAGCGAAGCGATGAATCTACATATTTTTGTCGGACACCAGTGATAAATCATCTTAATTGTGTTTTTATTTAACAAAAGCTTCAGGGTATAAATAATAATGATAGAAAGCTATGATCTAAATACTATTAACTGAAAACATTCATCATTCGACAAGTTTATTTGCATAGGTTACGGTTTTCTTCACTATTATGTTGTTGCTTTTAAAAGCTATTGTATTGATGTATCGTTGATGTATTTTTATTTTGTGTAATAATTTTATTACTATCTTTGAAAATTGTAATTTTGTCAGGTTTTCAATAATACTATTTTAATGGATATTAAAAAAGAAATCAAAATATGCTTAGGAAGTTCCTGTTTTGCAAGAGGAAACAAGCAAACTGTACAAATGATTGCTGAGTATTTAAAAATGAACAAGCTCGAAAATGAGGTTTTCTATCACGGAAACCATTGTTTTGGGAAATGCGATAAAGGTCCTTTTGTAAAAATAGATGATGTTATTTACGAAAATGTGAACAGTGAAAATATAATAGAAACCTTAGATAAAGTTTTTAAGCGAAAGAAAGTTAATGGATAATATTTTGTGATTATATATTGCTTGCCGAATTCGCAATCTGTAATTGACTAAAGTGGAAAATAAAAGTTTATGAATATTCCTCTGATTGAAATAATAAAAGAAAAATGCACAGTTTGCTATGCATGTGTTAGAGTTTGCCCCGTAAATGCGATACAGGTTAAACCCAATCAGGATTTTCCTGAAATAAACCATGAATGGTGTATTGGTTGCGGTGGCTGTTTAAATGTTTGTTCTCCCAAAGCCATAGTTTATAGAGATTCTCGCGAAGAAGTTAAAAAAATCCTTAGTTCATCTTATAAGGTTGCTGCTATTGTAGGTCCGAGCATTTCAGGCGAATTTGATGATATAACCGATTATCGAAAATTTGTACAAATGATTCGCCAATTGGGTTTCGATTATGTAAACGAAGTATCGTTTGGGGTTGATTTAATTGCCAAAGAATACGGAAAATTATTTGAAAATTACAGAGGAAAATATTACATAGGTTCTATTTGCCCTCCCATTGTTTCGCTTATTGAAAAATTTCATCCTGAACTAATTGGTAATTTAGCTCCTATTACTTCGCCCATGATTGCAACTGCAAAAGTGGTACGACAAATATATGGTGATGATATTAAAGTTATTTTTATAGGACCTTGCATTGCAGCTAAAAACGACATAAAAAAGAACAAAGAATGGTCGCAGGTAGATGAAGTTCTTACATTTATTGAACTTCGTCAGCTATTCGAAGAGTTTAATATCAAAGAAAATGCCCTCGAATTTTCTGATTTTGATGCTCCTCTTGGATATAAAGGATCCTTATTCCCGATAAGCAATGGAATATTGCAAGCTGCTGATTTAGATGAAAACCTACTTACAGGAAATGTGATTACTGCAGAAGGGAAAGGAAATATATTGGGAGCCATCAGTCAATTTGAAAAAAATATTGATTTTATAAAGCAACATTTTAATTTGTTTTACTGCGAAGGTTGCTTAATGGGACCCGGTACTTCACGCGGTGGGAAAAAGTTTATTCGTCGCACTTTAGTTACCGAATATGCCAATAAACGCTTATTGGATTTCAATAAAAGTGAATGGGACGAAAGTATTAAGCAATTTAGCGATTACGACCATGGCAGAGGTTTTACTGTCAATGATCAGCGATTGCCCGAACCATCGGAAGAAGAAATTCAGGAAGTATTAAAAGTAATCGGGAAAACTAATTATGATGACAATGTAGGTTGTGAGGCTTGTGGGTATAAATCATGTAAAGACTTTGCTTATCTGGTATCAAAAGGTTTAGCCAAACCTGATATGTGCATTACCTTTTCCTTAAAAAACAAACAGGAATACATCAAAGCCCTTAAAAAAAGCAACGATAATCTGGCTAAAATTCAGGAAGCTTTAAAGAATTCAGAGAAAAACTCAAAACTGGAAAGACAAAAAGCAGTAGAAGCTTCTGAAACCATTTCGGCCATGATGCATAAATTGAATGCAGGCGTTTTAATTGTAGATGAAAACCTGAAAATAGTTCAATCCAACGAAAGTTTTATCAATATTTTGGGAGTTGAAGCCCGCGAAATCAACGAAATAATCCCCGGCTTAGTGGGTGCTGATCTAAAAACCTTGCTGCCTGTTCAGTTTTATAAGATGTTTTCTTATGTACTAAGCAACAACGAAGATATATTAAACAGAGATGTTCATTTTGGTGAAGGCTTGCTCAATGTTTCTATCTTTACCATTCGCAAAGAAAAAATTGTTGGTGCCATTGTTAGGGATATGTTTTCGCCGGAAGTAAGAAGCGAAGAGGTAATTAACAGGGTAAATGATGTTATTGATGTTAACCTTTCATTGGTACAACAAATTGGATTTTTGTTGGGCGAAGGTGCAGCTAATACCGAAAAAATGCTTAATTCTATCATCGAATCTTATAAAACCAAGAAAAAATAAACCGGATGGATGATAAGTTTCATATAGAAGTAAATTGTCAGCAGAAAAACCATGATGGAGAGCGTATTTGTGGCGATGTTTTTATTTCGAGAAAGCTAAAAGAAGAAAACCGTATCATCGTTGTACTTTCCGATGGCATGGGGCATGGCGTAAAAGCCAATATTTTAGCTACCTTAACTGCAACCATGGCTGTTAATTTTACGGATGAGCATAAGGATGTGAGCAAAATTGCTGAAATCATTATGAATACACTTCCGGTTTGCAGCGAAAGAAAAATCAGCTATTCTACCTTTACCATTTTAGATATTGATGCCGATGGTGAGGTTAAGATATTGGAATATGATAACCCGCAATGTATTATACTGCGAGGCTTAGAAGTATTTACACCGGAATGGACCTGCGTATATTTAAATACTGCCAAAAACGCCAATAAAGAATTGTTAACATGCTCTTTTAAACCCCGCAAAGAAGATCGTATTATTTTTGGTTCTGATGGCATTACACAATCAGGTTTAGGGTCGGGCAATTACTTATTTGGTTGGGGAAGAGATAATTTTCAAAATTTTGCCCACGATTTAGTTAAAAATGATCGCTTTATTTCGGCTCAGCGTTTAGCAG
>CAZUCB010000204.1:0-3451 GCA_964618755.1 uncultured Bacteroides sp. | reverse complement strand
AAGTATTAACAGAAGAATAAGTTCCTCCAACTCCATTTTTATATTCATAAGGTGCTGTTCCTGTTAAAGCTGTTGCTTCTACAGTTACTGAACCATTGTTATTACCATGGCAATTTACATCTGTTTGTCCTGTAATTCCTGCAGCCAATTCTAAGTTAGGTTCGGTTATGGTTACATCTACTGATGTTTCACAATCATTTGCATCTTTTACATATATAGTATAATTACCAGCTGCTAAAGATCCGAAAATATTGGTTGAAGAATAAGTTCCACCAACTCCATTTTTATATTGATAAGGAGAAGTTCCAGTTCCAGCAGTTGCTGTTACGGTTACTGATGCTGTTGAATTACCTTTACATAATACATTGGTTTGTGAAGTAATTCCTGCTGCTAATGCTAAGTTAGGTTCTGTAATAGTTACATCTACAGTTGTTTCACAACCATTAGCGTCTTTTACATATATGGTATAATTACCAGCTGCTAATGAAGGGAAAGTATTAACAGAAGAATAAGTTCCACCTATTCCATTTTTATATTGATAAGGAGAGGTACCTGAACCTGCTGTTGCAGTTACTTCAACTGATCCAGTTGAATTACCTTTACATAATACATTGGTTTGTGAAGTTATCGTTGCTAAAATAGAACTAGGTTCGGTTATAGTAACAGGTACAGTTGTTTCACAACCATTGGCATCTTTTACATATACGGTATAATTACCAGCTGCTAATGAACCAAAGGTATTAGTAGAAGAATAGGTTCCACCTACTCCCATTTTATATTCATAAGGTGATGTTCCTGTTAAAACTGTTGCTTCTACAGTAACTGAGCCTATTGAATTACCATGACAATCTTCATTTGTTTGAGATGTTATTGTTGCAGCTAAAGCTAAATTAGGTTCTGTTATAGTTGCTTCTACAGTAATTTCACAGCCTTTAGCGTCTTTAACATATATGGTATAATTACCAGCTATTAATGAAGCAAAAGTATTGGATGAAGAATAGGTTCCACCTACTCCATTTTTATATTCATAAGGTGCAGTTCCTGATAAAGCTGTTGCTTCTACGGTAACTGAGCCTGTTGCATTACCTTTGCACAATACTTCTGTTTTTGAGGTTATTGTTGCTACTAATTGTGTTGGTTGTGTTATTTCTTGCGATGTATTTGCAGTACAACCTTTGCTATCAGTAACTGTTACGCTATATGTAGCGACAGCAAGACCTGAAATGTTTTGTATTGTAGCAGAATTTGACCATGCATAAGTATAAGGAGTTGTTCCTCCAGCAACATTTAAATTAATAGTTCCATTACTACCACCAAAACAGCTAACATTTGTAACTGTTCCAATGGTTGCAGTTAATAAATCTGGTTGAGTAATTGCTCTACTATCAGTTGCAGTACATCCGTTAGCATCTGTTACAGTAACAGAATAGGTATTTGCTACAAGACCTGAAATATCTTTTGTTGTAGCGCCATTAGACCATAAATAAGTAAAACTTCCAGTTCCACCAGTAACATTCAAAGTAATAGCACCATCAGATAATCCATTGCATGAAGCATTGGTAGAAGATGCAATAGAAAGATTGATAGGAGGAGGAGTTGTAAATGTTTGTGAAGTATTAGCTGAACATCCTTTACTATCGGTAACAGTAACGGCATATACGCCTGTTGAGAGACTATTTAAATTTTGTGTTATTGCAAATGGAGAACCATTCTTTGTCCAAGCATAAGTATAGGCAGTTGTTCCACCTGTTACATTTAAATTGATTGTTCCATTATTAGCAATACATGTTGGAGGAGTAGATGAGGCAACAGAAGCCACTAAAGTATCTGGTTGGGTTATTGTTACAGTAGTACTTGTAGTACAAGCCAACGCACTAATAATAGTTACAGTATAAGTTCCTGCTTTTAAATTTGTTGCAGTATCTTTGCGTAAATTAGTTAACGTTCTTCCTTGTGTAGGAGAGGTTGACCATGAGTATGAAAATTTAGGAGATGCTCCTACTACTTCAACCACAGCATTACCGTTGGTATTTCCGTAGCAGTTAAGATTTCTTTGAGAAATAATTGTAGGAGTAAAAGGAGGGTATATTGTATATTGAACAGGAGCAGTCCATGCTTCTGTTTCACTAAAAGAAGGCTGAGTACAACTAGCATAAACAGCACGACGAATCCAAAAAGTTCTTGTAGTATCACCATTATTATAATAAGTAGTACCTGAAAGATCTTTATTAGAGGTACTATAAGAATTAATATCAGTCCATGGATCAGTACTTGTAGCACGATATTGCCATTTGTAGGTTACATTAGAACAAGTTCCTACAGTGTTCGTTGTAGGAGTTGGCCAAGTATTATTTGTAATTGTTATCGTAGTTCCGTTACGAAGAGGTGTAAGAGAACCGCAAGCTTTGAGTGGAGATTTTGCTGTATCAGCATTCGCACTAAAGATTGGTTGAGATTGTCCATTTACATTATTAATAGCAAATGCAAAAAAGAAGAAAAGAAAAAACAATGATTGTATAATTCTCTTCATGTTTAAATTTGAGTATAAACTTTTCATAGTGGTTTTATTTAATTGTTTATAGTTATTTTAATTCCGCCACACTTGCTTACAGTTTCTCTTTCAGGATCGGTACATTGCATAGTTACAACACGACGGAAGTAAGTAGATTTAGTAACGGTGCCTGGATTATAATCTTTAGTATTTGCAAGATTTTTTACAAGATTTTCTGTAAAATATTCATTCGTAGCTGATTGCCATTCATAAGTAGGATTAGGGCAAGTACTACCCTGAGCGTCTGTAACAGTAACTGCTGATCCCAATATAAGTCCGGGATTAAAAGCAACTGTGCTGGATACAACTGCAGGTGCTGTGATATAATTACCAGTAACAACCTGAGCATTTACATTGGTAATCAATGTAAATAAGAGAATTAGCGTAGCCATCGGCTTTAGCAATTCCCATAAACGATTTGATTTGTTAAACCTTTTCATAATTTGATAAGTATTAATTAATAATTCGGGATTTGTTGTTTTTCATATTAAAATTTATTGTATTAAGATTGATTAAAAAAATAATTTGATTAAAAAATGGGGAAGATTTGTTGTGTAATTTCATAATAAATGATGTTTAAATTGGTTTATATTTTATTTTTAAATTCGTTTATATTGTATATACGAAAAATGAGCAAATAGCTATATTTCAAGCTAAAGCATCCATTTTTCGATTAATAATTGTATGTGTTTATCTACCAAAGTTAATTAAAAATTCAAATTTCACTTAGCTTTAACACAAACTCTTTGCAAATATACTATATATTTTTGCAATTCTTACAAAATAATTATTTTTTTTTCGTTAATTTATTTAATGTGATTTTTTCTTCCGTTTTTTCAGCAAAAACAATCATTCTAAACATAAAAAAACGAGAAAAGTTTTTTAGATTATTTTTCTTTT
>CAZUCB010000203.1:0-3458 GCA_964618755.1 uncultured Bacteroides sp. | reverse complement strand
CTTAAATTTCTTCACTTATTTTATTTCCTCTGCTCCATATATAAATCGAGCAAACGAGCTACATATTTACCAAATACGTCAAATTCAACATTAATAACGGTACCTTCTTTAAAATTATGAAAATTGGTAACCTGATGTGTAAACGGGATAATAGCTACTGAAAACACGCCTGGTTTTGAATCAACTACTGTTAAACTAACTCCATTAACCGAAATAGAACCTTTTTCAACTGTAATATTGCTTTTGCTTGCATCGTATTTAAAAGTATATTTCCAACTTCCATCCGTTTCTTCTACTTTAATACATGTGGCAGTCTGGTCAACATGTCCTTGTACAATATGCCCATCAAACCTGCCATCCATACGCATCGAACGTTCTAAATTTACTTCATATCCTGAATGCCAGGTTCCCAAATTGGTTTTATCCAAGGTTTCCTGTATAGCAGTTACCACATATTGTTTCTTTGCGTGATCCACTTTTACAATGGTTAAACAAACGCCATCATGACTCATACTTTGGTCAATTTTTAACTCATCGGCAATTTCTGTTTCAATTGTAATATTGAAATTACTTTTATCTTTTTCAATACTTACAACTTTTCCTGTTTTTTCTACAATTCCTGTAAACATATTCTATTAATTTTAATTGATTATCGTAATAAAGTAACACTTCCATGCAGTTGGCGAATATTTTCACCTTTAAGGCGAAGCTCATAAACATCGCATACATAATAATAAACACCTTCGCTGCAATCGTTTTGCGAATTTTGTTCTTTTCCGTTCCAATTGATATCGGGATTGGATGTTTCAAACACTTTCCGTCCCCAGCGATTAAAAATTTTAATACCTATTTTTTCAACACCCTGATAAGGCAAATAAGGTTTAAACAAATCATTAATACCATCGCTATTGGGTGTAAATACATTGGGTAAATGATACAAAGAACAGGTATCAATATCAATGCAAACCAAATTGCTCAAGATTCCAACATTATTGTTTGAATCAATAGCATTGATAGCATAACATCCGGCAATAGAAGCAATATTTGCGTGCACATAACTCTTGATTGCAGGATTATTTATGGTTTGAAGTACAGATAAACTCCCATTAAGTGTAGGAGAATACCAAATATTATACTTCAGTATATCGTAATCGCAAGAATCTGTTGTAAGCCAATCTAAGGTATTTGCAGGAATACGGCAGTCGGACGTAACCCATAATTGTGGTGGGCAAGGTGGCTCCAGGTCAATAGGAATACCACAAACCTGCTGCGAAAGATTGATGATGGGGTTAATTATATTGCTAATGCTATAATTGCCGATAGATTTTACATAGTAACAATATTCTGTTCCATTGACAAGGTTTTTGTCGATATAATTCGTTGTTGTGGAAATTCCAATTGAATCAAATACTGAAGTGACAGCATTCTTTTTGTAGATAACATAGTAATTATTTATCCAGGGAACATTAAAGTTCCAGCTTAATTTCATTTTACGATCAGCAGGTGTAAGCGTAAGATATACCGAAGAAGCTACATGGGTAGAACCCACTTTAAAACGATTTCCAACTTGATCGTTATAAAAATCAATACGGTAACTATATGGAAATCCTACTGTATTTATTCCATTATCAGCATAAATGGTATCATTGATCCCGGCCAATGAATCTATCAATGTAAAATTATTCCCGTTGTAATCAGCAGAACGATAAATCAAATATTTATAGGGTCCCGGAACCTGAATAGTGTCCAATTCTTTGGGACTGGACCATGCAACAGTATCCGCACCATTGATTGTATGGGTATTGGTAATTGTAATATTTGTAATGATAGGAACATCACGTTTGAGTGCTGCACAAGCATTTATCGACGCATAGCTTTCGGCACCATCGGGGTAATAAGCTATTACAATATAACTATAATCAATGCCATGCAGCAAACCACTCCCATTGTTATTATCCAGATATGTTGTATCATTGATATTCGTTATTACTGCAATTTGAGTATAGCCCGTATAAGCAGGAACTCCTGTTTCGCAATTGCCATGAATAAATGTAGAGCATTCATTTTTACGATATATCTTATAACCAACAGCATTGGTACAATATGTTTTATTCCATAAAAGCTTAATTGCATTTCCTAAAGTAGTAGCCGTAAGATTTTGGGGTGCAGGACCTACTACTTTCAAAAACCGATTCCGATAGGCAGTAAGCATAATAGGAGCTCCATTGTCCAGCGCTTTAAAAGTTACCTGATACGGTTGTTTGCGAACATGTTCACATTGGGTTTCCCAGTAAAATAGGTTATTAACTTGCGTCGAAGCCGAAGTTGTATTAAAAATAGCAGGACTATTGCTCAAAATCAAAGGAACGCCTGTGGCTGATAAAGTTATTACATTACCGTCAATATCCGAAGCATGAACATTAAAAGCCAGGGTATCTCCGGCCTGTACACATGTATCCGGCATAGGGTCAATAATGGGTGGATGATTGTTGCAAGATGCAATAATAATTTGCATATCTCGGGTAATATATCCTATTCTAACCCCATTGCGCCATTCTTCAATTAAAATGGCCACATTGTATTCGCCTTGCATGGTGGGACTATCCCAAATCAAATCGCCTGTTACCGGATTTATTGTGAAAGATGTGCTTGCTTGCGGAAAGGTGAAACCGGGTATATCGAGCCCTTGTGCACCTCTGCATTTTACTAATTTATACGACAAACTATCGCCATCGGGATCATAAGCCCCGGGATTGTGAACAAAAAGAGCACCTACACAACCCATATCCAAAGGTGGATTGAGCAATTGCGGTGAGTTGTTTTTAGGATTAATAAACGGACTGATCACCAACATGGTTTCCACAAAAATAGGTACGTTTACCGAATT
The DNA here is from genome assembly GCA_964618755.1 of uncultured Bacteroides sp. Classification (GTDB taxonomy): domain Bacteria; phylum Bacteroidota; class Bacteroidia; order Bacteroidales; family JACABE01; genus JACABE01. Next base: position 571 of record CAZUCB010000203.1, on the reverse strand, counting down.
AGGAATATTGATAACTCCATTGTTTCGGTTTGGATCTTCCATGCTTATCTTGTAAGTGCCTGAGCCGGGGTAGGTATGGGTAGTAACATATTCATTTCGGGTTATATCGCCGGCCAAATAAACTTTCAATGTTCGTGCTACCTGATCAGAAGTACCATCACCCCATTTAATTTCCAACTGAGGCCTATCGGCAGGACTGGGCGTAAAGGTATAAGTAACTAATTTAATTTCGTATTGAAATGAAGTGTTTGAAATACGACGATAAGTAATTTCTGCAGCCCTCTCGTGCGTGGCAAAAGCCTGCACTAAGAAGGAAAATAAAAGCGCAAAAATTAAAAATGTTTTTTTCACTATTCCGAAATTACTATGTATATAACAATGAGTTCACAAAATTATTATTAATTGCTCAAAGTTTGCTCTTTTTATTTAATAATTTCAGATTTATTTTTTGCAAAAGAATTCTTGATAGCTTATTGTGAATTAAGACAAGGGGGGAATATCATTAAGAAAAGGAATTTTCTCCGTAGGAGATCAATATCCATAGAAATATTGGCTTATATTTCAATATTTC
>CAZUCB010000202.1:0-3596 GCA_964618755.1 uncultured Bacteroides sp. | reverse complement strand
GTACTGGCTTAGGTTTGTCAATAGTAAAACATATTATTGAAGCCCACGAACAAACAATAAATGTTAGAAGTGGTGTTGGAGTTGGAACTACCTTTGGCTTTACTTTGCAGAAGGAAAAATAATCCTTCCGCAAGCTTCACTATAAAACATCTTTGGTGTTTTAATTAATAATAAATTTTAGAAATCTATTTTATAACTAATATTTGGCAAAAATAAAGCCTCTCTTCTTTCAATAACGGTTTTGCTAAAATTGTTATATTGAAAGCCCAAAAACTCTTCATACATAGTAGTATTGATAATTTTTAATGAAAATTCATGTGATACTTTCTTTTTATTAATTTTATAACTAGCTGTAAAATGAGACGTGAAAGCTGGTGCAAATTGTTTTGAAAAAGCTTTCGTTTCGTCAAAAACAGCATCTTTAGTAGCCAATGATGCTACATCGTTTAAAGGAGAATAATGGTCACCACCCTGATAACTGAGTCGGGCATTTAGATTTAAAGTATTTTGTTTGGAAGTGCCAATTTGCCATTCTTTCCCTATTAAAAAATTAAATGCATAATTTCTGTTGTATCGTGTATCTCTCCAAATTTTATCTCCTCCGTAATAACTTGAATTGAACAGAGAAGCTGATAACATGTAATAATAACCTTGCGACAAATATTTTTCGAATGTTATGTCCACACCATAATTTCTACCTTTGCCTGAATTTTGAAGTTTTTCATTGAAAAACCAATCATTTTGCATATTTATAAGCGAAAAAGAACTATCGCTAATTACCGGAACATTGAATAATTGTTGATAATAAGCTTCTATTTTAAAATGTGTGAATTCTGAAAAACTTATATCATAACCTAGTATTAAATGATGTGATTTTGTAAAATCAAGATTTTTATTAAGGACTTCGTTGCCATAAATGCTATTTTTTGCAAAATAATAGTTTAAGCGTTCCAATCTACTATGCAAACCATAGCCAAAGCTCAATGATTGCTTAGGTGTAAATTGATATTTAATTCCTATTCTTGGTTCGATGGTATAGTGGTTATTTAATGTAAACAATTGCCCGTTAATACCAATATTCATAGTGATTTTCCCAGTAAAATTTATAGTAGAATTAGTATAAGCAGTTAACAATGTACTGTATCCATTTTTATCTTCTATTATTTGCAATGGATTACCAAGATTAACAGCATTTTTTAGTAAAATATTATACATCAGACCAGTTGCAGAAAACCCAATCTTATTAGTATGTCTGGCATTAAATTTTGTGTTCAAAAAAGAAGATAATACAAGATTCCAGTTAGTATTGTTAACTCTGTTTTTAGGCAAAAATGAAAGACTACTATCTAATCTATCTGTTGTAAAATCAATTCCATTTATTGTTGATGCCAATGTAGATTTTACAAATTGGTTGTTGTTAATAAATATCTTATGACTAATCCCTGATGCACCCATATATTGTTTTACATCTTGTTCGTCTTTATCTGCATCGTATTCCCATTTGCTCATATCGGTCTTAGCTTTGGCTCCGGAACCATCTATTAAACCAATTCCCCATAAAGAAAAAACGCCTGCTTTTTGGGTAGGAAAATTTAATTTAAATGAAAGATCTTGGTATCTTACGCCTCCGGCATTTTCGGGCATAATTGATTCTAACAAAGCTAATGTAGAGTAGCGGTAATTAAAAAGGTAGGAAGAACGCTTGCCTTTTACAAAAGGTCCCTCAGAAGAAGCATCAATTCCCATAAGTCCTAGTTGAAAAGTATGCTCGTATTTTGTGTTATTTCCATTTCGCATAAAAATGTCAAATACGCCCGAAAGTGCATTGCTGTATTCTGCAGGAAAAGCACCCAGGAAAAAATCAGAATTCGCCAATAACTGACTACTCAAGGCAGTAAGTCCACCACCTCCAAAAGCAGCCATATCAGCAAAGTGGTTTGGATTTGGTATTTCTACACCTTCTATTTTCCATTGTAATGCTTGCGGACTATTACCTCTTACAACAATAGCATTGTTACTCACATTGCTTGAAACCCCGGCAAAAGCAGAAACTAATCTTGCAGGATCATCAAAACCACCAGCATAGCGTTTGGCTTCTTCAACACTTAGCATTTTGGCACTTACAGTTGCAGTTGCATTTAGTGCCTGCTCTTTATTAATACTAGGTTTTACTACAATTCCTGATAAAGTAGTAGCATTTTCTTTCATTGTAATATTCAGGAAAACTTCTTTTGCCGATGAAAGCTGCACTTCTCTTTCGATAAAAGACTCATAACCTATCATACTAAACTTTAAATTGTACCTACCAACACTTACATTGTTCAATTGAAAATTTCCATTGAAGTCTGTGGTAGTTCCAATAAGAGGATTTGAATTTAATATTACCACATTTGCAAAAGCTATAGGTGCATTAGAGGCATTATCGATAACTATTCCGCGTATTGTTTGCGTTGGCTGTTGGGAGTGTGATTTTGCTGAAACTGTTATAACAAGTATTGAAATTAAAATAATTCGTAACATAATTTTGTTTTTAAATTGATTAATGTTTTTGCAAAATTATGCTCCTATCAAAAACCCTACAATACTGATTTATCATTATTTATTCAATAGAAATACTTTGTGACTTTGCTAAAAATATATTACAACAATCCTAATTTTGAAGCAAAAACGACCGCTTCCATTGAATTATTGGCACCGAGCTTTTCCAATACTCTCTGACGGTGGGTATTCACGGTATGCAGGCTGATAGATAGCTGTTCAGAAATTTCTTTGCTAAGAAATCCGTCTTTTACCATTTGAAGTATTTGTATTTCCCTTTTGGTTAAAGCAACGCTTACGTCAACTTTTTCTTTTGCAGCTTCTTCTTGAAACGGAATTATTTTCCCGGTTTTGAAATTTAATACTTGTGCTTTCAATCCTTCATGTATTTCCTGATTAGGAGATATATCAATAATACTCATTGAAAGCCATATATTCCCTTTTGCATCCAGCTCAAGCAACTGATGTTGTTCAATTACTCTGATGTATTTGTTTTCAGCATTTAAAATACGAAATTCATTGATGAGCTTATAATTCAATTTTTCTTTCGTTGGGAAATGAAAAAATAATTTCAATAAAGAAATCCCATTTTTTGTCAATTCCAGAAAATCATCGGGATGAATTTTGGCATCTATAAACTCATGCCCCAGTTCTTCAATTTGTTTTAAATCGTAACCCAGTAAGTTGCAGAAATTGGGAGAGTAAAAAACATGTTCTTTTTTATAAAGATCAAAAACACTGATTCCGCTGTTGCCTAAACTGGCTAACTGATGCAATAAAGGTTTATGTTTTTCGAGCAGGGAATAATCCAGCAAATCTGCATCAAATTCCTGCTGACTAAGCAATTGCAGGTAAGTTGTATAGATTTGAAGCATCTCATTTTCTGTCATACGATCTGGGTTTTTTAAATCTTTTAATAGCTGAAAAGCAATGATATAATGCTTTTATTAAGTAAAATCTGATTACAAAATTATTAAAAATCTATAAGATTCAATTGAATTATTTTTATTATGTCCTTTTGCCTTGATGCAAAAGAACGAAAAAATCAAGACTCTGAA
>CAZUCB010000201.1:0-3628 GCA_964618755.1 uncultured Bacteroides sp. | reverse complement strand
GTTGGCTTTATTTATTGTTAAAGATTCATTATAAGTCCCGGCAGCCACATTTATCACATCGCCGGTTGTTGCTGCTGTAATAGCAGATTGAATTGTAGAATAATAGAGGTTTTGTGTTATATTATGAACCGGATAATTAACCATCGCCACTCTAAACCCTACTGGAATCTGGCGGTTGGCATAAAGATATAAACGCGCTTCTGTTTCAGCTGATAACCAATTCGGCGTTAATAATTCATCTCCAATTAATCCTCCTCTTGCTGGTTTATTTGTTACATCTGTAGGATAATAGGTACCCCATGATTCCGTCCATTCAGCTGCATTCCCAGCCTGATCGAATGTACCATAAGGTCCTGGAGAACTGATAAATGTTCCAACATTTGCATAATTATATGTTGGAACTGATGAGGGCACTCTATTGGTAATTCCACCATCAGCACTTGCAGCTGTAGGGCTGACATCGCTTTTCGTCGGAAAGTTCCAATAACCGGCTCCGCCCGGTTTATTTGAATCGTAATACGCTGCTTTATACCATTCGTCTTCTGTAGGCAAAACATAGACCTGTCCGTAACTCGTTAGTGCAGTTGCACGATCTACTGCCCATGTTGTTGTATTGTATGCGCCAATTTCGGTGTTGCCTGATGTCATCCAATTGCAGAAACGAGCCGCACTTTGCCAGGAGACAAAGCGGATTGGACGATTTTCCCAATCTGCAGTAGTTCCTGAAGGAGCCCCACTAAAATCGTAGGTATAACTGCCGGAACTTCCAAGCCTGGTTATCTTTGGACCTAGTGCGTTACTTTGCATAGTTGGCGAATAGAGAACATAAGGGTCGCTTTTTGCTGCAGCATTCAGAAATGCGCAATACTGTCCGGAAGTTACCTCATACTTGCCAATTTGAAACGGATTACTAACTGCACCAAAAGGTGAATAACCTACAGGATAGTGCTGGTGAACATCGTCAGAATTACTGGGGTTTCCCACAGGAACAGTCTCGAGGGCAATTTGTGCCCAACTACTAAGCGTTACAAACAGCAACACCAAGAAAGTTAATAATTGTTTTTTCATTTTTATTTGATTTAAATTAATAATTTGATTTCATTAAAATTTGATTTTTCGGACTTTTTCATTGGCACAAAATTTTATTAATTAATAGGGTTAAGATTATTTTTTTATATAAAAATATTAAATTCAACAATATGGAAAATACTAATGTCTAAAATTTTTACTGAATTATTTGTTAATATTATTTTTAATAGAAATATTGTTTATAACAATTAAAAAAATAAGAACTAAATTATTAGTTTATAGAACAAGGTATAAAGATACAACAAATTCATCCTTTATAATCAATAAATTAATTTTTATTAATAATTCAGAATGTAAATGTATTTCTTTAATAAATATAATCTTGTAAGAAAAATCTGATTTTAGTGTAAGAAATAACTTACAAAAAGCATTAAATATTGATTATTAATATAATATCTTAAAATATTAAAAAACTATTTGTTATTTAACTTTTAAAAATAAATTACAAATATACAAAATATTTATCAATTAATTAATAACAATACTTCGTAAAATTTTTATATATAGCTAATAATTAAAATTTTAACAAAGTCGTATTAATTTATATATTATATCAATTGTCTATATTTTGGTGACTTTCTTAAAATATTCGCAAAAATAAAATTTAAAGTACTTTAAATATCTGTGAAAATCAGTTTAATAATATTTTATAAATTTTACAGAGTTTCACAGAGAACTTTTGTGACATCTGTATTTTTTTAATTAATAAACTATCATAAAAATATTCCAAAAAAAAAATTGCTTTCCACATAACTTTTATTTCTTACTTTTGTTAATTCAATAACAACTCAATTATACCTTATAAAAAATGAAATTTACACCCGAAATATGTAGTATCAAAGATCAGAGAATGAAACCATTCATTGATCCTGCTGAAATTTGGAACTACATCAACAATACCGTATCAACAAAAGAAAAAGTAAGAAATATTATTGCAAAATCGCTAAGTAAGCAAAGGCTTACGTTAGAAGAAACAGCTGTACTCATCAATGCCACCGATCCCGAGTTAATTGACGAAATAAAACAAGGTGCACGTTTTTTAAAACAAACGGTTTATGGCAATCGAATTGTTTTGTTTGCTCCTTTATATGTTGGCAATAAATGCGTAAATAATTGCAAATATTGCGGCTTTCGCACCGAAAACAAAGCTGCTATTCGCAAAACATTATCCGATGAGGAATTGATACAAGAAGTAGAAGCACTGGAAGATAATGGACAAAAACGTTTGATTTTGGTTTATGGTGAACACCCTGCTTATTCTCCCGAATACATTGCGCATACCGTTAATGTAGTATATGGTGTAAAAAAAGGTAATGGAGAAATAAGAAGAGTAAATATCAATGCTGCCCCATTGGATATTGACGGTTTTAGAACTGTAAAAGATTCCGGAGTAGGTACTTATCAGGTATTTCAAGAAACATACAATCCTGAAGCATATAAAATTTACCATTTAGGAGGTAAAAAAATGGATTTCGAATACCGTTTAACATCTTTAGACAGAGCTCAGGAAGCAGGTTTAGACGATGTAGGTATTGGAGCTCTATTTGGTTTATACGATTGGCGTTTTGAAGTATTGGGTTTGGTACGTCATACCAATCATTTAGAAGCTTGCTACAATGTAGGACCTCATACCATTTCATTTCCAAGGATTCAAAGTGCATCATCCTTAGATATTGATGGCAAATATATTGTAACAGATGAGGAATTTTCCAGATTGGTTGCCATTCTTCGTTTAGCCGTTCCTTATACAGGTATGATACTTACTGCTCGCGAAAGTGCAGCCATCAGAGATGAAGTTATCAGCTTTGGTGTTTCACAAATTGATGGTGGAACAAAATTAGAATTAGGAAGTTATGCAGCAGCAAAAAACGAAACCCAAGACTTAAACCGTGAACAATTTACCATCAACGATAATCGTTCTCTTAACGAAATTATTGATGATTTATTAGAAAAAGATTATTTACCTTCTTTTTGTACTGCTTGTTATCGCTTAGGAAGAACAGGTGAACATTTTATGGAGTTTTCGGTACCAGGTTTTATCAAAAGATATTGCACACCTAATGCTATCTTAACATTGTCGGAATACATTTGCGATTACGCGCCCAATGATACTGCACATAAAGGCTGGCAAGTTATAGAGAAGAATGTTGAAAAATTAGAAGACGAAAAAAGCAAAATAGAACTCAGAAACAGAATAGAAAAAATTAAAAACGGCGAAAGAGACCTTTATTTTTAATCAAATAAAAGCATTATATTATGGAAATGAGAATATTAGGCTTAATGATTACCGATAGAATCAAAGAAGCCGGCAGAACACAAAAAGCACTGACCAAAAATTCACATATTATCAAATCGAGATTAGGTTTTCACGAAGTATCTGAAGATATTTGCAGTAGAGTAGGCATGATTTTACTTCAATTGGGTGGCAATCCAAGTGAATGGGAACAACTCGAACATGATTTACACCAAATAGAAGGTTTAGAAATTCAAAAAATGAATTTTCAATATTAAAAAATAATTTGGAGATAATAGACGGAAG
>CAZUCB010000200.1:0-3680 GCA_964618755.1 uncultured Bacteroides sp. | reverse complement strand
ATGGTTATGCCAAAGAAGTACTGAATAAACTTCCGATGGAATTTGCAGTGGAAGCTCAGAAATTGCTTTCAATCAGTTTGGAAGGAAGCGTTGGATAAAAAAGTCAGAAGACAGAAGACAGAAGACGGAAGACGGAAGTCAGAAGTCAGAAGTCAGAAGACGGAAGACGGAAGACGGAAGATGGAAGACGGAAGATGGAAGACGGAAGACGGAAGTTTGAGGATTACTTATTAAAATTTAGCACTTTTGAAACAATTTAAGTCATGGAAAAAAAAGGCAAAATTGATAAAACTATCGAAAGATGGGAGAAAATACGAGCAAAAGGTAAATGGAGGTATTGTTTGATTTATGGCTCTCTTTTTTGGGGTGGATTTATGGGCATTTTTTTATCCTTATTTGATTTATTGCAAAAGGAATTTGAAATAAAGCGATCTGTTTTACGCTTAGGAATCTTTTTGATTTTTGGTTTTTTTTATGGTATGTGGCAATGGAAAACCAAAGAAAAGTATCATCAACAATATAAAGACTTATAATAATTATGAATGATGAGTTATAAAAGAAAAAACTTTATAAACATTCAACTTTATAACTTTAAAAACTTAAATATATGTTACTCAATATAAAAAATTTACATGCATCCATTAATGGAAAAGAAATATTAAAGGGTGTTAATCTGGAAGTAAACAAAGGTGAAGTTCATGCAATTATGGGACCCAACGGAACTGGTAAAAGTACATTGGCGTCGGTAATTGCCGGACGTGAAGTTTTTGACGTTACCAAAGGAGAAATTCTATACAAAGGAAAAAACTTATTAGATATGCCTGTTGAGGCTCGCGCCAGTGAAGGTATTTTTCTTGGATTTCAATATCCTGTTGAAATTCCGGGTGTAAGTATGACCAATTTTATGCGAACTGCGGTAAACGAACAACGCAAATATCACGGATTGGATCCATTACCTTCGGGTGAATTTCTTCGCCTGATGGAAGAAAAGAAAAAAATGGTTGAAATTACCGCTAAACTAACCAATCGTTCTGTGAACGAGGGTTTTTCGGGTGGCGAAAAAAAGAAAAACGAAATCTTCCAAATGGCAATGCTGAATCCAACATTATCAATATTGGATGAAACAGATTCGGGCTTGGATATTGATGCGTTGCGTATTGTTGCCAACGGTGTTAACAAATTGCGTAGTCCCGAAAATGCAACGGTGGTAATTACTCATTATCAACGATTGCTTGATTATATTGTTCCTGATTTTGTACATGTGCTGTTTGAAGGACGTATTGTAAAATCGGGTGGTAAAGAACTGGCGTTGGAATTGGAAAGCAAAGGATACGAATGGATTAAAGATATTTTGTAATTTAGTTCATAATGTTTGATTGTTTTGTCATTCCGAGCAATAGCGAGGAATCTCAATAAAATTAAAAATACATATTTAATAATGAGAATAGAAAATACAACATTTCCTTTAAGCGATAAGCTCATCCAAGATTTTGAGGTTTATCAGTCTGATATTAAAAGAAATGATACTGAAAAAATATTTACCAAAAGAAAAGAAGCTTTTGATCAGTTTTTGCAATTAGGATTGCCTACTCAACAACTGGAAGAATGGAGAAATACCAATCTTACTGAAGTTTACCAGGAAGAATACAATCATTATTACCAAAATCATGAACTAATTGAGGATATCGATAAAGTTTTTCAATGCAATGTTCCTCATCTTGATACGATAATGTTGGCCTTGTTGAATGGCAGATATGTAACTAAAGATAAGACTTTGCAAAAGCTTACAAATGGCGTAATCTATGGAAGTTTTGCAGCTGCTTTACAGCAATTTCCTGAAATTATCGAAAAATATTTTGCTCAGTATGCCGATTCCTCAAAAAATGCATTTACAGCGATTAATACAGCCATGGCTCAGGATGGTTTTTTTATTTTTGTTCCTGATGGCGTTGAGGTAAAAAAAACTTTTCAAATTGTAAATGTCATCCATCACGACCAGAATATTTGTTTGCAATCACGTAATTTGATTGTACTTGGCAAAAACAGCAAGCTTTCGCTTATTCATTGCGACGATTCTTACAATCATCAGAAAAGCTTAAGCAATACTGTTTCTGAAATTGTATTGGGCGAAAATGCAAGCTTGGATCATTATAAAATGCAGAATGTTAACAATGCTTCTACCATCATCAATTCCACCTATTTTAACCTTGCCGATAACGCTCGATTATGCAGCAATGGAATGAGTTTGAACGGAGGTATTCTCAAAAACAATAACTATGTAAAAATGGATGGTCAAGGTTGCGACACCAATATTTACGGTTTGTATTTGATGGATGAAAAGCAGCATATCGACAACATGGTATTTGTTGAACATTTAAAACCCAATTGCACCAGCAGCGAGCTGTTTAAAGGAATATTAGACGATTCGGCAACGGCAGTATTTAATGGTCATGTAATTGTTTCGAAAGACGCACAAAAAACCAATGCTTCGCAAAGCAATAAAAATATTCTGCTTACCGATAAAGCCAAGGTAAATACCAAGCCATTTTTGGAAATTTATGCAGATGATGTTAAGTGCAGCCATGGAGCCACAGTAGGACAACTGGACAACGAAGCCATGTTTTACATCCGTTCGCGCGGTATTTCGGAGCACAATGCCAAAATGTTGTTGATGTACGCTTTTGCCGACGAAATTATTCAGAAAATCAGTATTGAGCCTCTACGCTATCGTACAGAAGATATGGTAAAAAGACGTTTGCGTGGCGAATTGTCTGTTTGCGATCAATGTGTATTGCATTGTAGCAGTCCGGAAAAAGAATACAATTTCGAGATTGACTTAACAAAAATATAGCTCAGTTCAGAATAACTAATTAAGTTGATTCTCAAATATTTTCCAATAAAAAGAATTCCTTTGGACGTATTCCTTTTTCTGTTTGTTGCAGATTGCAACATTCGTTAAAAATATCATGTTCAAAAAAGAGAATAAAATCTTTAGCAAGCGCTTCGTTTAGGAAATCTTCTTTTTCGGCAAGCGAAACCAAAGGTTGGGTATCGTAACTGATAACATAAGCCAGCGGAATATGAACGGCAGCGGGCATCAAATCAGCCATATAAACGATGGTTTTATCTTTGTATTTAATAAAAGGAATCATTTGTCCGGCAGTATGACCATTGAAAATCTTTACACTAAACCCAGGAAATAAAGTAGTATCGCTATCCACAAATTTTATTTTGCCGGCTTCCATAAGCGGAACAAAGTTTTCTTTGAGAAAAGAAGCTTTTTCGCGGGCATTGGGCTTATTAGCCAGTTCCCAATGTGTACGGCCTACCCAATAAGTTGCATTCTTAAAACTTGGTTCATACCCCGTTCTGTCCGTATTGTATTTTACAGCCCCACCGCAATGGTCGAAATGCAAATGCGTTAAAACCACATCGGTAATATCATCTGCGGTATAGCCAACGTTTGCCAGCGAAGCATGGAGATTATCATCACCATTCAGATGCATATTGTTCAAAAACTTCTGATCCTGTTTATCGCCTATTCCGCAATCAATAAGTATTTTTCTATCGCCATCCACAGCAAGCAAACAACGCATGCTCCAGTTGCAAAGGTTATTTTCGTCGGCCGGATAAACTTTTTGCCACATTACTTTGGGTACAACCCCAAACATGGCACCGCC
>CAZUCB010000199.1:0-3686 GCA_964618755.1 uncultured Bacteroides sp. | reverse complement strand
AAATTTCAAATTATCACAACTGTCAATTGCAATCGTATAATCATTTGTTGGATCAACATTCTGATAATTAATCACACAATTTGCTGCATTTCCACTTTCAGATTCAAAAGTTATTGTATTCGTTGAAGAACTCCCTTGTATTGAACTCAACTTAATGTGTTGATTATAAGGATATATACTGTCTCTGATTTTAAAAATCACAGAACAACTAATTCCAGATAGATTTAATGCCTGTTCAACGGAATATAGATTTGGAAAATCGGGATTAGTACCACCAACTGTAAAAGTTCCACATAATTTGGGATATAGTGTGATATAGGCTGTATCATTCAAATGATACATATCGCTTAATCCTCCATTCATTGTACTTATCCATACTTTTAAATTAAATGTTCCTCCTGCCGGTAAAGTTATTGTTCCAATGGAATCTATCTGAATTTGTTGATTAAATGCAAGATTACCATTCCAAGTGTATGATACTGTACTTCCATTATTTACATTCCATTGTATTTTAGCATTGCTAACATTTGAACAGCTGTAATTTTTAAGATTTATTTTAATATTATGATTTCCAGAAGAAATGGGATTAACAGGAGCATTAATAGAAGTTACGCTCATATCTCTCGTAAAGGTTGAATATATTTTCACATTATCAATTAACCAAAAACCTCCATTATTTCCATTCCATTTAAAACGAATCTTTAAATTTGAAACCCCAGCTCCTGAGGCTGAGATATTGATTACTTGATTATTAACAATCGAAATATTTGAATCAATGTTATAAACAGTCTGCCAAATACTGCCATTAAACACTTCAACTTGACCAGTACTGTTAGATCCTATATCAAATTTTTGATCAAATATTAGATAAATACAAGAAGCTCCCGAAGCATCTACAAAAGGAGATTCTATACTAACTATCTCATTACCATCTGAATTTGAATAATTCTGGCTATCAAAAATAGCAAATGGAGCTGTAATCGGGTAATTTACATTCCTATTTCCAGGATTATCAAAATGCCATTTATCTGATATTGAATTTCCAAAAATGGTTTGTTGTGTCCATCCTGTTGGTGAATTAATGCCATTAGCACTCGAAAAATCTTCATTTAATAAATATGACTGACTTTTTGCTGTATTTATTATAAGTATTAAAATAGCTAAAATGATAATTTTTTTCATAACTCATCAACTTTATACATTTCGCATCAAAGCTAATAAAATATTTACATTATTTCAAAATATATTTTGCTTTTTATGTGAATAAAATTAGGTATAGCTAAATTGACATCTTAACCATCCTTTAAACAATGCATTATTGTTTAAAGGGGAAGCGATGGCGGAGGAATAAATTAAAGATAATCTCTTTTGAGAACTTTCAAAACCAAGCTGAACAGTTACAAACACTAATACACTATATCTCTACTAATGAATAAAGCTATGATTGCAGTTTAGATTAAATTTATTTTATAAGCTCGCATTATACATTAAAGGTAGCATTATTTCAATTTGCGTTCCGTTTTCTATCGTCGAATGAAACGCACATTCTCCTTTCAGCAACTTAACCCTTTCTTTTATATTCAGTATTCCATTGCTCTTTTCGTTGATATTGCCCATATCAAAGCCTTTTCCATTATCGCTTATGTTCAAAAAGATAGCGTTTTCAACAGATGTTATCGAAAACCTCACCTGCGATGCAGCCGAATGTTTGCTGATATTATTAATAGCTTCCTGCGAAATACGGTACAAATACATTTGCAATCGTGCATCCAATGCGTCAGGAATATTTTCGCTATGAAACTCAATAGGAATGCCCGTGTTTGTTGCAGTGTTTTTGCACAAGGTTCTCAAGCCCTGCTCCAGTCCGAATGCTTCCAAAACAGGAGGCATAAGGTCGTTTGAAATATTCTTTATTTCTTTAATAGTAGAGCTTAAAAGCTCCTGGGTTTCCAATATGAGTTGTTGGCTCTTTTCATAGTTAGAGTTTTTGGCATGTTCGAGTTTTATTTTTACAGCTAACAATGATTGTCCCAAGCTATCGTGCATATCTCTCGACAATCGCTGTCTCTCCATTTCTTGTCCATCTATTAACGAGCTAAATCTTTTCGTTTTTTCTTCATCCAGTTCAGCACATTGCTTTTTAAGCCGCAACGTCATGGTATTAAATGCTTCCGTAAGCACTCCTATTTCATCCATTTCCGAAATACCTAAGACAACGTCATAATTTCCGCAACCTATTTCCTCACTTGCTTTTTGTAAGCGTTTAATAGGCGAAGTAATTCTTTTTGAAACAAAATAAGCAAAAACAAATACACTTGCTGCAATAATTAAACTTATCAGCAATATGCTGTTTCTAATCGCAAAAACAGGAATCATTGCTTCATCTTCGTTTATTTCGGCTAATATTACCCAGTTAAGTCCATCAATATCCACTTTGCTGTATGAACTCAAACAGGAAATATTTCTGTAATCCTTTACAATATCACAACCGATGATACCCTTAAAAGCATTGATAACAGAGGTTGATGTTACCTTTATAGTAGAAACAGCATTTTCTCTAAACCTCGAATTGCTTCTCATCAAATAATCATTGCCTACCAGATAGGTTTCACCCGATTTGCCCAACCCATTGTTTTCTGTAAATCCAAACATTATTTTATTGATAGCAGTAATTGGAATTTCCAATACAACAAATCCCTCAATGTTTTTACTTTCATTCAAAACAGGCGTTCCGATATATATTAATTGGATAGATTTATTTATATCCTGAATAATAGTTTTCTTCGACTTCCCTATTTCTTTACAAAACTGTTTTAAACTTTGATTTGATTTTGTATTAAAATCAGCGTAATTGCTCATTTCTGACTGAGGGGAATGAATAGTAAAAACAGAATCAATATTGTTTATTACATATAGCTTATGATAGTAACCATAAGAACTAATAAATTTACTTAAATTGGAATTGTTTTGAAGTTTTTGGGTTCTATCAGCTGTTAAAATCTCCGAGTTCAGGATGTCAATTATTTTCTTGCATTCTTCCGATTTAGAAATAATATTAATATCTCTATCTCTGTCGATAAAAAACTGTTCTATTCTGTTTTTCTTTTCTAAACGTAACGATATCAATTGATCGAAAGTACGATTAAGCAATGCTTGCTTTGCAAAGTAATAGGTGTAAGAGCCTATGATAATAATTACCATAACACCTAAGGATACAAAATAAAAAATCAATTTTTCGGTAATGGAAATACGTTTCATTATTACTGATTATCTATAGTTTTAAGATATTTATTAATTACCAATGCTTGAAACAATCCCATATTTATGTCTTATTTATAGTTGGCAATTAAAAACATTTTGTTTGTATTAATCACAACAAATGTACAAACAATTATTTACAAAAATATAATATTTCTTTTAATTCCTAGTTCTAATTGGGTTTTAAAATCATCTCTTAAAAATTATATAGAATCATGATTCAAATAAATAAATAATTTCCGTATAGTACTTATCATCAGATAAAAAGAGATAATTTTTACGAATACGATAAGAAAGATAAAAACAATATTTTTCATTATTTGTTATTGAAATATAGAATATTGAAGTCAAATACATCAAAATTTATTATAGATTAATTAAAAAAGATTAATTTTGCCGCATCATGCAAATAGAAGTTTTAAAATCAA
>CAZUCB010000198.1:0-3761 GCA_964618755.1 uncultured Bacteroides sp. | reverse complement strand
ATTCGTTTAAATAAATATTTTGATTTATATGAACAAAAAAAATGAAGTTTTAATTGTATCTATTAGTGCGTTAATAATAACATGTTTCTTTTATAAACAGTCATTAGGAATAAACTTATTGATTTATGAATCACTTTTATTTATATGGCTAATAATCACCAAACAATTTGAGTTAAAAAGTAGAAATCAATTAATTTATGGTATTGGATTAATGATTACTTCTCTTTTTACAGTTATTACACATTCAACTTTTTCTTATTTTATTAATTTTTTGGCATTATTTGTATTCATTGGGATAATTATTTATCCCAATATGAAGTCTCTAGTTAATACAATGGAGTTATCGTTGTCTGCGTTTATTGGTTCTCAAAAAAAATTCCTTAATGAATTATTCAGTTCAAAGTTTAAAGGAAGAAATATTGGAAGTTATATTTGGAAGTCAAGAATATTCTTAATCCCATTGATTATTATTGTTGTATTCATCGTTATATATAGAAATTCAAATCCAATTTTTGATGAGTTTGTAGAACATATAAATGAATATATTCAAAAGGGATTTAACTCAATTTTTAAGAACTTTGATTTTGCAATAGTCATCACATTTATAATTGGTCTTATTCTTAGTAATTTCTTCTTTTTAAGAACTTATAATGGGAATGTTATTAAAAACGATTTAGAATCAAGTGATGAATTAAAAAGAATTAAAAGAAAAAATTATAAGAATTATAAAACATATGCTTTAAAAAATGAATACAAAGCTGGAATTTTCCTTCTTTGTATTCTTAATGCAATTTTATTAATTGTGAATGTAATTGATATTAACTGGGTGTGGTTTAATTTTAAATGGGAAGGTCAATATCTTAAACAATTTGTTCATGAAGGAACTTACTTATTAATTTTGTCAATAATCATTTCTATAATAATTGTTTTGTTCTTCTTCAGAGGTAATCTGAATTATTTAAAGAATAATAAGTTTTTAAGATTATTGAGTTATACTTGGTTAGCACAAAACGGAATTCTTGCAATATCCGTGGCTGTTCGTAATTTCTGGTACATTAATTATTTTTCACTTGCATATAAAAGAATTGGTGTTATTATTTTTTTAGTTTTGACAATTTACGGCTTATATACTGTATTTGTGAAAGTAAATAGAAGGAAATCTTCTTTCTATCTTTTTAAATCTAATTCGCTTGCATTATATGTGGTTCTGGTTGTTAGTTCAATTATTAATTGGGATACATTAATTGCAAAATATAATTTTAAACATTCAGAAAGATCTTTTTTACATTTGGATTACTTGTCTACTCTTTCAGACAAATCTTTACCATATTTAGATAAACCTCTTTCCGAACTTTCTAGAATTGATACAATTCAAAAAGCAAAATTTCCTTTTGAACAGAAGTTTATGACACCTGAAAAGTATCACCAGATCATTGAAGGAAGAAAGATAGCTTTTAAAAAGGAATGGCAGTCAAAAAGTTTTTTATCTTGGAATCTGTCAGAATATTTGGCCTATAAAAAATTAAATAAATAATTCTGCCCCTAACATTCAGTCGTATAGCCGAAATCCCCTTCACAAAAAATCCCATTAGTTGAGAAAGCTAATGGGATTTTTAATTCACTAAATCACCAAATTATAAACCAGCTTCCACAGCACAAGCCTTATGCACATAAAGCGATCGGTTTATTCTCCTACGGAGAAAAGTGTTGCTTACCAATAAATCAAACGCTTCATTAAATAAATCTCAAATATTTAATGATAAAAATCAATAGAACTTTTTTAGTAGTTTGTTTGTTATTTAATAACACTAATATTCACATTGCTGCAATGTTATTCTAAATAATAAAAAATATGCTGTTTGACTTCGAAATGATTAAGAAATTTTATGAAGAACTACCCAATAAAATAGGTAATGTAAAAAATGTTCTTCATCGCCCTTTAACATTGAGCGAAAAATTATTGTATAGCCATTTATATCAGAATAGGCTTCAGGCTTCTTTGCAAAGAGGTATTGATTATGTTGAGTTTGCACCCGACAGGGTTGCCATGCAAGATGCTACTGCCCAAATGGCATTGTTGCAATTTATGATGGCAGGCAAAAATACTACGGCAGTACCTTCATCGGTTCATTGTGATCATTTAATAATGGCAAAATCGGGTAATGTTGAAGATTTGGCTACAGCCAATGTTACAAATAAAGAAGTATATGATTTCTTGAGTTCTGTTTGTAATAAATATGATATCGGTTTCTGGAAACCCGGAGCAGGAATTATTCATCAGATTGTGTTGGAAAACTATGCATTTCCCGGTGGGATGATGATAGGCACCGATTCGCATACACCCAATGCCGGAGGTATGGGTATGATAGCCATTGGTGTTGGTGGAGCTGATGCTGTAGATGTGATGTCGGGTATGGGCTGGGAACTAAAATTTCCTAAACTGATAGGTGTAAAACTTACAGGTAAGCTCAATGGATGGGCTTCAGCCAAAGATATTATTTTAAAAATAGCAGGCATTTTAACTGTAAAAGGTGGTACTGGTTGCATAGTTGAATATTTTGGCGATGGTGCCGAATCGCTTTCTTGTACAGGAAAAGCAACCATCTGTAATATGGGTGCTGAAATTGGTGCAACTTGCTCAGTATTTGCGTATGACGAAGCTATGGAAAAATACCTGAAAGCAACAGCCAGGGAAGAAGTAGCAGTTTTGGCAACTAAAAACAAAGAAAATTTAAGATCAGATCAGGAAGTTTATGCTAATCCTGAAAAATATTATGATCAATTGATTGAAATTAACTTATCAGAATTAGAACCTTATATTAACGGACCTTTTACACCCGACTTAGCAACTCCTATTTCGAAAATGAAAGAAGAAGCTGTTAAAAATGGCTGGCCACTTAAAATAGAAGTTGGTTTAATTGGTTCTTGTACCAATTCATCTTACGAAGATATTTCCAGGGCTGCATCGGTTGTTAAAGATGCAGTAGAAAAGAAACTAACTGCAAAATCAGAATTTACCATCACACCTGGTTCAGAACAAATACGTGCCATTGCCGAAAGAGATGGTTATTTTGATATATTCAAAAAAATAGGCGGAACAATATTTGCCAACGCTTGTGGTTCGTGTATTGGTCAGTGGAGTAGGGCAGGAGCCGAAAAGGCAGAGGTGAATACAATAATACATTCTTTTAACCGCAACTTTGCCAAACGTGCTGATGGAAATCCAAATACTTATGCATTTGTGGCTTCTCCTGAAATAGTTACCGCTTTGGCAATTGCAGGTGATTTGCGTTTTAATCCTTTAACCGATAAATTAACTAATGCTGATGGTGTTGAGGTGAAGCTGAATGAACCTAAAGGATATGATTTGCCACCACAAGGTTTTGGTAAAGTTGACAATGGTTATCAGAAATCAGATAAAAATAGTTCCACTCAAGTTATTATTGACCCTAAATCAGACCGTTTGCAAAATTTAACCTCTTTTGAAGAATGGAATGGTAAGGATTTCAACAATCTTCAACTATTAATAAAAGCAAAAGGGAAATGTACTACCGATCATATTTCTATGGCAGGTATTTGGTTAAAATATCGTGGTCATCTCGAAAATATTTCGAATAATTATATGATTGGTGCTGTAAATGCTTTTAATAATGAAACCAATAACATCCTAAATCAAATTACTGCTAAATACAATACAGTTCCTGAGGTTGGTAAATATTACAAAAATCAGGGATTAGGTTCTATTGTAGTTGGTGAAGAAA
>CAZUCB010000197.1:0-3785 GCA_964618755.1 uncultured Bacteroides sp. | reverse complement strand
TTCATTGAAGATTGACTATGTTCATGACAATCAATGCAACTAAAAGTGCAATTTGCAGGATTAGTATGACATTCAATGCAGGAAATACCACTGTGATCTCCAGAACTGATTGGAAAGTGATTCTCATGATTAAAACTTGTTGGTTTCCATCCTGGATTTGTATTATGGCAAGAGCTACAATTTGTAGCATAACATCCACTGGAATGAACCGGATTTGTAGCTGAATTATAGTCGTCTTTATGACAACCATAGCAATCTGGAGACAAATTTGAATAATTGTTATTTGTATGACACTTAGTGCAGTTAATATTAGAATGACCTAAGGTTAATGGAAAGAAATTATGGTTAAAACCTGTTCTTCCCCATTCATAAGAATAAATATTATGGCATTGAGCACAATCTGTTGAAAAATTTGCTGAGGAATGTATTGGTTTTGTTGTTGACAAATAATTAGCTTTATGACAATCAACACATTCAACTCCCAAAACTTCATAACGATGCAGAGATTCTGATTTATGGCATTTTTGACAATCTTTCATGGAATGTACACCTACTAATGGAAATCTGCTTTGCTGATGTATTTCAGTAATATTAGTAACAATCCAGGAATTAGGTGTATGGCAATTATCGCAATTTTTACCAACTGTTTGGCTGTGTATATCCATGTGACAACTAACACATTCCGTTTTTGATTTTGCCTCTGAAAATACCAGACTTTTATGGCATAATTTACAGTTAATTTCTTTATGTTGACCTATTAAAGGCATTTTAGTTGCAGAATGATTAAATGAATAAATTTTTTTATCAAGTTCCCAGCTAGTTGAACTATGGCAAGTGCTGCAACTTATTTTAAAATCTTTACCATGTGGAGATTCTTCCGAGAAACTTCCTATTAGGTAAAGCAAGAAAGACCAAATTATGAATGACAAGATTCTCATTTTTCACTGATTTTATAAAGTATATTATTGTTTTTATAATTTTTAATATTTTTTAAACTAGATTACAAGCTAATTCATTCAAAATCTTTTTCGTAATTGCAGATAGAGTCTGTGAAAGTAATTTGGTTTTTCGTAGTTTGTTTCAAAGTTTAGCGAAAGAAAGAGTTTCTTGATAATCTCTGTAGAAACATTAATATCGGCAGTATGTTGCTTGAAAGGTAGTTCTGAATTTAATATTTTGTAATTTACAAAACTGTACCCAACACCAACATCTATTTTCCCAGACTTAAAACCACGGGAAAATCTTACATTATAAATATTACCATTCAAATAATTTGATTCCAGCATTGTAACTGACAATGTTGTTGATAGTTGAGATTTAAAAATATCTCTGAAAGAAATAAATACATTCGAGTTTTTAGTAGGTCTTGGATCACTTTTCTGAAATCTATAACCAACTTTTGCTCCAGCATAAATTTTCTGAGTAATGGTATAATTAGCCTGAATGCTAAGACCTTGTCTTGATTCTGACTCAATTAATGTGCTAAGGTAATTTTTATCTGTTTCGTAATATATTACATTCTTTCTAGAGTCGTAAGTGCCTGATAATGATAATTTTTTAAAAGGACGGTATCTTAACGAAAAATAATTACTTGTTAAGCTCAATGTATTCTGCTTTTGTCCATTTATTACTTTATATAAGTCTAATTCTAAACTATAAAATATATGAACATTTTTCACTAATGAGTTACTATGTTGAAAATACAAAAATCGACGGTCGGTTTTTGAATGATTTGTTTGCTCAACGATTGATATTGAGTTTTGCATACTACCTTTTGAAGTCAGAAAGTTATGGCCGAAATAGGCACCAAATTGCATTAGGTTGATATTGAAACTGTAATCAGAATAATGTGGGCGTGAACCTAAAAAACCACCTGTATAAAAATTTTTAATGGATTTTTCATATTGCAAACCATCTATTGCCCCAATGTTTGATATATTCGAATTAATCTTTCTGCCAAAACTAATAAATGAGCTTTTATTTAAATCATATTTTAAGGATAAATTATAGATTTTTAACCCATTGAAAATATTCTTCTGCACATTACTCCATTCTCCATTTTCTTGTCTGTATAAGATATTACTTTCGAACGAAAGTTTTGAATCTGCAATATTATTTATATTTAACGAAAGTGAATAATTAGCAATATATGAACTGCTTGTGGGTGTATTTGAAAAATTGGAAGAACTTGAAACTCCAATTTGACCACTAACTCTTTGCTTGTGAGATGTAACTTTTACCTTTTCTTTTTCAGCAAATATTGTAGAATCCAAAGTTATAAGCAAGGTATCTCTATTTAATGTTTTTTCCTTCTCCTGACTTTTACTCTGAACTTTTGATTTTGCATAAATTTTATCATTTATATTAAATTTAAATGAAGAAATTGAACTACATACAACAGATGTTGATGAAAGATTTTTAATTAATAATGCAGGAATAAGTTGATTATTTATACTTGTAAACAGAGTATCACCTATTAAAAAACCTGCAGTAGATTTATATTTAATATAGGTGCTTTGTGAACTTACAAAAGATACAGTCCCTTCAGATGTTATTTGAGCATTTATACCCAAACTACTCATAAAAACAAAAATTATTATAAATAGATACTTCATTCTTATATATTTAAATATATTATTTACTTTGTCCTGTTGGATGGCATAAGTAGCATTTTGAACTTACCCAAGAATATCCACTTACTCCGTTATGTTCACTATTCATTGAGGATTGACTATGTTCATGACAATCAATACAGCTATAATTACAATTTGCCGGATTTGTGTGACATTCAATGCAGGCAATATTATTATGTTTCCCCGAATTAATAGGGAAATAGCTATTATGATTAAAACTTGTAGGTTTCCATCCAGGAATTGTTGTGTGACATTTTAAACAATCTGTAGAATAACATCCAGGTGTATGAACCGGGTTTGTAGTTGCATTATAGTTCTGTTTATGACAAGAATAACAATCAGTTGGAACATTACAATTATTATTAACATGACATTTAGAACACTCAACATTTGAATGACCTAAGGTAAGTGAAAAATAGTTATTATGCTGTAATGTAACCGGTTTCCAGCCAGGGTTTGTATTATGACATAATAAACAATTTGTAGAAAAACATCCTCCGGAATGAACTGGATTTGTAGCTGAATTATAATTCCCTTGATGACAAGCGTAGCAATCTGTGGGTGTGTTTGAAAAATTATTATTTACATGACACTTTGTACAATCAACATTTGAATGACCTAATTTTAGAGGAAAAAGATCATGTTTAAATCCTGCTACTCCCCAATTGTATGAATAGATATAGTGACATTGAGAACAATCAGTTGACATATTTGAAGAAACATGATTTGGTTTGGTGGTTGCCAAGTAATTTTCCCTATGGCAATCAATACATTCAACACCCAGTACTTCATAACGATGCAGAGATTCTGATTTATGACATTTCTGGCAATCTTTCATGGAATGTACACCCACTAACGGAAATCTGCTTTGCTGATGTATTTCAGTAATATTATTTACAATCCAGGAATCAGGAGTATGACATTTATCACAATTATTACCAACTGTTTGGCTGTGAATATCAGCATGACAGCTTACACATTCCGTTTTTGATTTTGCTTCTGAAAAAACCAGACTTTTATGGCATAATTTGCAGTTTATTTCTTTATGCTGACCTATTAATGGCATCTTGGTCGTAGAATGATTGAATGAATAAATCTTTTTATCAAGTTCCCAGCTATTTGAACTATGGCAAGTGCTGCAACTTATTTTAA
>CAZUCB010000196.1:2764-3836 GCA_964618755.1 uncultured Bacteroides sp. | reverse complement strand
ATATATTCAAGAATTAAAAAAAATGGGAATAATCGAACGCATCGGAAGCGACAAAGCAGGTCATTGGAAAATTATGTAACAATAGACTATCGCAAAAGCTGACAGAAAAGAAAGAGCATAAAATGATAAGGATACGGAAACCGAATATTGACAATGGTTTACAAGATTGGAAAACGGAACACCAGTTGGTAACAAACGCTTAAATTTATTGGCAGTTCTAAGCTCGCAGAAATAAAAAAGTTAATTGAAAATATTTTGCACGAAGAAAAATTATCGATAAATTCGCCAACAAATTCAAGCGTCAGGCGGCGTCAGACTAGCTAAAAACCTAAATATATGTCACTGAGAATTGAATATTTGCAATACGATACGGATATTTACCAGAATATTAAAACAACATAAATAGGTTAATAGACAAACTGATGTTGTAGTGCATTTTAAAAGACGATGAAGTGTAATATGACAGTTTAAAATAAAACAAAATGTAACTTGATTCATAATAAGTGAAAAGGATATTTGATATAAATAATTTGTATGAATTAATTGATCTTGTTCATGATCAATTTGTAGATTTAGATTCCGTAGAATTTGATTCAAAGGTTCTGAAATTGGATTTAAAAAGAGAAGATATTAATTCTTTAGATTACAGGATATATAGAAGATTCTTTTTTTTCAAACGAGTTAATTATCCGATTCTTCTTTCAAAATTGATTTTTAGAGGGGTATCCTCTTTTAGAATAATTGATGACCAAGAAATTGGAATATATAGCATTAATGACTACTCCGTAAAAGATAATAATCTTACATTAAATTTCTGTGAGATTACCAGACTAAGCATTGATTTTGACGACCAAATTGAAATTGAAATAACTGATTATAAAAGGCTAAATGTATATGGACCAATTTAAAAAACGTCCTTCAACACGCGGTATAAAAATTGTCGTGACAGCTGTTTATTCAAGGGTTGTAGCCCGCTTCAACTTTTGTATGACTTGACAGAAAAGTGCTTCGAAATACCAAACGTTTTATATCGTAACTGTTAACTTTCAACAAAAGCCCCCTCCATCATCCC
>CAZUCB010000196.1:0-2664 GCA_964618755.1 uncultured Bacteroides sp. | reverse complement strand
CATATTTTTGTAACGAACTTATATTATGGTCAGCATAAAATAATATCTTTGCAACGAACTTACAATAAATTACTATATCAGTTAATACGGGAGGTAAATTATGACCGATATTCAAATCATTGATCTTACACCTGAAAACATTGCAAATTATGGTGTGTGTGGATACAAAGATGTAATTAAACACAAGGAATTAAGAAATAAAATTGATTGGTTTAATGAATATTATCCAAAAGGATTAAGAATTAAAATAGTTTTCTCAAAAGAAGGAGGATATCAGGGGATGCTCGAATATCTTCCCGGAAAATATGCACATCGTCCGGTGAATGCTGAGGATTATATGTTTATTCACTGTGTTTTTGTAGGGTTCAGAAATGAGTTTAAGGGAAAAGGTTATGCATCAATCTTAATAGACGAATGTATTAAGGAAGCAAAAAAGGCGAAAATGCTGGGAGTTGCTGTAGTTACAAGAAAAGGGTCTTTTATGGTAAATAATGAAATATTTCTTAAAAAAGGATTTGAAATAGTAGATAAGGCTGAGCCCGATTTTGAATTATTAGCCATTAAATTCGATGCAAACTCAAAAGATCCGAATTTTAAATCGAATATGCTTGACAACCTGAGTGAATATAAAAATGGATTAACAATTATACGTTCGGCTCAATGTCCATATACTGAGAAAAATGTAAAGGCTATTTTGGAATCTGCTGAAAACAAATTTAAGCTAAAGACCAAGCTGATAGATTTAAAAGATTCAGAATCTGCCCAAAAAACGCCCTGTGCTTTTGGAACATTTTGTATAATTTATAACGGCAAAATTATCAGCTATCATCCAATAAGCAATACGCGATTTGAAAACATAATGAATAAAGCTATTCATTGTTTTTAATAAGTTCTTTGGTAGAAAGCAATCCACAAGCTGCAAAAATATCTTCGCCTCTTGATTGGCGTATGCTGGTGAAGATACCTTTTGCTGTTAAAGCATCGCGAAAAGCAAGCATGCTAGCTTTGTCGGAAGCTTCTAAAGGTGTGTCGGGTATTGCATGAAATTTTATCAGATTAATTCTGCATGACAATCCGTTGAGTATTCTGGCAATTTCCCTTACATGCGATTCGGTATCATTAACTCCTTTCAGCATAATGTACTCGAATGAAATTCTTCGTTGCCCGTGCCAATCATAGTTTTTTAATAAACTTACCACATCTTTAATAGAATAAACATGTTGTATCGGCATAAGTTGGCGGCGTTCTTCTTCAAAAGGGGAGTGCATACTAATGGCAAGATGACAAGTGCTGTTGTCTAAAAACGTTTTCATAGCAGGAATAATTCCAATGGAAGAAACTGTAATTCTTCGCGGACTCATACCCAAACCCCATTCGGAAGTAATTATTTCCAGACTTTTCATCAATTCAATGGGGTTGTCGAAAGGTTCGCCCATGCCCATATACACAATATTGGTAATCTTATCGCGTTCGGGCAAACTTCTGATTTGATTAACGATTTCGCCGGCTGTAAGTTGTTGCTGAAAACCTTGTTTGCCTGTCATGCAAAACAAACAACCCATTTTGCAACCTACTTGCGATGAAACACAAAGTGTGCTCCGGTTTTCGTCGGGGATATAAGCTGTTTCAATAAACCGACCTTCACCGGCAGGATAAAGATATTTTTTGGTACCGTCTTTCGATTCCTGTGATTTTATAGGTAAGCTAACACCTAATTGGTATTTCTCGGATAGAAGTGAACGATTTTTTGCAGAAATATTCGACATCTGTTCAATATCAGTAATCTCTTTTTTATACAACCAGTCAATAATTTGATTGGCAGTAAAAGCAGGCATTTCCAATTCCTTTACTATGGTTTTAATTTCAGACGGGGTTTTCCCGAAAAGTTTTTCTTTTGACATTTGTTAAAAATAAATTTCTGCGATGATATTTCCGAACGGTACAGCTTTGTTTACAAGGATATCTCTTACCTCCACCACCATTTCGGAACTTCCGCAAAGGTAATACTTTTCGTTGGATGGAAGCTGTTCTTGTTGTTTTAAATATTCAGTAACCCGTCCGTTGTATTCAATATCCCCGTTTTCTCTGGAACAACAGCGGATATAGCTTTCGCCCAATGCATCGGAGAATTCTTTTTCGAAATAAAACGATTGCAAGGATTTGCCACCGTGTATTAGTTTTTTATCTTTCCCCAAACCCGAATCAAGCATCGCTTTAAAAGGAGCTATTCCCGTACCTGTGGCAATCCACCATGCTTTGCCGGTTTCGGCGTAAAAACTGCCGTCAGGTTTCGAAATATAAATACTATCACCTTTTTTGAGGGTAGCCATATTGGGCGTTAAAGCACCATCGGGTTTTATATCGTATAAAATATTAATTTCATCATTATTGATGCCACTGGCAATACTATATAAACGTGGAGTATCTGTCGGATACAATCCTATGGCAATCCATTGTCCGGGAACAAAGCTGAAACTGCGTTTAAAACTTAATAAATAAACATTGGGAGCTATGGAAATATTAGAAGTAACGATTTGTTTTGTTAAAACTGTTGTTGTATGAATCATTGTAGAAAATAAATTTTACTATCTAACACATTTGCAAAAATATTGTTTTGAAAATATTTTTAATTTGTAAAAAATGTATTACTTTTGATAAAATATA
>CAZUCB010000195.1:0-3901 GCA_964618755.1 uncultured Bacteroides sp. | reverse complement strand
GTTAAAATTATAGAACCTAAAAAAATGATTTTTATTTTTATTTTTTTCATATTTAATTAACTTTGGTTTATTTATTCATATAATATTCAATAGCTTCGCCACTTAACATAACTCTTACAGAATCCTTATTGATTTTTATTTTATTAATTACAATATCATATAAATCTAAAGATGAATTTTCTCCTTTTCCAATAAAATTTAACGTTTCTATTGTATCAGAATGATATAGTGCTAATTTTGAATCTTTTCCTATATAATTAATTGTTTGGATTTTGCTTCTCTCAATGTTAATCATTGTATAATCAATTAAACTTTGAATGTTTAATGTATCCTGTTTAAAATCATTTAAATTACAATGTACTTTGTTTGCAAATATTGTTTTTACTTCTGATGGAATGCAAATTTTTACATCAGGTATCTCAGCGCAATTTGTATATCCCTCATTGCTAATAACATTCATGTAAAGCGTATCATTACTGAAATGAATTTTACAACTATCGGTATTCCTTGGATCTGAAAACACTTCTGTTTTAAATACATTGCCAGTTTTTACTTCATAAGTAACCTGCCTATATCCATCTAAAACTAAATATTTAAAAGACTGAATGTTATCAATTTTTAATTCTGTATAAACTGCATTTTTGGAATTAGAATTCGGATGATAAGTAGAATTTACTATTTTAAGAATTACAAATAAAATGATTACAAGAGAAAATGCCAAAAGGATTATATTACTTGTTTTAAATGTTTTCATATTGTTTTAAGATTTTTATTGTTTAAAAATTCAGTGTAGTATCTTTCAATTTCCTGAATACTGATGTTTAATATTTGCATATTTTTCAGAAATACAGGTAGTTCGATTTCTAAAAACTGTTGTTTACGAAAAACACGGACTTTTTCGTTGGCATCTGACGCAACAAAAAAGCCGATTCCACGCTTATTATATATAATTTCTCGATTTTGCAAAAACTCATAAGCCCGCATGGCTGTATTTGGATTAACTTCCAGTTCTACAGCAAGTTCACGGACAGAAAGAATCTTTTCATCAGGTTTCCAGTTTTCTAACAATATTTTTTCGCAAACATATTCTGCTATTTGCAGGTAAATAGCTTGCGGTTCTTTAAATTCCATAACGATTATTTTTTTAGTGTTAAACCTGTTTTTCTTTTAATTTAAAATAAGATGCCACCCAAATAAGAGGAAATCCCATATAAATAAGAATATTTTCAATAGTTCCAGAATACGATGGCTTAATTAATTGGTAATTATTAGTAAAAAACATATCTCCAAAGTCCGAAGTAAGTACTTTAAATGTTAGCCTTAATGTAATTGTACTTATCAACTGTAGAATAATTATTATTATAAAAAGTGAAAATCCAGTTTTAATGGTTGATGCTTTTTTGAATATCAATGAACCTATCAGAAATATACTTTGTAAGAAGAATAATACAGCATAAAAAGTATAATATTTAAAGAAATGAAATACATAATGGAGAATAGTAAAATCTTGAAATAAAATAAGTTCTATTGACAAAACTATTAAAAGATACAATAGGCTAAATATAATCACATTGATAATAAAAGCAACCAAAATTCGTTCAAAAGCCGAAACCGGAAGTAAAAGATTACCAATTTCAGGAGATTTTTTGCTTAAATAGGAAAACCAAATACTACTTAATAAAAGTGCGGATGGAAAAAGGAAAAACGCATAATATCCCAATCGAATATCAAAGTTTAAATGTTGATTATTTAAAGCTATTATTGAGATAAGCATTAGTGCAAACAAAACTGCAAACACTAAAACGGTACCCATCAAAAATAATTTCAAATTTTTGGAAGTTTGTTCTTTAAACAAAAGTCCGAATCGTTTTATATTAAATACATCATTCATAACTAACAAATATTATTATGGTTAAACAATTCCTGAATTCTTTTTTTATTGCTAAAACATGCATTAAATAGCATTTCAATATCTAATTTACTATCCTCGTTTCTATCGTTTTCAACTACAACCCAATTTCCTCGTAGATTACTTTCTGAAAACAAAACTTTATCTTCTGCTTCGTTATGAGATAGCGATTTAAAGCAAAGTTTTTCAGTTATTTTTTCAATAGGTTCACTCAAAATAATATCCTGTTGATCAAGAATTGTTATTGAATCTATCAGATTATCCAAATCGCGAACTTGATGAGTAGAAATAATTACACATTTGTTTTCGCCAACTGCTCCTGCCATAATCTTGCGAAACTGACTTTTTGAAGGAATATCCAAGCCATTAGTAGGTTCGTCCATAATCAGAAGCCTGGTATTTGTGGCTATACCAAACGCAATCAGAACTTTTTTCTTTTGTCCGTACGATAAGCTGTTAAGTTTTTCATTATCATGAATTTCAAATTCACTTAAGTATTCAGCAAATTGATTTTCATTAAAATTAGGATAAAACCCTGCGTAAACTTCTTTAAATTTCTGAATACTAAAATCGGGCAATGTAAATTCTTCGAAAAGAAAATAAATATCCTGCAACATACTGGGTTTTCGTTTCGATGGCACATAACCTAATGTTTTGATATTTCCATCATTAGGGAATAGTAATCCTGAAATCAACTTGAGTAAAGTAGTTTTTCCTGCTCCGTTTTTTCCAAGCAAACCATGAATTCGCCCTTCAGACAGCTGCATATTCAAATGATTGAATAGCTGCTTTTTCTTTTTGTAGCTAAATGCTAAATTATTAATTTCTATCATTTTAAAAAATTTAATGTTTTAGTGTACTAATAAAATAATACACGGCAAAAATACAACAGAATTTTACAAAAACAAGTTATTTTAAAAAAAATTTGCAAATATTATTTTTTTATATAATTTTGCCATCTGGTTAAACTATATGATTAAACCATTTAATAAAATTAATATGAGCTTAAAAGAAACAGATACTGAACAGATTATATTAATGGCAGCCAAAGAAGTCTTTTTTAAAAAAGGTTATGATGGTGCCCGAATGCAGGAAATTGCCGACGAAGCCGGAATGAATAAAGCATTGTTACACTACTATTTTCGTAGCAAAGACAAGCTTTTTGAAGCTATTTTTAATGATGCATTCCAAAAATTTATACCTCGGGTAATAGAAAAAATGAATTCTGATGCCAGCTTTGAAGAAAAAATTGAAACTTTTGTTGAAAATTATATCACAACAATAATTGAAGTTCCTCAAATTCCAATATTTGTATTAACAGAATTGCACAGAAACCCCGAAAGAATTGTTGGTGTGATGAAAAGAATGGGGGTTCAGCCTCAGCTAATTTTTGCAAGTATGCAAAAAAATATGGATGAAGGAAAAATCAGAGTCACAAATCCGAGACATTTGTTAATTAACATTATAGCTTTATGTGTGTTTCCGTTTGCAGCCAAACCATTGTTGCAAAATATGTTATTTGACAACAATTCAGGCGATTATCATGAATTTTTACTGGAACGCAAAAAAGAAGTTTGTCAGTTTATAATTAATTCTGTAAAAATATGAAGAAAATATTTTTTATTTTTTTGAGCATTGCATACTCATATATATATGCTCAAAATGTTGATATACAATTCTGTTATCAAAAAGCTGCAGAAAACTATCCTTTGATAAAGCAAAAGGAAATGATAGATAATGTCGGAGAATTAAAAATTAAAAATCTGAATAACAATTATTTGCCTCAGGTAAATCTGAATGCTCAGGCCACTTATCAATCTGATGTTACCAAAATGTCACTGAATATACCGGGTATTAAAATCCCTGAAAATTCTAAAGATCAATATAAAGCTACTTTGGATATCAATCAGCTTATTTGGGATGGTGGAAGCATTGCAGGGCAAAAGAAAGTGGAAAGTATTAATACGCAAAATGAACAGCAGAATATAGAAA
>CAZUCB010000194.1:0-3941 GCA_964618755.1 uncultured Bacteroides sp. | reverse complement strand
TCTAAGTGTTTTATAAATCAGTTCAATTTTATTGAGCGAGCATGATAAACTCCTTTGCTTTTGCAAAAGCATTGTCCAAACCTTGAGGGTTTTTACCTCCTGCAGTGGCAAAGAAAGCTTGTCCGCCTCCACCGCCATCAATTTCTTTGGCAATTAGGCGTACTATTTTTCCTGCATCCAAACCTTTATCGTTTACTAAGTTTTCGGAAACCATTACACTCAAACCTATTTTCCCGTCCATTTCGTATCCCAATACCAACAACAGATTATCTTCTTTTTCTTTCAATGAAAAGGCAAGATCTTTAACCGTTGCAGCATCCAAATCAACCTTGGCAGTAATAAAATTTACGCCATTGATTAATTGTTTCGATTGCAACAAAGTTTCTTGCAAATTGCCGGCTTTTTCTTTGTTAAAGGCTGCAATTTGCCTGCGCAATTCATTGCTTTCTTCCTGTAAATTGCGGATACTTTTGGCAATATCTTTGCTACCTTTCAGTAATTCTTGAACCTCGGTCAAAATAGCTGATTGTTGATTGTAAAATGCTTCTACCTTATCAGCTGTAATAGCTTCGATACGTCTGATGCCTGCTGCAATGGCACTTTCAGAAATAATTTTTATAGAACCGATATTTCCGGTGGCTTTTGCATGGGTACCTCCGCACAATTCAACGGAATTCCCAAAACGAATTACCCTAACGTTGTCGCCGTATTTTTCGCCAAATAAAGCCATGGCACCCATTTTCTGTGCAGCTTCAATGGCTACATTTCGTTTTTCGTCTAAGCTTAAGTTTTCGCGAATCTTGCGATTAACCATTGCTTCAACTTTTTGAATTTCTTCATCGCTCATTTTCGAGAAATGTGCAAAATCGAAACGCAAGCGTTCATCGTCCACCATGGAACCTTTTTGCTCGACATGTGTGCCCAAAACCGCACGCAATGCTTCGTGCAACAAATGGGTAGCACTATGATTATTGGCAGTTTGCTGACGTTTGTTTTCGTCAACCTGAGCTATAAATCCAGCAGTTAAATCTTCGGGAAGTTTGTCAGCAATATGAACACTGAGGTTGTTTTCTTTTTTGGTATCTCTGATGGTGATTTTTTCATTATCGTTGTAAATAATACCTTTATCACCAACCTGTCCACCACTTTCGCCATAGAAAGGTGTTTTGTCGAAAACCAATTGATAAAAAGTCTTGTCTTTGGCTTTTACTTTGCGATATTTCACAATTTCCACCTCTGCCGTAATGCTATCATAACCCACAAAAACAGTTTCTTCCGATTCGTTTTTCAAAATTACCCAATCGTCAGTATCCACCACTGCCGCTTGACGCGAACGGGCTTTTTGTTCGTCCATCGCTTTCGAAAAGCCTTGCATATCCACTGTTAATCCTTTTTCTTTTGCCATCAATTCAGTTAAATCAATTGGAAAGCCAAAGGTATCGAGCAATTCAAAAGCGAAAATGCCTTCAATTACTTTTGTTGTTGCATTTTGCTGACAATATTGTTCAAACTTTTGAATACCATAAGCCAAAGTCTTTAAGAAAGAAATTTCTTCTTCAGCAATTACCTTGCGGATTAAATCTTGTTGCGCTTTGATTTCGGGGAAATATTCGCCCATTTGCCCGACCAATATCGGCAAAACCTCATTGATAAAAGGCTCTCTAAAATCGAGGAAAGTGTATCCGTAACGTACCGCACGACGCAAAATTCTGCGAATTACATAGCCTGCTTTGTTGTTGGAAGGCAATTGTCCATCGGCAATGGCAAAGCTTACGGCACGCAAATGGTCGGCAATAACACGCATGGCAATATCGGCTTTGTTGTCTGCACCGTATTTTTTACCCGATAAACGAGCAATTTCCTGAATTAAAGGTTGAAATACATCGGTATCGTAATTAGATTTGGTATGCTGCAAAACCATACACAAACGCTCAAAGCCCATACCGGTATCCACATGTTTGGCTGGTAACGAAACCAATTTGCCATCGGCCATGCGATTGAATTCAATAAATACGTTGTTCCAGATTTCAATAACCAAATGATGGTCGTTATTTACAAGGTCTTTGCCTGCAATTTTTTGCTTTTCAGCATCGTCGCGTAAATCAATATGAATTTCGGAACAAGGCCCGCAAGGACCGGTATCGCCCATTTCCCAGAAATTATCTTTCTTCGAACCGAATAGAATCCTTTCCTCTGCAATATATTGTTTCCAGATATCGTAAGCTTCCATATCTTTGGGAATACCATCTTTTTCATCTCCACCAAAAACAGTAACATACAGATTTTCTTTATTGATTTTATAAACATCGGTAAGCAATTCCCAAGCCCAGGCAATGGCTTCCTTTTTAAAATAATCGCCAAACGACCAATTACCTAACATCTCAAACATGGTGTGATGATATGTATCGTGTCCTACTTCTTCCAAATCGTTGTGTTTACCCGAAACCCTCAAACATTTCTGTGTATCGGCAATACGGGAATACTTAGCAGGTGAATTACCAAGGAAAATATCTTTAAACTGGTTCATACCAGCATTGGTAAACATCAATGTAGGGTCGTTTTTAATTACCATTGGAGCCGATGCTACTATCTGGTGTTGTTTGGATTGAAAGAATTCCAAAAAAGTATTTCTAATAGTGGATGATTGCATATTGTGTTGTATATTTATTTATTGCTTGAAAGAAAACTATAAAGCCTAATATTTTGTTGAACTATCTTATTTGTCATTCCGAGTAATAGCGAGGAATCTCAATTAAAAAAGTATTCTTATGTAATGAGATGCTTCCTGCGTCAGCATGACAAAAGAAAGCTTCAACAAAACAAAAAACGATACCCATATTAAAATCTAAGTTTTCTTTCTGAAACGATTTAAGTTTTTTTATGATTAAAACATTTTGCAAAAATAGCTTTTATTGATTAATTTTGCGAATCAAGAATGTCAATTTCTTTTTTTAGTTAATAATTTTTTGAAACCCTATGCCAAATAAAATAAAATATCACTTTAATGTTCACTCGCTTTCTATCGAAAAGGTGAGGATAACGTTTAAAGATCGTTTCAAAAAGATATTGTCAGTTGTGGCTTTCGGTTCCGTTTTTTCTACTGTAGTTTTATTAATTGCTTATAATTTTTTCAATTCACCCAAAGAAAAGATGCTTTCGCGTGAAGTAGAGCAATACAAGCTACAGTTTGACATCATGAATGATAAGCTCAATAATATTTCAGCCGTTTTAAGCGATATCGAAAATCGTGACAATAATATATACCGTGTTATTTTTGAGGCCGAACCCATAGGTGCTACCGTTAGAAATGGCGGTATTGGAGGTGCAAACCGTTATGCTGAGTTGGAAGGCTTAACAAATTCCGAAAGAATTATAGAAACCGCTAAAAAAATTGATAAAATTTCACGTGAATTGTATGTGCAATCCAAGTCTTTTGATGATGTATTTCGCATGGCTAAAAACAAAGAAGACATGATGATACATTTGCCAGCAGTAATGCCGATGCCTAAAAACCGAGGACAAATTATTTCAGGTTTTGGGATGCGTTTTCATCCTATTCTTAAATATCGTCGCATGCACACAGGTATTGATATTGCAGCACCCACCGGAACACCCATATATGCTACCGGTGATGGTGTGGTAGTTGATGCCGGCAGGGAAAGTGGTTATGGTATTATTTGTGAAATTAATCATGGATATGGTTATCAAACATTGTATGGACACATGTCGAAGCTAAAAGTTAAGCCAGGGCAAAAAGTAAAACGTGGTGAAATAATCGGATTTGTTGGGAGTACAGGCTTATCTAAAGCACCTCACGTACATTACGAAGTCATTTTGAACGGACAAAAAGTAAATCCTGTATATTTCTTTTACAACGACCTTTCTCCTGCTGAGTACGAAAAGGTTATTGAAAAATCAAATGAAGAAAATCAATGCTTATC
>CAZUCB010000193.1:0-3970 GCA_964618755.1 uncultured Bacteroides sp. | reverse complement strand
AGCCTTGATTCTCTCAATGGAGCACAAACCAATAGCTATACACCACAGGCAACAGCAGCCGGCACCAAATATTATTATTGTGTGGTTACAGGAACATGCGGAGCCGATACCAGTGCAGTTTCAGGAGCATTTAATGTAAGTCCTGCCGGAGATCAAACTACTTACGGTGTCGATTCATGGATTGGCTACGGATATACATGGTCAGATACTGCTGCTTTTACAACATATATTGGATACGTTACAGAAGACAGTACTTTCAGTAGAAACATGGATGTAGGAAATATTACGGGTGCAACTACTAATTTATGTGCCACACCAAGTGATAAGTTCAGTATAAGATATAAAATGAATAAAAATATGCCAGCCGGGTATTACACTTTTACAGTGGGATCTGATGATGGTGTTCGTTTAAGTGTGGATGGAGGTGCTACATGGTTAATTGAATCATGGCATAATCAAGCATATCACACCTATTCTAATTCAGTACCGTTTTATTTGAATGGCTCCACAAATTTTATTCTTGAATATTATGAAAATATAGAGGCAGCCAAAATTTCTTTTAATTATATCCATTCTTGTAATCCTCCTTTAATTTCGTCCCAACCATCAACAGCATCTCAAAGTATTTGTATCTATAGTCCTGCCGCAGAATTATCTGTATCGGCAATCTTTGTTAATAGTTATCAATGGTATATCAATACAAATCAATTAAACTATGGTGGAACTTTAATTGAAGGAGCAACAAGCAGAACGTATTCTCCATTGTCGACAAATTCCGGCACTTCTTATTATTATTGTGTCCTAACAGGATATTGTGGAACAGATACCAGCAATGTTTCAGGAGCCTTGATAGTTAGTAGTCCTGTCGGAGATCAAATCTCTTATGGTACAGATTCATGGATTGGCTACGGATATAAGTGGTCAGATACTGCTGCTTTTACTACCTATATTGGTTATGTTACAGAAAATAGTAATTTCGATAGAAACATTAGTTTTGGAAATATTACGGGTGCAACCTCTGATTTATGTGCCACGCCAAGCAATAATTTCAGTATAAGATATAAAATGAATAAAAATATGCCTGCCGGGTATTACACTTTTACATTGGGAGCTGACGATGGTTTTCGATTAAGTGTGGATGGAGGTGCCACGTGGTTAATAAATGAATGGCATATACAGACTTATTCCACTATTAATTATGATTCTGTTTATTTGAATGGTTCTACAAATTTTATTCTTGAATATTATGAAAATATAGGAGAATCGAGAATATCTTTTTCATCATGTCTTACCCCTTCCATCAGCAGTCAATCTACTTTAACACAAACACAATGTATAGGAGGAACTTTTAATGCTATTACAGTAGCTGCAACCGGAGATGGTTTAAGCTATCAATGGTATAGCAATGCAACAGCAGACTCTATTGGAGGAACATCTCTTGGTACTACTAATAATGCAAATACAAGTAGCTATACACCACAGGCTACTACAGCCGGAACTTCATATTATTATTGTATAGTAACAGGAAGCTGCGGAGCAGATACCAGTGCAGTATCAGGGGCATTTATAGTAAATCCTGAAACATCCATCACCAGCCAATCCACAGATGCACAAACAACTGTTATCAATGGGAGTTTCACTCCGATAAGTGTAAGTGCAAGCGGAAGCAATCTCACCTACCAATGGTTTAGTAATACTAATGAAGGTAATTCAGGAGGAATTTCCCTTGATACTGCCAATGGTGCACAAACCAATACTTATACACCCCAAGCTGGAGCTGTTAATAGCAAATTGTATTATTATTGTGAAGTAAGCGGAGATTGTGGAACAATACAAAAAAGTTCTGTATCTGGAGCATTTATCGTAAGTCCGAATTTTACTACTCCTACAGGAGATGGTACTATAAGTAATCCTTATCTTATTGCAAATTTAGAGAATCTTACATGGTTACAGCTAACCACGAGTGTATGGGATAATGGTTCTTATTTTTTACAAACTGCAAATATTAATGCAGCAAGCACAAGTACATGGTATTCCGGTGCAGGTTTCCCCGGTATTGGTGACGATGATACTCCTTTTAACGGACGTTATAATGGCGGTGGATTTACGATTGACAGTTTGTTTATGAACAATTTAGAAGGAATGTCCACTGGCATGTTTCCAATTATTGAAGGTGCTGACCTTCAAGATATTCATCTTGCTAATGCATCTGCAACTTCAGTAGTCTTTTCTGGAATATTAAGTGGATATGCAATTTTTTCTACAATTCATTTATGCACTACATCAGGTAATGTAAGTACAGCTCTTGGAGGAGGTGGTTTATTAGGATCAGCATTAAACATTTCGGTACAAAACTGTTATAGTAATGCAAATATTAGTGGTATTTCTTTTCCTTCTGAAGGAATTACATTGGAAATGTCAGATCATTTGGGTGGTTTAATAGGAAGCATTATTGGAAACACAAATTCCATTTTAAATTGTTATGCAAGAGGAAACGTTACTGGAGGATCTAATATTGGCGGTTTAATAGGTGGGATTGATTGGGAAAGTTCTAATTTAATAAATGGATCAGGCATACCAAACACTGCTATGGGCTTTACGATGACAAATTGCTATGCAGCAAATACGCTTACTGCTTTGGGAAGTGGAGCATTGCCCGGTGGTCTATTTGGGCAAAGTAATTATGCAGGAAGTAATGTAAATATTACGAATAGTTATTGGGATGGTCAACTAAGCAATGTAACTAATGGATTTATAGGAGGTACTCCTAAGCTCACTTCAGAAATGAAAACCCAATCAACATTTACAGGATTTGATTTTACTACGCCTGTTTGGTCAATTTCATCAACTTACAATGATGGTTATCCTAATCTGGATGGAGAGTCTTCTATCTTATCCCCAACGGTTACTGCATCAGCAGTTACCGTATGTGCATCAGCTACTACTGTAGATATACCGATAACCGTATCCAATCTATCTAATATAGGTAGTTTTTCCTTAACTTTCGGATTTAATCCAACAGAGTTATCAAATCCAAGCATTGTAAGCAGAAATCCTATTTTTGATTTATCAGGCCATGAATGGGATCCTTTTGAATTTACTACAGATGCAGGATATATTGCAGCCGGAAGTTATAAAGTTTCCGCTTTAAGCTTTAATGCAGCAGATGCAGTAAGTTTAGCACCCAATGCCGTATTGTTTACATTAAGATTTGATATAGGAAGTTTTGCTTCAACCACAGCTTTGAACTTTGCAGAAGATATTCAAGGGCTTGCCTGTGAGTTTACTGGAGTTACACCGGATTATACCCCTTATAATGATAATCCGGCAGCAACTTATTATATTTCAGGAGGGGTTATTAAAAATAACCTGACTTCAAATACAATATCAGGAACTCAATCTATTTGTTATAATACAACCGCTGATTTAACAGGCAGTTTGGTAAGCGGTGCATCAGGTAGTGTAATATCTTATCAATGGACAAGTTGCAGCACACTTGGAGGTGTTTATTTGCCAGTTTCTACTAATGGAACATCTCAAGATTATACTACAAATGCATTAATTACTGATACTTGGTTTAAGAGAGAAGTAACTTCAGTATTGAATGGCATAAGTTGTTCTACTACCAGTGATGCAGTAAAAGTAAGTATTAACCCAGTAAGCATTGGAGGTAGCGTTACAGGATTATCAACCATAACCTATGGAACATCAACTGGAACTATGACATTAGGAAGTTATACAGGAACAGTTCAGAAATGGCAGAAAAAGTTAAATACAGGAGGCTGGATTGATATTTCCAATACCAATACAACTTATTCAGAAATACCAACTGCAGCAGGCAACTGGTTTTACAGAGCAGTTGTAAAAAGCGGAGCTTGTACTGAAAAAGCATCAGATTCATTAAAAGTAATAGTTAATACAAAAGCACTTACCATTAAAGCCGAAGATAAATCGAAAAACTATGATGGGT
>CAZUCB010000192.1:0-4028 GCA_964618755.1 uncultured Bacteroides sp. | reverse complement strand
GCTCTAGTGGAAAAACAAAAAGAGAAGATACTTAACAAAGTGAAGGAAAAGCAAAGTAAAACTTCAGACTTAACTGAATAATAACTCTTTTTAAAGCTGTAATTTAATTGCAGCTTTTTTTATTTTAAAAAGATTCTTTAAGAAAAGTCTTAACGTTTTTCTATTTTTGCAAAATTCTTTTAGTCTTTTGAAATAAGATATTCAAACTTCAAAAGCAAAATGAAACTTACCAAGATATTAAAAATCTCTTATCAGAATTTTGATATAAAAGCGGTATTATTGAAACTATTATCAATTTATTTACCAATATTCTACATTTTATTAAATATTAGGAAATGGACAAAAATAATAAAAATGAAGACTATTTTTTGACTCCTGATGGACAAAAATTAGAAATTCCAAAAGAAGGATCATTAGGATTGCTTGCTTATGGGGCAAGAGGAGTTGAAGCATGGAGAAATGTGAGAAAAAAAAAGTTAGAAGAAAGAATTAAAAATGAAAATAATGAGTAATCCAATTGCAAAAAAAGTTCTACTAATTGGTTGGGATGCTGCTGACTGGAATGTAATAAATCCTTTATTAGATGCTGGTGAAATGCCTGCTCTTGAAAAGTTAGTTAATAATGGTGTAATTGGAAATATCTTAACCTTAAATCCACCTTTATCACCCATGCTTTGGACTTCAATTGCAACAGGTGTAAAAGCTGATAAACATGGTATTCTTGGTTTTACAGAACCTGACCCTATTCAAGGTGGTATCAGGCCTGTTAATGGAACATCACGCAAAGTAAAGTCTATTTGGAATATACTAAACTCGGAAAATAAAAAAACAAATGTAATTAGTTGGTGGCCAAGTCATCCCGCAGAACCAATTAATGGAGCAATGGTTTCTAACTTTTATCAACCTGCAAAAGAAAATATTAGTGAACCGTGGGGAATGTACGACGGCACAATTCATCCTCAAGAATATAGCCATATCCTAGAAATGTTAAGAGTTCATCCAGAAGAATTAACAGCAGCACATATATTGCCATTTATTCCTGATTTAGCCCATTTAGATCCCCAGTATACTAATGTTATTAAAGGAATAACAAAGATTTTAGCAGAAACAGCAACCGTACAGTCTGCAACTACATGGCTAATGGAAAACACAGAATGGGATTTTACAGCTGTATATTTTGATGGGATTGATCATATTTGTCATGGGTTTATGAAATATCATCCACCACAAATGCCTGGTTTGCCGGATGATATATTTCGCATGTTTAAAGATGTTGTAAATGGAATGTATAAGTTTCATGACATGATGTTGGAACGATTGATTCAATTAGCCGGTCCCAACACAACAATCATAATTGTTTCAGATCATGGATTTAACTCTAACCATTTAAGGTTAACAGAATTGCCAAAATATACGGCAGCCCCTGCATTAGAACATAGAGATTTTGGCATTTTCTGTATGTCGGGCCCTAATATAAAAAAAGATGAACGTATTTATGGTGCAACTTTGTTAGATATTACACCAACCATTTTGTCGCTTTTTGGATTACCAATTGGGAAAGATATGGATGGGAAAGTTCTATCTAACGCTTATGAAAATCCAATACCTTTAGATTATATAGATTCATGGGAAAAACAAGAGGGTAATTTTTGGACTTATCCTGAATTTATGAAAGAGAATCCTTTTGAGGCAGCTGAAGCACTTAAACAATTAGTTGAATTAGGTTATATTGAAGATCCTGGTGAGGATAAAAATAAAGCAGTAGAAATGGTAAACGATGAAAACCATTACAACTTAAGCATGGTTTATATCAGCGATAAACGTTATTCAGAAGCCATTGAAATATTAGAAATATTATTACTTAAAAACCCTGATGAACCAAGATACAATATTGCAATTATTGAGTGTTATATTTCAATTAAGCAATTTGAAAAAGCACAACTAATTATTGATAAAATAAAAGGGAAAAACATTGATTATCTCCCTAATATGCTTTTACTTGAAGGTATCATTCAGAGCAATTTAGATAATTTAGATTATGCATTGGATTGTTTTAAAAAGGTTGAAGAAGCCCATACTTTGTCTTCTGGTTTATATGTAGAAATAGGAAGAATTTACACAAAATTATTATTATTTGATTTAGCTATTCAATCTTTTCAAAAAGCTTTGCTATTAGATGAGGAAAATGCTCAAGCATATTTAGGATTAGGAATTTGTTTTCTCAGAGTTAATCAATTTGAAAATGCAGCAGATCAATTACTAAATTCAATAGGACTTGTATATCATTTTGCTCCAGCTCATTATCATCTAGGAGAAGCCATGTATAAAATGGGTAGATTTATAGAAGCTTCTCAGGCTTTTGAAATTTGCTTGACTATGTCTCCAGAATTAATAAAAGCAAAGCAATGGCTATTTAAAATATATAAAAACAATATTAAAGACGATAATAATTTAGCATACTATTCACAATCAATAAATCAAATTATGAAAGGTGAAATAATAATTGTATCTGGTTTACCTCGATCAGGAACATCTTTAATGATGCAAATTTTAAACGAATCTGGTATTAAAACACTTACCGATAACATTCGCAAACCTGACGATAACAACCCAAATGGATATTTTGAATTTGAAAAAGCAAAAAATATTGCAAATGATAATTCATGGTTAGAATTAGCTCAAGGAAAAGTTGTTAAAATAATTTCCCATGGCATACAGTTTTTACCTCAAAACTTTAATTACAAGATAATTTTTATGCAACGGGATTTAAATGAGATTATTAAATCTCAACAAAAAATGCTTAATAAAAGTCAATCTACTTTCCCAACTGCTATTTATAACGTGTTTAAAAATGATCTGGAAAAAATTAAGTATTGGACAGAAAAAGAACCTAATGTGGAAATAATATATGTAAATTTTGCTGACTTATTTAGCAAAAATATACAAATAGTTGAAGATTTAAGTAGATTTTTAAATAAACCAATTTCTGTTGAAAATATTAATACTGTTATAAATCATGATTTGTATAGAAATAAAATAGAATAAAAAATCTGCAAATTGTTAGTTTCATCGTAAAAATAATTACTTTTGTAAAATAAAAAATAATTTAAAAAATATCTATATGAAAAAAACAAATACAAATTTTGAAAACAAGCTTAAAGCTTATTCAACGCTTGCTCTAGGTGTTTTAGGTGTTGGGGCACTTAACGCTCAAGTAGTTTATCATGATGTTAATCCTGACCGTATTCTTACAGCAACTGCAGCAGCTGATACTATGCTTGTAGATTTGAATGCTGATGGAATAAATGATTTCCAATTTAATCTAAGAACTTATGGAACAGCTAACATACAAGCTGACATTCGTTCTATTGATACTAACAACTTAGTATTAGGAACATTGCAAGCATACACTTCACTTGGATATGCTTTACCTTTAGCATTAAATGCTCCTATCAACTCAACAAATACCAACTGGCATGCGGGTGTAGGACAAATGGTTTTAGCTTCTGTATATAATTCAACAAATTATGGAACCTGCGGCGGAGCTGCCGATAAATATTTAGGTGTTAGATTTAAAGCAGGTGCTAATACTCATTATGGTTGGATTAGAGTAAGCGATGTTGCCACAACAGGTGCAAATGTTACAGTTAAAGATTGGGCATATAATTCTACTGCTGGTGCTGCTATAAATGCAGGACAAGGTGCAGGAGTGGGAGTTAACGAACCAAAACTAGAAAATGTTAGTATTTTTGCAACAAAAAAACAGATTAATATTAATTTCCGTTCATCTTTAACAGGTAGTGTTAGAGTTATTAATTTACTTGGACAAGAAATTGCAAATCAAAAAATTAATGATAAAAGCATGATAATCAATCTTGAAAACCAAAAAGCAGGTCTTTACATTATTGATATTCAAAGCAATGAAGGTGTTATTTCTAAAAAAATAAATTTAGATTAATCTTCAGACTATAAAATAAAAAAGGGCTGAAATTTCAGCCCTTTTTTATTTTATTTCAATCCTTTTTATT
>CAZUCB010000191.1:0-4041 GCA_964618755.1 uncultured Bacteroides sp. | reverse complement strand
TATATAAATATTTTTTCAAGTGGAAATATTATAGTTTTAGTGTTTCTTAATTCAAAATTAAGTAATTTTGCATAAATT
Organism: uncultured Bacteroides sp.; assembly: GCA_964618755.1. Classification (GTDB taxonomy): domain Bacteria; phylum Bacteroidota; class Bacteroidia; order Bacteroidales; family JACABE01; genus JACABE01. Next base: position 3,963 of record CAZUCB010000191.1, on the reverse strand, counting down.
AGAATAACACAAATTCAATGAAAAAAATATGTTTTCTTTTCTTGCTATTATTTTACTTTTCTTCTTTTTTTTCATGTAGTAAAGATGAAAATGAGACCATTCCTTACGTTTATGTAAATTTTAGTATTCAACCAAACTCAACAGTGTATCAAAAATTAAACACAGTTGGTGGTTGGGAGTATATAACAGGTGGATACAATGGAATTGTTGTTTATCGGCTAAGCCAAGATGAGTTTGTTGCTTTTGACAGAGCTTGCCCTTATGATTATAAAAATTCATGTAGAATTGTTGTAGAATCCTCTTTTACAACTACTATCGATTCCTGTTGTGGTTCCAGATTTTTATTGAATGATGGTTCTCCTTTCAAAGGTCCAGCTTCGGTTTCACTCAAAAAATACAAAACATATTATGATGGAAATAGTTTGCGTATCAGCAATTAAGGAGCAATAAAAAAACACCTAAAATCATCTATAATACTGAAGTTTAAAAAATCAAAATACTTTAATGATAATAAGATAAGTTTTATTTATTAAAACCTATAAATTAAATTACCTTTGTAGTATTACATTAGCAATAAAAAATACGATGATTTACAATGCAACTTTAGAATATATGTATAGCCATTTGCCGATGTTTCAACGCATTGGAGCGGCTGCTTACAAGCCTAATCTTGAAAATACAGTAGCCCTTTTAAATTTATTGAACAATCCTCAGCAAAATTTTAAAAGCATTCATATAGCTGGCACCAATGGCAAAGGCTCTGTTTCTCATCTTATTGCTTCTGTATTTCAAAGTGCTGGTTATAAAACAGGTTTATACACTTCGCCACATCTAAAAGACTTTAGAGAAAGAATAAAGATTAACGGAAAGATGATTGACAAACAGAAAGTTTGTGATTTTATTGAACTACACAAACCTGATTTTGAAAAAATAAAACCTTCATTTTTCGAAATGACAGTAGGTATGGCTTTTCAGTACTTTTCTGACGAAAAAGTTGACATTGCTATTGTTGAAACTGGTATGGGTGGTAGGTTGGATTCAACCAATCTTTTATCACCTGAAATGTCTATTATTACAAATATTGGATTTGACCACACTGAGTTTTTAGGAGAAACGCTTAAGAAAATAGCTATTGAAAAAGCAGGCATTATCAAAGAAAACACCCCTATTATTATTGGCGAAACTCAAGATGAAACTACTAAAGTTTTTATTGATAAAGCCAAAGAAATGGATGCTTCTATTACTTTTGCCGAAGAGGCTTTTCATACTGTTTCGCATGAACTGATTAAAGAAAAAGAAAAAATATATTTACAAGTAGTTTATAATAAACAAAACAAAGCTGAACCTATCCAAGTACTTTCGGAGCTCATTGGTATTTATCAGGTGAGAAATATTAAAACAGCTTTAACTGCTATTGGAATGCTTTGTTATAAAGGGTTTAAGATAAATGAGGAAGATATATTAAGTGGTATCAAAACAGTAGTAAAACAAACCGGTTTGTTGGGACGTTGGCAAATTATTTCTGAAACGCCTTTAACTATTTGCGATACTGGACACAATGAAAGCGGAATTTCGCTTGTATTAGAACAAATTGCTTTAACGCAATATAAAAAATTACATTTTGTTTTGGGTATGGTTGGTGACAAAGAAATTGACAAAGTATTAGAAATGTTGCCGAAAGATGCTGTTTACTATTTCTGTAAAGCCAATATCCCAAGAGGATTAAATCAGGATGAGTTGATGAGGAAAGCCATCAAAAAAGGATTGAAAGGAAAATCGTATCCTTCTATAAAAGATGCCTTAGCTGCTGCTCAAAGTAAAGCTAAATCGGATGACCTTGTTTTTGTTGGAGGCAGTACATTTACAGTAGCTGAAGTAGTATAATAAATTCCAATATTAGCTTGAATTATAATCTTTAACAAAACATTATGTTTTAATACCATGAAAAAGAGCTATATTTGCATAATATAAATAAAAAAAGAAAAGTTTTTTCTTAATTGCCTTCCTGATCTTGAGCAATTGGTAAAGAAGATTAATATTGTATCCTGTTTTTTTATAAAAAATTTCATAAAAAGTAAAATAATATTCTTTTATCTTTTTATGTCTTTCCTTTTTTCGATTTATTTTAATTACAACATATAAAACAACAAGTAAAGGAAACTAAGAACTCTTAATTTGTTTTTTTAAATATGTAGTATATTGGTAATAACTTAAAAATACATAGTCATGAAAAACATCGAAGGAAACGCTTTACCTAAAATTGAAAAAGGATATTATGCTCACGATCATAAAAAGCATAATGCTTTTGTTTCACCTGATGTTACTAAACTTCAGGTTGTAATAATAGACCAAAAAACAAGACTTTATATTGCTCTTGATGCTGACCCTGAGTTAGCACGTAGTCGTTATTTAAGCAGAATGGAAGGTAGAGCAAGCGTTTTTGTCAAAAAACCAGAAACGAACAGTTAGCATTTAATAAAACTAACCTCAAATTGTTTTATGTTGTAATAAAAAAAGGTATTGCCAATTAAGACAATACCTGAAATATTAAATGATTTATTATATATAAACTAAGCTAGTTTAACATTTACTGCATTTAATCCTTTTTTCCCTTGTTCGATATCAAAAGTTACTTCATCATCCTCATTAATACTATCTTTTAATCCAGATGAATGTACGAAATATTCTTTTTCTGATTCTGCGTCTTTAATAAATCCGAATCCTTTCGATTCATTAAAAAATTTTACTTTTCCTTTGCTCATAAATATGTATTTGAAATATTCGGTTAAAGTACACTTTATTATCGAGATGAAGCCTTTTTTTTTCAATTATTTTAATATTTATCGGTTTTTATTAAAAACTTTTTCAATTATATCATGTTTATTGTAAAAATGGTTGATTAATCAACTAATATTTCTAATAAATATGAAAAAATCTATCGGGCGAAATATTAGCATTTTAAATCATTTGTTTTCCAAACAATTGAATAATTTGTTATTGTGTAATAATACTTGTATTACAACAGATCAATTCAGGTTGTTAACTTTCTTGTGGGATAAAGATGGTATTGCACAACAAGAACTTGTGGAAATGATAGGTCGTGATAAATCTGCAATTACACGTATGGTTGACCTACTTGAGAATAGTGGATTTATTACAAGAATATTAGACAAAACCGACAAAAGAGTAAATCTTATTTATCTTACTAAAAAGGGAAAACAATTGAAGTTTTCTGCATTTTATTGTGCTGAAACTTGCAATGAAATTGCTTTGAGGAATTTTACCGAAGATGAATCAATTGAATTGGAAAGGTTATTGTTGAAATCAATTAGAAACTTCAATATTGGTTGATTATACAACTTTATTTATTATTTTAAACTTTAAAAAACTATGAAATATTTAAATCAAATTTTAGCAACAATTTTAGGATTACCTTTTTTGGTATTTGGATTAAACTATTTTTTGCAATTTATGCCAATGCCACCTATGGCTGGAGATGCCGGTACTTTTGCGGGCTTATTGTTTACTTCTAAATATCTTTTAATCGTTAAAATTATAGAAATTACAACTGCGGTAATGATTATTGCAAATCTTAAAAGAGCATTGGCTTTGCTCTTATTGGCTCCGGTAATTGTGAATATTACACTTTTTGAGCTTTTATTGGCTCATCAACCGGGAATAGGTCTATTGTTATTGATACTAATTGGGGTATTGATTTTTAGATATCGCGAAAAATATCTACCAATTATTCGATAATAAAACAATGGAAAATTTTATAATACATAAAGCCTCATCGAGAGGATATGCAAACCATGGTTGGTTGCAAACCCATCATACTTTTAGTTTTGCTGACTATTTTAACCCAGAAAGAAATAATTTTGGAGTACTTAGAGTATTGAATGATGATATAATTGCAGCAGGAGAAGGATTTGGTTCGCATCCACATGAAAATATGGAAATAAT
>CAZUCB010000190.1:0-4130 GCA_964618755.1 uncultured Bacteroides sp. | reverse complement strand
ATTTTTCAAAATGTCATTGGAAAGCGGAATTTATCTGGCTCCTTCGCAATATGAATGTTTGTTTATTTCTTATGCACATAGCGACAAAGATATTGACACTATTATAGCAGCTAATCTGGAAGCTTTGAAAAACCTATAAAAAATCAAATATCTCTTATTTGGAAAATATTTGAATGCGGATGACGCCGATCCGTTCCGGAAACGCAGATTTAACGGATTTTAAAATTGCATAATTAAAGGAAAATCCGTTTTTATCCGCATTTACCTTTAGGTATCAGTGTTATCCGCGTTACCAAATTAATAAAATTTAAATTAAATTCAGAATAAAAATGAATAACTCAATATTTGTAAAAACACTTAAAGGAGAAAAAACTGAACGACCACCTGTATGGTTTATGCGTCAGGCAGGTAGGGTATTACCTTCGTACCTCGAAATGCGAAAACATCATTCTTTCCATGAATTAATGGAATCACCTGAACTGGGTGCAAAGGTAACATTGATGCCAGTTTACGATTTGGGCGTTGATGCAGCCATACTTTTTTCTGATATATTGGTAATACCACAGGCATTGGGAATGGATCTCAATTTTGCTGATTCTGGACCAAAATTTGCAACCGCACTTAAGGATGTTAAAGATCCGATGAATATTTTGAAGGCTGATGCTTCAAAACTCAATTATATTTATGATGTAATTGATGAAATTATGAGAACAAAACCTGAAAATACACCTTTAATTGGTTTTTGCGGAGCTCCTTTAACTACCCTTTGTTATATGGTTCAAGGATTGAGTACCAATCATACTTTTCCTGATGCAGTTGCTTTGTTGTACAAGGATAAAGTATTAGCTCATAAGTTGCTGAGTGCAATTACTGAATTATCGATTGAGTATGCAACTACACAGGCTAAGCATGGTATTTCTGTTTTTCAGATTTTTGAAACGCATGCAGGTTTAATCCCTTCCGAATTGTATTTTGAGATGATTATGCCTTATGTTCGTAAGATATCTGCTGCTGTAATGCAGGCAGGTACACCGGTTATTTTCCTTCCAAAAGGATTGGGATATGGAGTTAAGTATATTGAACCTGAAGATGCAAACTTCTTGAGTATTGACTGGCAAATGTCAATTGAAGAAGCACGTTATTTAGTTCATCCTGAAATTGGTTTACAGGGTAATCTTGACCCAAGACTTCTACTGGCAGATCAAAAAACTATTCAGGAACAACTTGAGAAATATATTGATTTTGGTTCCCAGAATCAGAATTGGATCTTTAACTTAGGACATGGTTTTATTCCGGGAATTCCATTTGAAAATGCTAAGTTTGTTGTAGATTGGGTGAAAAGTGCGGATTGGAAAAGAAATTAGAAATTAAGTTAAAAGTTATTGGGTTATTTAGTTATTAAATTGCTGCAATTCTAGTTTTTGCAAAATAACTCAATAACTTAATAACCAATAACTCAATAACGAATAACGAATGAAAATAACAAGTGATTTTTTAGATAAACATAATGTTTCGGGTCCGCGATATACAAGCTATCCGCCTGCAAACTTTTTTCATACAAACTTTACAAGCAGCGATTATCTGGAGCAATTAAAAGCTTCTAATCAGCAGCATCCTGAGAATATTTCTATTTATATCCATATTCCGTTTTGTCCGCAGCGTTGTCATTTTTGTGGTTGCAATACCGAAATTGGTCAAAAACGCCCTTTTATTGAACGTTATGTGGATGCAATAAAAAAGGAAATCAATCAGGTTAGTGAACATCTTGATCTGAAAAACCGCAAACTTACTCAGGTTCACTGGGGTGGGGGTACTCCCAATGCCATTGCAATGCGCTATATTGCTGATATTATGAATTTGATTAAACAGAAGTTTATTGTAGATTCTAATGCTGAAATTGCAATTGAATGTAGTCCAGCATATCTGGAGTTTGACCATATAGACCAATTAGCCGAAATGGGTTTCAACAGAATGAGTTTAGGTATTCAGGATTTCAGAGAAGATGTGCTGGAAGTGGTTAATCGTCAGAAACCAAAGCATGATGTAAAACAGATTGTTGATTATTTGAGAGTAAAAGGTTTTAATGGTATTAATCTTGATTTTATTTATGGTTTGCCTTTACAAACGGTTGATAGTTTAAAAGAAACCATTGAAAAAGCTATTGAAATTAAACCCGACAGAATCGTTACTTTTTCATATGCGCATGTTCCATGGGTTAAAGAAGAGCAGTTGAAACTCGAAAAAATAGGTCTTCCTTCGCCTAAAGATAAAATGGATATGCTGATAAACAATATACAGCAACTGCAACAAGCTGGTTATACTTCTATTGGGATCGACCATTTTGCGCATCCGGATGATCAGTTGGCTGTAGCTTACAAAAACAAAAAATTGCATCGTAACTTTCAGGGATATTGTACTTTGGAAACTACTGGACAGGTATATGGTTTCGGTGCTTCATCTATAAGCCAGTTGTGGGGAGCTTATGCTCAAAATGTGAAAAGTGCTGCTAAATATATTGAGGAAATTGAAAATACAGGATTTGCTATTGAGCGTGGTTTTACATTAAATGTAAATCAACAAATAGTAAGAGCTGTAATTAACAGCATTATGTGCAATGGCGTTTTGTTTTTCGACGAAATAGCAGCACAGTTTCAGTTGACTGTTGACGATATTAAAGAAATAGTAAATTATGATGCCCACAAATTAGTAGATTTTGAAAAAGATGGCATAATCAGTATAAGCGATAAAGGAATTGTATTGAGCGAACTGGGTCATAAAATTGCCCGTAATATTGCCATGGCTTTTGACCCTGATTTAAAACAAGGTGAATCTATTTATTCTAAAACGGTATGACAGGAGTTTTGCTGGTAAATATGGGCGGAGCTAATTCTCCTGCTGAGCTTAAAGTATTCTTAGCCAGAATGTTTAAAGATCCATTTATATTGCCTTTCGGTAAATTGGGCAGAAATTTGTTGTCGTTTATTATCAGCAATACACGTTATAAAAAATCGTGGAAAAAGTATCAGCTTATAGGTGGTTCACCCATTATTGATGCAACAAAAAAAACAGTTGAAAAACTTCAGCTTTCGCTCGGAAATGATTATCGGGTAAATATGGCTTTTTCCTATTCTGCTCCGTTTATAAATGAAGCAATAGCTGATTTAAAAAATTATAATATTACAGATATTGTCGTTATTCCATTATATCCGCAGGCTAGTATTTCAACTACAAATAGCGTTGCCGAAGATGTGAAAAATGCAGTTTCGGCATATAAAGATATTAAAATCAGATTTGTAAAAGAGTTTTATAATCATGAATTGTATTTGAGCTTTTGGGCTAATCTGATACTGAATCATATAAAAGCTAATCAATATTCAAATCCTTTGCTTTTGTTTAGTGCCCATTCAATACCTATGTTTTTGGTAGAAAAGGGCGATACCTATCCCAAAGCCATTGAAGCCAGTGCAAGGCTGATTGCCGAAAAAACCGGATGTGATTTTGAGTATGCCTATCAGTCAGGCATGAAGGGTAAATGGATAGGACCCGATACCAAAGATATTCTGAAAAGAATACATTATAACGGCAGGGATGAAATTCTGATTATTCCGATAAGCTTTGTAAATGAAAATCTGGAAACTTTATATGATATTGATCATGAAATAATTCCTTACGCTAAAAAAGAATTGGGATTTAAAAATATTTCAAAGGTAGAAATACCTGTGGCTAATGATGATTTTATAAAGTTGTTGAAAAATATTGTAGCTAATTGTTAGCTAGTATTATCAAACCTGACAGGTTTCTAAAACCTGTCAGGTTAAAAAAAGATGAAAAACGATAATTAAAAAAGGGTTAAAAATGAAGGATGTAATCATAATAGGAGCGGGCATTACCGGATTGACAACTAGTCATCATTTAAAAAAAGCAGGTAAAGATATTTTGGTATTGGAACAATCTGCCGAAGTTGGAGGTGTTATCAGAACTATTAATGAAAACGGTTATATTTACGAAATGGGTCCTAATTCGGGTGTTATTGGAAATATAGAAGTAAATCGTTTGTTTGATGATTTGAAAGACGATTGTGAACTGGAAGAAGCCAATGATAATGTAAAAAAACGTTATGTGCTAAAAGC
>CAZUCB010000189.1:0-4132 GCA_964618755.1 uncultured Bacteroides sp. | reverse complement strand
TTACGGGATATTTGTGATAATTCGCTTAATTTTTCAGGTTGATTGATTAGTTGTATTATTGTGTTTGCATAATCATCAGCTGTTGCAGAAAGAGGTAATGTAAACCCATTCTGCCCATTTTCAACTATAGATGAGACTCCTCCTGTATCAGTAGTAATTATTGGTAAGCCATAAGCAGCAGCTTCGCAAAAAACAATAGGAGTACAATCTGCCCGTGTTGGTATAAATAAAATATGGCTATCATTGAATAGCTGATTCAAGCTTTTATTATCTTTTTCATTGTTTTTATCTAATTTAGGAATAACTTTCATTTGAGGGTGTTTAACAGGAGGAATACAACCACAAACAACCAAAGAGATATTATGCCCTTTTTTTATCAGAATATCAAGGGTTTCAAATACTATAGGCCCCCCTTTTCTTTCCCAGTCAACACCGATAAAAAAAAGTTGTATTGATTTACTGAAATCTCTTACCAATGTATTTCTGTTAGGAATAGGATTTAAATTTGCACCAAACTTAACAACAAAAACCTTACTTGAATCTACATTGTAATTATTAATTACATACTGAGCTGCCCAATCCGACGAATATACCTGAGTTTTTGATTTTTTTATAGCTTTATTTTCAATTAGATTGGATTCATTAATTGAAAAAGAAAATAACGATGAAAATCGTTTGTAATAATCATTTATTTGACCGAATGACGTATCAGATAAATAGCAAATTGGGATTTTTGTTTTAAGAAATGCAAATTCAGTTGAAGAGGCTGGAGCAAAAATGACATCAATTTTATGCTTTTTTACCTTTCTTTCAAATTTACAGGCAAATAAATAACTTCTGAGTAGATTCTGACTTTTATTATAACCTTTTCTGAACAAAAGCCTTAATGCAAAATTAAATGCGTACAATGTTGTTTTTAAAAGAAGACTATCTTTAACAGGACCAAGAGGAATGACATTATTGAATTCCTTCTTTAATGAAATAAACATACTATAATATGTGCCAGACCACGATCGTTTATCTGAAGGATCTTCTGAAGTTAAGAAACCAACTCTTATATCATTTGCCATTAAAATATTTTTTATAAGTATATAAAAACTTATGTTTTATTTTGGTTCTAAATCATTTTTCTCAAAAGAAGAGAGTTCCTGAATCACTTCATAAACCATCTGTAAATAAGCATATCCATACTTTTCGTCAGGTTCAAGATGTGCTCCTTCTGCCCATTCATTCCAAGCATTGATAAATACCAATCGTTCATCCTTATCATTAAATTTCCTAATAGTATCAATAGATACACTGTATAACCAATTTTTAAAAAATTCGGGATGACTATTAAAAAATACAGTACTTTCATTTTTTCTTCTGGGAGTATTATCCCAAGATGGACAAACACCTCTAAATAATTTATAATTAGGCTTAAAATTTTCACTATTTACTGCAAGTTCATTCCAATCATGAATATTACATTTAAGTGTATTTTTATAAAAGTCTGAAGTATAGATTAATTTTTTATGAAAATGGCAATTAGGAGGAAACTCAACAGCTGCATCAAATCCTATATTATTGGGTTGAAATTTTTCAAACGACTGAACATACGCTAAATATATTTCTCCAATTCCATTCTCTAAACACCATTTACGCCATCTTTGCATGGTTTTTTTGGGAGAAGGAAATAAAGCAGGTCTATATACCAATAATAAAGGTTTATTATTAATACGAATATATCGCTTATCCTTCATATATTTTGAGATATACGAAATAAAAGCTATATCATCCTCAGCTGAATGGTTTTGTTTAATTAAAATTTCATTTTCCATCCCATCCCATCTACGTGACCATGTTTCGTTTGCCCATGAAAGACAATAAGGAAAGTCTAGTTCTGTATTCTGAAGATAATTTTCAATTGGTTTTTCCAACAATGTTTTACCTTGGAACCAATAAAAGTGAAAGCAAAATCCACTGATTCCATAGTTTTTAGCCAACGCCACCTGATGTTTTTGAACTTCGGTATCGAGTAAATTGTAATAGCCAGATTCAACAGGGATATGTGGCTGATAATGACCTTCAAACAGAGGTTTTGCAGGTTTTACATTTGTCCATTCTGTAAAACCTTCACCCCACCATTTATTATTCTCTGGAATAGCATGAAATTGAGGTAAGTAGAAAGCTAAAAACTTAATTTCAGTATTCTCAAAACTAGCATTCTCTTTATAAGGAATATATTTTATATGCTTGTTTTTGTTTTCCAGAATTAATTCCTCCAATGAAATTTTTTCAGCATCATGATAAGTTCTTATTTCGAATCCCTTTATTGCATTAAATAGTTTTTTAAATTGCATAAAAAACTTCATTTTAAAAGGCTCTTTTAATTTATAAGGAAGAGGAATTAAATGAAAAAAAAACTTGCTTGTATTCCAGAATACTTTTTTTAAAAACCTCATATTGATAAATTATAATAAATTTGTCATATTTGTTTGACTAAAAGTAAAAATTTTGTATAAATACTTAGTCCTTTATCTAAAACCTTAAAAATAAATTTTCCACTATATTTAACTTGAAAATACTTAATTGATAGGAGATGTGATGCCATACTATTCTTTTTTTGCATTTCTTTTTGTTTTGACAAAGCACTTAAATGTCCATTATGCATTAAATCAGTATCATAACATGCGGAATTTTGTCGTATCCTATAGGTAGCTAAAATTTGATCTATAAAATAGACTTTAGGATTAAGTGAAAAAATACTCATCCAACAATCCCAATCCTCATGATTCATAAGCTTTTCATCAAAAAAAATATTATTTTCTTTAAAAATCGATGATTTAAACAAATAACAGTGACAAGGTATAGATAAATTAAGTTCCCAGTTTCTTATTAATTCCAATAGATAATTTTTAGAATTAAATTTTGGATTCACATATCTTTCGGGGCATTCTTCCGATAAATCTGAATCTTTTGATGTAAAATAGTCACAGTAACTTAGTGCAATATTTGAAGTGTTTTTTAAAAGAGCTAGTTGTTTCTCAAATTTGTTTTTATCAATTACATCATCTGCATCAAGGAATTGAATATAATTTCCTTTACTCTGTCTGATCCCAAAATTTTTGGAACTTGAAGGGCCTCCATTTTCTTTTTTTACATATACAAACCTATTATCTACTGAACAATATGCAAGAGCAATTTCTTCGGTATTATCAGTAGATCCATCATTTATAATAATACATTCCCAGTCTTCAAAAGTCTGTGCCAATATACTACCTATAGAATCTTTCAGATATTCAGCTTGATTAAAACATGGAACGATGACACTTATTTCAGGCATGTACTCTTTTTCAAATTTTTATTTAAGTATGCTATTCTATTTGTAAAATATCTTTCGGAAGAGGTCAATCAAAATTGTAATTCTGATTATTAAGATTTGAAATAATCTATATAATAAAGTTGTAAACCTATATTTTCTTATTCGTTTAATTCTTATCCTATCAAATTCAAATTCCTTATAGTCATTTAATATTGCAGCAGGAATTAATTCATTCAAAACCTTTTCCCTTTCAGTCTTAAGCAAATCTTTTTGTATAGAACTTATTCCATCCCTATCATAATAAGCCACATCAATATCCATATATTTAATAATAGCTTTATTTAATACAATTGCTTTAAGTAAAAATTTCCAGTCTGAAGCTATTTTAAGGGTTTCATCATATAAGCCATATTTTTCAAAAAGCCTTCTATGAATAAAACTTGATTGATGACAAATAGTATTTAAATAGAATGTATTAAAACTTACCTTACTATCACTCGGTCCACTATCTCGTTTTAATTTCCCGTTTTGAGTTTTAATAATAATATTCCCGAATAAAAAATCACAATTTGTTTCACAACTCAACATTTTTTCCAACACATTTTCATCAAACAGATAATCTCCTGAATTCAAGAAAAGTAAAAATTCACCTTTTGATTTTAAAATACCTTTATTCATGGCATTATAAATACCATTATCAGGTTCTGAAACCCAGCAGGTGATGTTATCAGCATATTCCTTTATTATCTCTATACTTCCATCTGTTGAACCACCATCAATAATTAAAAATTCAAAATTATTATGGCTTTGTTCTATAACACTTTTAAT
>CAZUCB010000188.1:3005-4214 GCA_964618755.1 uncultured Bacteroides sp. | reverse complement strand
ATCAACTGGAATGTGCAATGGAATTTTGTGTTTAAAAAGACCATTCCATTTTTCTGGATACCTGCACATACCATTACTTTTATGCTACCTCCTGAATATCGGGTGCTTTTTGCCGCTGCACTTGGCATTGCGCTGGGTGTAATACTTTCGTTAGCTGCTATTAAAGGGAAATCAAAATAAATAATCATCTTAGTTTTATGGGAAAAAATAAACTTACTTTTTTACTTGTTATTGCAAGTATATTCTCAATTATGCCATTGTTTGCCCAAAAAGATTCTGCAAAATTTGGTGTTAAACTCAATGGTTTTGTGAACTCACAATTGATGTTCGATACCCGTCAAACAGTGGGTGGGCGAGAAACAATGCTTATGTTGTATCCGGAAAATATTAAAAAAGATAAAAGTGGTAGGGATGTTAACGCAAGCCCTTCGTTCAATCAATTAGCCATGATTAGTAGGTTAACGGCGAATGTATGGGGACCTGATGCCTTTGGTGCTAAATCTATTGGAGTTATCGAAGGTGATTTTTCTGGACAAACCAATAATGATAACAATGGTTTTAGATTGCGTCATGCTTATATCAAACTTAATTGGCAAAAAAGTGATTTATTAATAGGACAGTATTGGCATCCTTTTGATGTTCCCGAAATGTTGCCTGGTGTTTTATCTTTAAATACTGGTGCTCCTTTTCATTCGTTTTCACGACATATTCAGTTGAGATATTCTCATACTTTCAATCATCTTAAATTAATAGCTGTGGCTGCTTCGCAAAGAGATTATACCAGCGACGGACCTTTAGCTGCAAATTCTCTTTATCTGCGAAATGCTGTAATTCCTAATATGCACTTACAACTGCAATATGCTATTAATGGTCATTTATTTGGTGTTGGGGGCGATTTTAAAATGTTGCAACCCAAATTAGTTACTGATAGTAATTATAAGACAGATACTAAAGTAACATCATTAGCTGTAATTGGATTTTCTAAACTTAGCTTTAAGAAAATTGATATTAAATTAGAAGGTAGCTTTGGACAAAATCTTTCGGAACATACAATGTTGGGCGGTTATTTTGAAAAAGCAATTGACACTACCAATGGCAGCGTAAAATATGGTAATATGGAAACTGTGAATGCTTGGATAGACATCACAACTAAAGCTCCAACATGGAAATTAGGGTTGTTTGCAGGCTACACCAAAAACTTAGGCTATA
>CAZUCB010000188.1:0-2905 GCA_964618755.1 uncultured Bacteroides sp. | reverse complement strand
GTTTATCTTATCTTAAAATAGGTTTTAATAAATACAGTGTGAATTGGTAAAACAACCCTACGGCAAACTTTCAGAAGGGTATGAAAGTTTGCCGTAGATATCCAGTATGTTTTTTGTACTGAATTATAGCGTTTTAGTAATATGATTTGCATCTTTTTCTGATGTTTTATTCATCCTTTTATACAAATAACAGAAAATAATAGCAGTCCAGAACGAAAACATGGCATATACCAATGCTACTTTACCATAATTTTCATTATGCAGCAACATACCCGAAATTAAAAATGCCAACGTAGTATTATGTACCGCCGATTCTATTGAAATTGTAATTTCATTTTTAAATCCGAGTTTGAACAATTTGGCAATAAATAATCCCGTGAACAATAAAAGAATATTTATTAGTACAGCATAAGGAAGTATCTCCATAATCTCGGAGTTTTTTATACCACTCACGCCATCTAAACCCACAAACTTTAATACAAAAACCAAGCCGAGCAAAACAATTAATACAGGCTTCACATATTTTGATATATTTTCAGCCAGCTTAGCATTAAATTGCCTAACTAAAACGCCGATAATAATGGGTATAATAGTAAAAATAAAAATCTCCCCAAAAGTATTCCAGAATGGAAGCAAAAATTGTCTATCTACACCTTCAAATTGATGCAATGAAATATTTACAATAAAAGGAATGGTAAACAGTGCTAATATAGAATTTACGGCAATCAAAACAATTGCCAGTGCAGTATTCCCCTTAAATAAATAGGTAATAAATCCAGATGTTGTACCTCCTGGACTTGCTGCCAATATTACCAAACCTACTTTAATGTAATTGGGAATATCGAAAATAAATCCAATAGAAAAAGCAATGATAGGAAGTAAAATCATTTGCGAAAACAAACTCACAATTAAAGCTTTTGGATGGGTAAAAAGAAGTTCTATTTCACGAAACGTAAGCGAAACCCCTATCCCAAACATGATAAGTGCCAATACAACCGAAACCAAAATATCAACTAATTCCATAGAAATTGCTTAAAGAGAAAAGAAAACGTATTAAATAATAAAATGTTTTTAAAGCATCCTTATTTTCACATACTATTTCAAACAAAAATACGGTTTAATTCATTACAAAACCGAAGTGATTTATTAAATATTATAAGAGGAATTTTAAAAAGTTAATGCAATGAGTTCTTCAATTTCAGTTTGTGAAAAAAACTTTCAATCTTTTGCAAGTATTATTGTGTAAGTTTCAAATTATTTCTATTTTTGGAAACAATTAATTTACTTTTATTTTAAACGTAATAGCGTAAAAACCATGAAGGATACACCTATAAAAAAAGAAATAGTTGACCAAAAAATTATTGACAACAACATTGTTGATGTTGGGAAAGCATCCATACGTGTTATAAAAAAATTAGTTGATGAAATAGAACGAGAATCTGGCAGTCGTTTTGTTCGTATGGAAATGGGAGTTCCAGGATTACCTCCTTGTCAAATAGGTGTGGAAGCAGAAATTGAAGCATTAAAAAAAGGTGTAGCAGCTATTTATCCAGACATTCAAGGAATCCCAGAATTAAAGCAAGAAATATCCCGTTTTGTAAAACTGTTTTTAGATATTGATGTAAAGCCTACCGGTTGCATTCCTACTGTTGGTTCTATGCAAGGTGGTTTTGCAGCTTTTTTGCTTATCAATAATATGTACGAAGGCAAAGACACTACTTTGTTTTTAGATCCTGGTTTTCCTGTTCACAAACAACAACATCGCTTGCTTGATATTAAATATGAAAGTTTTGATGTTTATAATTATCGTGGAAGCAAGCTTCGCGAAAAATTAGAATCCTATTTAAGCAAAGGAAACATCTCCTGCATGTTGTATTCCAATCCTAATAATCCTTCCTGGATTTGCTTTACCGATGAAGAATTAAAAATAATTGCCGAAATGGCTGATAAGTACAATATCATTATTATGGAAGACCTTGCATATTTTGCGATGGATTTCCGTAAAGATTATTCAGTACCTGGCATGCCACCTTATCAACCAACTGTTGCAAAATATACCAACAACTGGATATTGTTTATTTCCAGTTCTAAAGCATTTAGTTATGCTGGTCAACGTATTGGAATGATGGTAATTTCTGATCATTTATTCAATACCAAAAGCGAACGCTTACGCAAACGTTTTACTTCCGATATTTTTGGAAATGCTATGATATTTGGAACTGTTTACTCATTAAGTTCAGGTACTGCACACTCTCCGCAATATGCGTTGGCAGCTATTTTAAAAGCCACCAACGATGGAAAATATAATTTCAGAAATGATGTTAAAGAATATGGCGAAAAAGCCCATATCATGAAAAAATTATTTATCGACAATGGATTTAAAATAGTATATGATAAAGACATTGACCAGCCCATAGCCGATGGATTTTATTTTACCTATTCTTATCCTGGCTATACAGGTGAAGAACTTTTGAAAGAAATGTTGTATTATGGCATAAGTGCTATTTCTTTAGCTATTACAGGTAGCGAAAAAATTGAAGGTATGCGTGCTTGTGTTTCTTTGGTTAAACGTGAGCAGTTTCCCGATTTGGAAGCTCGTTTAAAATGTTTTCACGAAAACAATCCATATTAATTGTTGTAAGGAAAAACATTTTTTAAATACTTATTAAGCCTGTAATTATATGATTGCAGGCTTTTTTTGCAAAAAAAATTGATTTCTTTTTAAATATCGTATATTTGTAGTGATTTAAAAATACGAAAATTATATTTCGATACATTTGTACAGCATTTACCCTGCATCACATTTACTCTTTCCTTTACTTAAACTAAATGTTCTAATGGCATTAAAAAAAACGAAATGAAAAACAAAAACACAAGAGAAATCAATACCCAAACTAAATCAGAA
>CAZUCB010000187.1:0-4265 GCA_964618755.1 uncultured Bacteroides sp. | reverse complement strand
ATTATTCAAATCTAATATCTTTCACATTCAGTTGTAAAGATGTTTTTCCATTCCATTCATTTTCTTCAACATGATAGCAAATGGAAAAAGGAAATCCTTTTTGAATAGCAGGAAAATATTCTCCTTGCTGAAATGCAATACCAGATATTGGATAGCTTGCCACATCAGGGCTTATAACCGATAGCTTGATATGATTATTCCCTACAATACGCGAATAACCTGCATCTTTTACATTATCAGTTTGAAATACCGGCGACATATTTCCAGGCCCAAAAGGAGCAAATTGTTTAAGAATATTATAAAATTTATTATTGATATCCTTTAATTGAATACAATCGTCAATTTCAATTTCTGGTGTTTGCATGTCTATGGTAATTGTTGAGCTTACAATTTCCTCAAATTTATTTCGAAATACATCCAGATTTTCAGGTTTCAATGATAAACCTGCTGCATATTTATGTCCGCCAAAATGTTCTAATAAGTGGCTACATGCTTCAATGGCATCGTAAATATCAAAATCCTTTACGCTACGGGCAGAACCGGTAATTAAACCATTAGATTCTGTAAGCACTATAGTTGGACGGTAATATTCTTCTGTTAAACGCGAAGCCACAATACCTACCACACCTTTGTTCCATTCTGCATTATAAATAACGGTACTTTTGCTTTTTGCCAAAAATTCATCAGTTTTGATGAATTCTAATGCTTGTTGGGTGGCAGTGGAATCTAAGTTTTTTCGTTCAATATTGTTGTTGTTGATTTGTTCGCCAAATATTTTTGCTGCATCTAAATCTTTGCAAATAAGTAATTCTACCGAATTTCGACCTGTTTCTATTCGACCTGCAGCATTTATGCGTGGGCTTATTAAAAAAACAAGATCGTTGATTGTAAGTTCACGTTTGAAAAACATTTCATTTTCAACGGTATAAAGTTCATTTTTGCAAACGTTACTATAAATTAATACAGCTTCTATACCAGGTCGAGGGTTTGAATTAATCAATTTCATTCCATAATAAGCCAAAACTCTGTTTTCTCCTGTAATAGGAACAATATCAGCTGCAATGCTAATGGCAACTAAATCAAGATATTTTTCAATTTCTTTGAAAGGGATATTGTTTTTTTGAGTAAATGCTTGTACTATTTTAAAGCCAATTCCACAACCAGATAATTCATCGTAAGGATAGGTAGAGTCCAATCTTTTTGGGTCTAAAACAGCAACAGCAGCAGGAAGCGTTTCGCCAGGACGATGGTGATCGCCAATGATAAATTCAATATTTTTAGAGTTCGCATACGCTATTTGCTCAGTAGCTTTAATTCCACAGTCTAAGGCAATAATCAATTGAAAGTTGTTTTCTGCTGCAAAATCAATTCCTTGGTAAGAAATGCCATAACCTTCCGAATAACGGTTTGGAATGTAGAAATCTACATTTTCATAAATCTCTTTCAGAAATGAATAAACCAAAGCTACAGCACTGCATCCATCTACATCATAATCGCCATATACTAATATTTTTTCCTGCTTTTCAATAGCTGATTCAATACGCTGGATGGCAATATCCATATCTTTCATCAAAAAAGGATCATGGAGGTCGGTGAGCTGAGGGCGAAAAAAAGATTTTGCTTCATCAAAAGTATTAATACCTCTTTGAGCCAATAAATTTGCCAAATGAATATCAATATTCAATGTTTCTTTTAAACCTGTTATTATTTTATTATCACCTTGTTTCTTTAGAACCCACCTCTTTTCCATGCTTGCTTTTTTAGTTTTGTAAAATTACGATAATAAATTATAAGTCAACTACTCATTTTGAGTAAAAGCTAAAAAAAATAATGTACAAACTCATAAAAGCTTTAAAATGATAGATTTATTTTAAAATAAAGTTAATAACAAATCATTTATTTTTTTAAGTTGTTAATATTATAAATTAAACTTACTTTTGAATGATAATTTGACTTGTAAAAATTTCGAAAGCAAAACGAATGTTGACTTCTTTATACCCTACAAACCTAAACACATGAATTGCCAACGAGCAAATAATGCACATTAACCGAAAAAGATAATTTGGGCATTGATTTGTACAATTGAATAAAACTTAAACACATGAAAAAGCATAATAAAGAAATAGATTTAAGTAACAATACTTTTGTTACAAGCGTATTACGTATTTTTTCCAATGATCCGTTTTCATCATTCAACTATAAACAGGTATCGGCAAGAATGGGTGTCAGCGACAAAGCAAGTAAAGAACTTATATTAAATGTTATTCAGAAGTTGGTAATATCTGATGCTATTAAAGAAGAAAGTCGAGGAAAATATAAGCTAAACCCTTCCTACATCAACGAAAATCTGATGCCTAATTCTTATGTGGTTGGTAGTGTAGATATGAAACAAACTGGCAAAGCATATATTATCATTGATAAAAATAAAGACAGCGAAGATGTGTTTATTTCAGCCAATAATACCAATCATGCCATGCATGGCGATAAAGTAAAAGTGTTTCTTTTCCCTCGTCGTAAAGGCAGAAAACTCGAAGGTCAAGTGGTTGAAGTACTCGAAAGAGCCCGCAAACAGTTTGTTGGAATTGTACAGGTTTCTAAAAAATTTGCTTTTCTGGTGCCTGATAACAATAATATACCGGTTGATATTTTTATCCCACTTGATTGTTTGAATGGTGCTAAAAACGGTGAAAAAGCCTTAGCTCGCATTACCGATTGGCCCGAAAGAGCAAGCAATCCATTCGGTGAAATTATACAGGTTTTAGGTATTCCCGGTGATAACAATGTAGAAATGCAATCTATATTAGCCGAATTTAATTTTCCATTATCGTTTCCTTCAAATGTAGAAAAAGAGGCTGACAGGATTCCCGAAGCTATTCCCGAGAAAGAAATAAACAAACGCAGAGACTTTCGCTCTACTGTCACTTTTACCATTGATCCAGAAGATGCTAAGGATTTTGACGATGCCCTTTCCATTAAACAATTAAAAAATGGACATTGGGAAGTAGGTGTTCACATTGCAGATGTTTCCTACTATGTACAGCCCAATTCGCTTATTGATAAAGAAGCTTATGAAAGAGGAACTTCTATTTACTTAGTGGATCGAGTAATTCCGATGTTACCCGAGCGTTTATCCAATGGTGTATGCTCATTGCGTGCCAACGAAGACAAACTTTGCTTTTCAGCAGTTTTTGAAATGGATGATAATGCTCATATAAAAAATGAATGGTTTGGGAAAACTGTAATTCGATCCAACAGAAGATTTACCTATCAGGAAGCACAGGATATTATTGAAACAGAAGCCGGAGAATATGCTGAAGAAATGCTTACATTGAATAAATTAGCATTAAAACTTCGAGATGAAAGATTCAAAACTGGTGCCATTAATTTTAAGTCAACCGAAGTAAAATTTCAGTTGGATGAAAAAGGTAAACCTTTGGGCGTTTTTATCAAAGAAATAAAAGATTCCAATCGATTGATAGAAGATTTTATGTTGCTTGCCAACAAAAAAGTTGCATCTTATATTGGTATTAAAAAGGGAAATGAAACACCTAAAACCTTTGTCTATCGTGTGCACGACGAGCCCAATGCTGAAAAACTGAGTACTTTCGTACAATTTCTTTCTAAACTTGGATATACAATGAAAACCGGATCACGCAAGAATCTAGCAACTTCTTTCAATAATCTTTTTGAAGCCATTGAAGGTAAAGGTGAAGAAAATATGATAGAAACCATCGCCATTCGTACCATGGCAAAAGCGTATTATTCAACTGATAATATCGGACATTACGGACTTGCTTTTTCTTATTATTCGCATTTTACATCTCCCATCCGTCGTTATCCCGATTTAATGGTGCATCGATTACTTGAAATGTATATGGAAGGCAAGCCTTCTGTAAATAAAAAAGAATATGAGGAAAGCTGCGAACATGCCTCCTTGATGGAAAAAAAGGCTGCCGAAGCCGAAAGAGCTTCTATCAAGTACAAGCAAGCCGAATACTTGCAAGATAAAATAGGACAAACTTTCTTTGGTTTAATTTCAGGGGTAAGTAAATGGGGGCTATTTGTGGAGTTAGAGGGTAACAAATGCGAAGGCATGGTTTCCTTAAAACAAATGGCTGACGATTTTTATTACTTAGATGAAGATAATTATCAGGTAATAGGACAGCGTTACGGACAGAAATATAAACTAGGAGACCGAATTAAAGTAAAGATTATCAGAGTAGATCTTGCTAAAAAACAAATGGATTTTGTTTTGGTGGAAAATG
>CAZUCB010000186.1:0-4289 GCA_964618755.1 uncultured Bacteroides sp. | reverse complement strand
CTAAACGTACTCCCCTTTCCTTCTTCGCTTTCCACCCATAATTTTCCACCATGTTTTTCAACAAATTCTTTACACAACAATAAGCCTAAACCAGTGCTGAGTTCGCCTTCGGTACCTTTTCTGCTTGTACTTACATCGAGTTTAAACAAATTTTCTATCATTGATGGTTTCATGCCAATTCCGGTATCCTTAACCGAAACTTCTACTGAATTGTCAGGATTTTGCTTTGCCCCAATATATATATTACCACCTTTAGTCGTAAATTTTATTGCATTAAAAACCAGGTTACGAATTACAGTTTGAAGACTGTTATTTTCTGCATAAACTTCAATAATTGGAGGTATATCAATTACCATTTCAATTTGTTTATTTTTGGCCGGTTCCAATGCCATTTCTACACTTTCTGTTACAACTGACAACAAATGAATAAATTCAGGATTATAAGGGATTAAACCTTGCTGCATTTGCGACCATTCCAACAAATTTCCGAGCAAACGATATAGATTGGTAGCTGATTTACGCATGCTGTCGGCAAACTTTTGTATTTCATCCATGGTAAGACTGGGCAATTCTTCGGCCATTATTTGCGTAAGACCCAAAAAACTATTGAACGGACTGCGTAAATCATGTGCAATTATAGAGAAAAATTTATCTTTGGTAGCATTAAGTTTATTTAGTTCTTCGTTTTTAAGATTAAGTTCTGCTTCAGCTTGCTTTCTGTCGGTAATATTATAACCTTGAGCAATAATAGCAATTGGAGTTATTCCATCTTTTTCAAATAAAGTTGCCGTATTCCACAACAAAGTATTTATCGTCCCATCTAAATGTTTTATATCAATTTCAACCGTTTCCAAATGTTCACCTGTTAACGTTTTTTGAATTATTTCCATCGATTTTTTTGCAAATTCAGGAGGAAAAAGAATAACAAGCGACTTCCCAAGAACATCAGCTTCCTTAAGTCCAGTTAATATTTCAAAAGCATGATTAAAACGTATTATGCAAAACTTAGTATCCCAAACTATGATAGGAGCATTGGCGTAATTAATCAAATTTTCGAGATAAGCATTGGTTTTAAGTAAAGCTTCCTCTACAAGTTTATATTCATTGATATTCTGAATAGTTCCCGATAAGCTTAATACTTTGTTATTTTCATGATTTGCCATTCCAACTGCATGAACCCAGATATGATTTGATTTTTTGGTAATAACTTGCAATTGTAAATCAAATGATTCTCCATAATCAATAGCTCGTTGTACAGCATCAGCAATTATTGATCTCGAAACAGGAGCATATAACTCTATGCTTTCAGCTAAGGGAGGCTCACTTCCCTTAACAACATCCATTTCGAAGATGCGAAATGTTTCATCAGTCCATGATTGAACACCAGTATCTAAATTAAGTTCCCAACCACCTACTTTTGCTATTTTACCTGTTTCGTTAAGAATGTTTAAATTCTTTTGTAATACCTTTTCTGCCAGCTTACGCTCAGTGATATCGTGAGCAAGAACCTGAACACCTACTATATCACCATTATAATTTTTAATTTTCGAATAATTCGACAAAAAACAGCGATTGCCCGAAACAAGAGGCACAATATCTTCATACTCTATGTTTTTTTCACTTTGTACAGCTTCCCGAAAACGATTCAAATATTCTGTTGCCAATTCTTCTCCATATAAATCATGCAGTGATTTTCCAATAAAATCTTCAGCTTTCCCTCCAAGATTTTCAAGTGCCTTTTGATTAAAGAACAGAATTTTACCTTCCAAACTAAAACTACCAACTCCAATCCCTGAATTTTCTAATAAAAGACGATATTTCTCCTCGCTTTCTTTTAATTCACTTTCTATTTGCTTACGATAGCTTATATCAATAAAAGTACAAATAATTTGCTGCACATTTCCTTTTTTATCTAATTGCGGTTCTGCATCTACCAATAACCAAACTCTATCATGCAATACTGGTCGATAAACACCCATTATTGCATTCATAACTGGAAGGCGAGTTTCAATTGCCAGAGGTACGGGATGAGAAGAACCAAGATATGGCGATCCATCTTCATGAATAACATTCCAATCAGAATCAAACGAAGTTTTGCCTAAAAGTTGATTTTCCGAGAGACCCAAAAGTTCAAGTGCTTTAGGATTGCAATATAATATCTCAGCCTTCGGTCCCTGAATAATTACACCTACTTGCATTAAATTAACAAGACTTCTGTATTTTACTTCACTTAATTTAAGCTCTTTTTCAGTATTAAATCTATCAATAAAAAGTCCTACTTGTTGAGCAAAAAGCTCCACAGAAATATCATTTTTCAAAAACTCACCTTTTGGCATTAATAGTGTAAAATCTCCAACGATTGTATCGCCTTTCATAATTTTAACAACAACTACTTCACCAATCTTAAAAGTTTTTTCAATCACTGAAACTATTGATTTGTAAATAACTGTACCTGTTAGTTCCTGTAAATTTTTATATCGGGTTATAATGTTACTATTAATTTTTTTTGCTCTTTCCGGATCATGGTCCCATTTTTTTCCAATAATTTTAAATCCAAGTAATTCAACAGCTTTTTTAATATGATCTTTAATACCCGACAATGCAACCGTTGTAAAATCCAATCCATTTTCATCAAATAAATTAAAAGCAAGGTATTTTGCACCCGAAACAGCTTGCATTCCATCAACTATTTGCTGATAATCGACAGCTTTACTTTGATGCTTTAAAAATTGTTTTGATAGATTGATAATATGCTTCTCATTAGTAATATCGGTAAAAAAAGTTGTAAAATAAAACTTTTCGGAAGAATTAACCTGAACTTTATACCACCTTTTGAGTGAATCTGAATATTGTTCAAATTCTTTTTCACCGAAGTTTAACGCAATTTCACCATAAAATGCAATCCAATCAAACGTATCCAGTTTAATTTCAGGAATAACTTCAGTTATACGTTTATTAATAATATTCTCTGCTTTTAAACCTGTAAGCTTTTCAAAAGCAGAATTCACATCAATAAATACATAGTCTATCGGATTCCCTAAGTTATCAATCACAATCTTATGATAAGCATAACCAAATGGAGCATTTTTAATCAATTGTCTATAATTGTTTACTTCCTCCATACTTATTTAAAGTTGATAATATTTATTCAATATCTTTATTAGTTTATCGTTTTTTATAGGTTTTTCAACAAATTCATTACATCCTGCTTCAATTGCTTTTTCTTTATCACCCCTGAAAGCATGAGCAGATTGTGCAATAATAATAACATCTTTATTAAATTGTCTGATTAATTTTGTGGCCTCATATCCATCCATTTTCGACATTTTTATATCCATAAAAATTAAACCAATATCTGGATTGTTTTTACAAATTTCAACAGCTTCAATACCAGATGTTGCATTTAAAACTTCTTTACTAAAACTTGCAACCATCATTTTTAACAACATTAACGATATTTCATCGTCTTCGGCAATTAACACCTTGAGATTCTTAATAGACTTAGCTTCAATTTTTAAGGAATCAACACTTTCTACCATCTTCATTTCTGGTATTTTATTATAAAAAGGAATAGTAAAATAAAATACAGAATATTTTCCTTCAATACTATCCACCCAAATCTTACCATCAAGCATTTCAACATAGGCTTTTGCTATAGCAAGCCCCAACCCTGACCCTTCAAACCGTCTAGTACTTGACACATCAACTTGCATAAATCGTTCAAAAATCAATGTTAATTTGTCTTCAGGAATACCAATACCTGTATCTTTTACATAAAATTCAATTTCGGTAGATGCTGTTTTTGTTATTAAGTTACAACCAAACTCAATTGAACCCTTCTCTGTAAATTTAATTGCATTCCCTATTATTATCGAAAGTATGGAATTAAGTTTTTTGCTATCAGTAGTTATTTGATGAATATTATCAGGTAGGTTGTTTTTAAATGTGAATGTAAGCCCTTTTTTTTCAGCATCATATTTAAACTGAGTATTTAATTCATCCGAAAGATTTTTTATAAAAATTTCTGTTAATAAAGGTTGCAATTGACGTGTTTGAATTTGTGATATTTCCACAATATCGTTAATTGTATTCATTAATCGCTCAGAACATTTGTTTATAATCTTGAAATAATTTTCTATTTCAGCAGTAGTTATGCCATCATATTGCATTATTTGCAAAAAACCAATTATTCCATTTAAAGGAGTTCGGATTTCATGGGAAATATTATTCAAAAAAGCCGTTTTAAGTTGTTCTGCTTCTTCAGCACGCTCTTTTGCTTTTATTAGTTC
>CAZUCB010000185.1:0-4297 GCA_964618755.1 uncultured Bacteroides sp. | reverse complement strand
AACGAAGAAAATAGCTATAAATATATATTATCGTTTTTGGTAAAACTATTAGAAACTCAATTTGTAAATTCAGAATTTAAACCTTATAAAATTCAAACAAAAGGCGAGGATTGCGGAGGAGCTTATGGTTGCGGTATGGATTTTTCAAAATTAAAAAACAAAAGAAAATTTAATTAATAAAAACATGATAGACTCATTTTTATTTGTAGGTTTGCCTTACACTGCAACATTTTTGTTTGTAATAGGCAGTATTTTAAGATTCAAAAATTACGGATATTCCGTTACATCTCATTCATCACAATTCTTGGAATCAAATAAATTGTTCTATGGAAGTCGCTTCTTTCATACAGGTATAGTATTAATAATTATAGGACATATTATTGGGTTTTTAATACCAAATATGGTAATAAGGCTTACAACTCATCCAATTGCTCTAACTACAGTTGAGTTATTAGCTTTTGCATTTGCAATTGTATCGTTATTAGGGATATTTATACTTATTTTCAGAAGAATATTTCTAAAACGATTACATAAAGTTACTTCAATAATGGATGTTGTTGTTTATTTAATAATTGCCATTCAGATAATTACAGGACTATTGGTTGCTTATCAACTTCGCTGGGGTTCAACTTGGTAT
This sequence comes from uncultured Bacteroides sp., assembly GCA_964618755.1. GTDB lineage: Bacteria > Bacteroidota > Bacteroidia > Bacteroidales > JACABE01 > JACABE01. The sequence goes on along the minus strand of CAZUCB010000185.1, from coordinate 3,660 downwards.
GCATCATCTTTGGTCCCTTATCTGAAATCATTGTGTATATTTACTCCTGATATGTCTGTAATTAGTTCTATGACTTTATTTGTTAAAATTCACGTAATTACTGCATTTACTTTAATTGGTCTGATTCCTTTTACTCGTTTGATTCATTTTATATCTTACCCTTATTTTTACATCTGGAGAAATTATCAGTTGGTAATTTGGAACAGAAATCAAAAACAGATGCGGGTATCAAAAAATACAAGAGAAGGAATGAAACCTAAAAATAATTAATAAATGGAAGAAATTGCAACCGGTAAATCTCACAGAATGCTATTTTTTAACACATTGGCATTCACAATTTGTTTTGCAGTATGGACATTTAATGGTGTAATGATAACCTTTTTAGTTGATAATGGCATATTTAACTTTTCTGCAGTTCAAATTGGTTGGTTATTAGGAATACCAATACTTACAGGTTCAATCTTCAGATTACCCATGGGTATTCTTACAGACAAGTATGGTGGTAAATGGGTGTTTGTTGTTCTTCTGATTTTTTGTGCATTTCCTATGTTCATGTTTTCAAAAGCAAACAGTTATACGGATTTTGTAATCTGCAGCCTCGGATTTGGAATGGCAGGTACAGGGTTTGCAATTGGTATTGCCAATACATCTGTTTGGTATCCTAAACATTGGCAAGGAAGAGCATTAGGAATTTTTGGTGTAGGCAATGCAGGAGCTGCTTTAACAACATTATTAGCTCCTACTATTCTCAAAAACCTTACTGGTGGTAATATGCTGGAACAATGGAGGTTTTTACCTCAAATTTATGCTGCTTCATTAGTTATCATGGCTATATTGTTTTTAATTTTTACTGAAAACAAAAAACATGCAATACAAGGACGAACTATTAAAGAATTGCTCAAACCCCTAAAAAGTGTTAGAGTATGGAGGTTTGGATTATATTATTTTCTGGTTTTTGGCTTTTTTGTTGCAGTTTCACAATGGTTAGTTCCTTATTTTGTTAATGTTTATGCGGCATCACTTGTTACAGCTGGTTTATTAGCATCTATTTTTAGTTTACCTTCGGGCTTAATAAGAGCCTTAGGTGGTTGGATGTCTGACAAATGGGGAGGAAGAACTGTAATGTATTGGGTATTCGTAATTTCAATTGCAACTGCTTTATTGCTAAGTATTCCCAGAATGGAAATTTTTTCACCCGGTAAAGGTATTAATGCTCTTAAAAAAGGTGTTGTAACATTTGTATCTGACTCTTTAATAAGAGTTGATAATAAAAATTACAAAGTCCTTTTAAAAGGAATCTCTGATGAAAACTTAGACAAAGATGCACTAATAATTTTCCCAACCAAAGCAATATGGCAGATACCTGTTGTTAAAGTCGGTGATCAGATTAAGAAAAAACAATTATTGGCTAAAGGTGTAACAAAAATATACTTTCAAGCTAACTTATGGATTTTTGCAATTTTAGTATTTATAATAGGTATTGTTTGGGGAATTGGAAAAGCAGGTGTATATAAACTTATTCCTGATTATTTCCCTAATGAAGTTGGAGTTGTAGGAGGAATGGTAGGTGTTATTGGAGGTTTGGGTGGTTTTTTTGGACCAATAATTTTTGGCTATCTATTGGAATATACAGGTTTATGGACAAGTTGTTGGATATTCTCTCTCTTATTAGCAGTAATATGCATTACATGGATGATAAGAGTAATTAAACGAATGAACGCTGGTGTTTCACCTGAAATAGCTCAAGATATTGATCATAAACAATAACTAAATATTTATTCATTAAAAATAAAATTTTATGTCAACATGGTTAAAAAAGTGGACTCCCGAAGATAATTACTTTTGGGAATCAGAAGGGAGTAAAACTGCTTGGAAAACACTCTGGATAACTACATTTGCACTAATCTTCTCATTTGCAACATGGTTCGCAATGAGTGCTATAGTAGTTAAATTACCAGGTTTAGGATTTACCTATTCTAAAGATCAGCTATTCTGGTTGGCAGCAATGCCAGGATTAGCAGCAGGTATCTTACGAATTATTCATACTTTCCTACTTCCAATTTTCGGAACAAGAAAAGTAGTATCTGTTGCTACAATTATTAAATTAATTCCTGTAGTTGGTATTGGTTTTGCAGTTATGAATCCCGATACTCCTTTCTGGCTTTTTATGGTATTGGCTTTTACTGCTGGTTTTGGTGGTGGCGATTTTTCTTCGTTTATGCCGAGTACTAATTTATTTTTCCCAAAAAGACTTAAAGGAACTGCTCTTGGAATTCAAGCAGGAATTGGGAATTTTGGTGTTTCAGTTGTTCAGTTTATAACACCCTTAATCATTGGAATGTCCACTTATGGTGCAGCTTCACAGTTTACTACTATTGATGCAAGAGAAACTATCAGATTGTTCGAAAACTTGAGCGATAGCAGTCGTACAAGTTTCTTTATTTCTCTTGATAAAGAAGTTCAAACCAAATTGTTGTCTAACGTAAAACCCAAATTAATTGATTCTTTAAAGAAAACTTTAAACACTGATAAAGCAGGTATTATTTTATCGTCTTTACCAAAAAAAATTCAAGCTAAAGCCATCTGTTCTGTTAATCCGAAATTGGCTTCAAAAACTTTGAAAAGTATTGAAAATAGTAATTCTTGCATAAAAAACAAAGATATCAATATTCAGTCAGCAAGTTTTTGGTTTGTACCATTTCTAATTATAATAGCAATTATTTCATGGTTTACTTTAAAAAGTATTCCTATAACAGCTTCATTTAAAGAACAATTAGATATTTTCAGCAACAAACATACCTGGTTTTGCACAATAACTTATGTTATGACATTTGGAACTTTTGCAGGTCTTTCTGCTGCTTTTCCTCTTATGATAAAAGTATTATATGGAGATTTTCCGAATGCACCCGATCCATTGGCATTTGCCTTTTACGGACCACTTATAGGTGCTTCAAGTCGTGTTTTATTTGGATTTATAGCTGATAAAGTTGGAGGAGCAATTTTAACTACAATTACTGGTATTGGTATTATTATAGGAGCTTTCCTACTTATCAATTTAAATTTGGTTGCACCAACTTCTATAGAGCAATTTCCAATGTTCGTCAGTGTTATGTTGAGTATTTTCTTCTTTACAGGAATTGGCAATGCAGGAACTTTCAGACAATATCCAATTATTTTCTCTGAAAACCAACGTCAGGCTGCTGGTGTTATTGGTTGGACTGCAGCTATTGCTGCTTTTGGACCTTTTATTTTCAATTCTTTAATTGGAAATAATATTAAAGCAAGTGGCGGTGCTAATACTTTCTTTTATGGCTTGCTTGTGTTTGCAATTATTGCCACCTCAGTAAACTGGTATTTTTACAATAGAAAAGGTTGCGAAAAACCAAGCTAATAAATTATTATTCAAGATTTAATCATATTATTTGCTTAATAGATAATAGCTTTTGAAATACAATTAAAAAGAAAAACACTTTGGCAGATATACTTTTAGATTTTTATAAAATTCGCAAATTTAAGAATGAAATATTATAAAATTCTGATAATGCTTATTTTAATAATTTTTTCTATGTTTTAGTAAAGAAAAAACAAAAAAATAATAATCATTTCATTCTAAAATCCTATTTTTGAAAAAAATTAAAATCAATATAATATGTTTAAAAC
>CAZUCB010000184.1:0-4313 GCA_964618755.1 uncultured Bacteroides sp. | reverse complement strand
AAAAGCCATCCTATACCTAACATAGGTAAAGAAGCAATTAATAAACCATTCCACGGTAATTTTCCTGATCAAGAAAATCCAATACCAAATAAAAACCTTAAACAAAAATCGACCAATGCAATCACATGGGATTTCGATACAATAATTGCATTTGATACAAATAATAATCTATACCAACGAATAACTCAAACATTTAATAATTATGGGAATGTGCTTACGAATAAAATAGAGCAATGGCAAAACAATGCTTGGGTAAATAATTACAAATTTTCTTATACTTATGATGCCAATGGGAATAGACTTACTTATTTATACGAACAATGGCAAAACAACACATGGCTTAATATCTCTAAATTTACTCATACTTATGATGCCAATGGAAATAGACTTACTTATTTATCCGAACAATTTCAAAACAACACATGGGTAAATATGTCCAAAGAAACTTATACTTATGATGCAAATGGAAATAAGCTTACTGGATTATCAGAATACTGGCAAAACAATGCTTGGATTAATATTTCTAAAAGCACTTCTACTTATAATGCCAATGGAAACAGGCTTACTGATTTATCTGAACTATGGCAAAACAATGCTTGGGTATATAGTTCAAAATCTACTTATACTTATGATGCCAATAGTAATGAGCTTACTAATTTATCCGAACTATGGCTAAACAATGCTTGGGTTAATAATTATAAAAGCACTTATACTTATGATGTCAATGGTAATATGCTTACTTCTTTATCAGAAAATTGGTTAAACAACGTATGGTTAAATAATTCCAAATTTACATATACATACAATGCCAATAATAATTGGCTTACTGGTTTATCTGAATCCTGGCAAACCAATGCTTGGGTAAATAATTCCAAATATACTTTTACTTATGATGCCAATGGAAATATGTTAAGCAATTTAATAGAATCATGGCAAACCAATTCTTGGGTAAATAGTGACAAAGGTAGTTTTACTTATGATGCAAATGGAAATATGCTTACTTCTTTATCAGAATTCTGGCAAACCAACGCTTGGGTAAATGCTTACAAATATTCTTATACGTATGATGCAAATGGAAACTCAATAACTGGAAAGTATGAACAATGGGTGAATAATAATTGGGTGTTATCTATAGATTATTTGGAAGTTTATTCTTCTAAAAAAAATATTTATAACATAAGTGCAGCTCGTTATCAAGTCCATTTTATTTCTTTAACAACAGGAATAATGGAGAACAACAATACACAATTAAATATTTACCCTAATCCTGCCACTACTATTCTAACTTTAAACCTACAACAACAAACAAATCTGCAAAACACTACAGTTTCTATTTATGATATACAAGGGAAACTACTATTACAACAATGCATAACACAGCCACAAACAGAACTTAATATTGCATCTTTTGCCAAAGGATTATATATATTAAAAATAAATAATGATAATAATAGCATGCAAAGTAAATTTGTAAAGGAATAAATTCCAATATTCTTTAAATAAAACCTCTAACACTACTTAGCAGTGTTAAAGGTTTTATATTTTATGTAATACAAATAATGTAAGAAAATAGTAATAATTTTAATTTATTACAATCTCATAACTTACATCCATTGCTTTTCGATACATAGCCGAAACACCGCAATATTTTTCCTGTGAAAGCTCGATAGCCTTTTGTAGTTTTTCTATTTCCAAATTCTTGCCTTTAAACTCATATATGATATGAACTTTAGAATAAACCTTGGGGTGCTCCTCGGTTAAATCTGCTTCTATTTTGATGTTGAAATTTTCGGGTTCTACCTTCATTTTCTTTAAAATAGAAATAACATCCATTCCTGTACAACCTGCTAATGCAGAAAGCATCAAAGCTTTCGGACGAGGTCCGGCATTTTCGCCACCCACATCTTCGGCTGCATCCAATATAATATGATGTCCGTTTACTTCTGTATCAAATTTCATTTTACCTGCCCATGCAGTATTTACAATATGTTTCATGATTTATTAATTGAATTACTGAGTAATTGAGTGATTGATTTGCAAAGTTACATCTGTTTTGCTGTTTAAATTTATTATTGTTCATTAATATAACAATGTTGAGATTGATTTGGCTCAACTTATTTGTTGTTTTTCTATATCTTTGTAAAAAATAGTTTATTATAAAAATGAAAATTATATCCGAATCAGATCAAACATTTCAATGCGATATTACGGCTCCATGTTTTGCTTATTTGGCTGAAAATGAAGTTGAATTTATTAGAAAAAGCAAAACCATGGTTGCTTTCCGCAAAGGAGAAAACCTCACAAAACAAGGTGCTTTTGCCTCCTATATTTTGTTTATAATCGACGGAGTAGTTAAGCAATACATTGAAGGAGATATTACAAAAAGTCACAACCTTAGAATATTTAAAACTGGTGAATTTGTTGGACTTTCGGCAATATATAACGAAAATCGTTTCAATTATTCTTCTTCAGCTTTAACTGACACCAAGGTATATCTAATTGAAAAAGAGGTAATGTTACATGTATTGGAAAACAATGCTTTGTTTGCTACCAAGATTATGAAAAACTACTGTCGCCAAAATAATTTTTTATTTACAGCATTACAAAATATTATCTACAAACAAATGAATGGTCGAATGGCAGATGCATTACTCTATTTAGATGAGGAGAAATATAAAGATGAATCTATTTTCCCTCTTCTAAGTCGCAAAGATATAGCTGATTTTGCAGGAACATCTACCGAAAGTGCTGTAAAAATATTGAAAAGTTTCGAAAAAGATGAAATTATAAAATTAGACGAGAAAGATATATTTGTTCTTCAAAAAGATAAATTGTTAGAAATAAGGGATCAAGTATAAAAGTTGTGGGGGAATTTGAAAAAAAGGCGAACTTTGTCGAAAAAAAGGCGAACGGATGCACGAATCATTTAACCAATTACTACGATTAATTTTACCAGAAGGAATAGAAAATTATTTTGAATTAAATAATTATACTAAATCGGAAGAAGAACTTCATCTCTATTTAGATGAGATTAATAAACAACCTGAAGAGTTTGTTAAGGATAAACTCACCTCCAAAGGCTTTTTTAAAGAAGTAACAATACAAGATTTTCCGATTCGTGGAATGCAGGTTTATCTTCACATAAAGCGACGTAGATGGCTTAATGAAAGCAGTGGGCAAGTAGTTTTCAGAGACTGGAACTTAGTAGCCAAAGGCACGCGAATCACAAAAGATTTTGCGTCTTTTTTAAAAGAGATCAGTCGATACCCAAGCCTGTAATATTCAAACCATAGGTTCGTTTTATGGCGTGAATGGTAAGAAACTACAACGGCAATATAAGACCAGGCTAAGCGATTATGAACAATGGGAATATCGCAAGAATGCAAAACAGGGTATGGTTTTTACCGAGAATATTGGTCCATTTTTATCTATCGATGAAACATCATTGAGTCATGGCGAACTATATACCATCATAACCAATAAAGAACGCAAAGGCAAAAGAGGTTCTGTTGTAGCGATACTTGAAGGTACAAAGGCTGAAAGTATTATTGATATGCTTGGCAAAATACCCATAAGTAAAAGAAAGAAAGTACTGGAAGTAACATTAGATTTAGCTCCAAATATGAGCCTGATCGTAAGAAAATCCTTCCCAAATGCAGTTCTTGTAATTGACCGTTTTCATGTTCAGCAACTGGCAACAGAAGCTTTGCAAGAGATAAGAATAAAGCATCGTTGGCAAGCAATTGATGCAGAAAATGAAGCTATAGAACTTGCTAAAAAAAGCAAAAAAGAATACAATCCTGAAGTTCTTCAAAATGGAGATACACTTAAACAGTTACTGGCTCGTAGCCGATATGTACTATACAAAAATAAGGATAACTGGTCTGAATCACAGAAACAACGAGCACAAATACTCTTTGAGAAATATCCTGACATTAAATCTGCTTATGAAATAACTCGCGCTTTATCCGATATTTATACACATACTAAAATCAAAATATACGCATACACTCGTTTGGCAAAATGGCATGAAATGGTTGATAAATCTGGATTTAAATCTTTTAATACAATATCAAAAACCATTATTAATAACTATAAGCATATTTTAAACTACTTCAATAATAGAAGTACAAATGCTTCTGCTGAATCCTTTAATGCTAAAATCAAAGCTTTTAGATCGCAATTTAGAGGTGTAAATGATATTAACTTTTTCCTTTTTAGAATCGCTAAATTATTTGCTTAATTTTTTAATCCCACAACTTTTGAGACTGATCCAAAATAATTTTAATTAAAAAAGTTATAAGAACAACCAA
>CAZUCB010000183.1:0-4335 GCA_964618755.1 uncultured Bacteroides sp. | reverse complement strand
ATTAAAAATATATCCTGTACATTAAATTAGGAAAAAAACCAAAAGCTGTCAAATAACCGATTTTGTTAGGTTTGTTTTCATCGTAGTATTCCGACATCCTGCTCTTATTGTCAGTAATGTTCATCAAATCGAGGAATATTTCGTGTGTGGCTTTAAGCCTGTTGAACTTATAACTTAACGATAAATTTATTTGAAAAATATTATCAAGTTTATTGTTGTAAGCATTTTTATAATCCCAATATTTATTGTTTGCAGGGTCAACAGCTATATTTCCTTGAGCATCTCTAAGTAATGGAATAGATCTTTGACCTCCCTCAAAAAAGACTTTTGCATTTATAGCAAGAGTTTGGTTATGTTTTTTACCAAAGTTTTTAAATTCCTTTCCACACAATATATTAATTAAATAGTTATTGTTGTATCGTGTATTTCTCCATACATTTTCTAAGGTTTTGTATTTTGATTCGAACAAAGAGCCATTAATTAAAAAATAATAATTATTATCGAAAAACCGCTCTACGGTAACCTCTACTCCGTAGTTTTTACCAATTCCTTTGTTTACTAATGCTACATATCTGTAATCAATTCCTTCGTTTATGGTTGAATAATAACTTGAATCTTTGTTTTCAACTGGCAAATTATAAAGGTTTTGATAGTAAAACTCTAACTTTGCCATTAATTTATCACTAAATCGTTTTTCGTAACCCAAAACAAAATGATCAGCTTTAAGCAAATCAAGATCTTTATTAGGTTCTGTTATACTGCCATCTGTTTGTAATACTTTTGTAAAATAATTGTGTACTCTTTCCATGCTACTATGTTTGCCATAGCCGGCGTGAATCGAAGTTGAAATATTCAATTTCCAGTTTATTGCTATTCTTGGTTCAAGCGTTGTTTTATTGTTTAATAGTATATTTGAATTATGCAAACCAGCCACAATAGAAAAATTTTCATTAAAACTATGTTTCCAACTTATAAAACTATTTATTGCACTTGCATTGTTATTAAAATCTGTTACATCTAAAACTGTATCTGCTTCAATATTAAACATATTTTGTTTATAATTATAGCTATACAAACTATATTTAACACCTATTTGTATTTTGTTTTTTGAATTAATTTTATTGTTATAAGTTATTGCTGCTCTATAAATTGAATTATTTATCCTGTTTTTAAAAGTTTGCATTTTGTTAGTTACAGAATCTTTGATAAATTCACCATTACTACCAAATATTTTTATAGTATCCGACTCAAAAATATCATCTTTAATTCCATTTCCTGAAAATGAAAGCGTTGTATTAATATAGCTTTTATTATTAATACTTAAAGTATGTTTCATTCCAAGGTTTAAAAGGTAATTAGACTTATCGAAATCTTTACTGATAAATGCATTCTTTATGGTGCTACCGGGTGTAGATAAGCCGGTAACTGACATATTCTCCATTGAAACACCGCTTAAACCTCCTAAACCAAAGAAAGAAAAAGTGCCTGCTTTTTTGGTAGGCAAAACTACTTTAAAAGTTGCATCTTGATAATTCAATGCACCAGGAACATCCACTAAACCGAGTTTTTTTATTAAAGAAATGGTAGAATACCTGTAATTTATTAAATATGAACCTGCATAGCCTTTTTTAAAAGGTCCTTCCAACGTTAAATCAGTTCCCATAATACCAACACCTAAAGTTGCTTCGAGCTTTTCATTATTTCCGGTTCTGAGTTTTACATCATAAATACAAGATAAAACATCGCCATATTCGGGGGAAAATGCCCCTGTGTAAAAATCTGATGTAGCTAATAAATTATTGTTTAAAGCAGTAAGTGCTCCAAATGAAGCGTTTTGATCATCCATGTGATAGGGACTTAAAATCTCTACCCCTTCCAAACGCCATTGCATGTATTTGGGCGAATTTCCCCTCACAATGATATCACTGCTTCCATCAGGAGAAGCTGCAACACCGGCAAAACTACTAACAACACGAGCAGGATCTTCCATGCTACCAGTATAACGTTTTGTTTGTTCAAGTGATATAGAATGTGTACTTAGCAGAGACATTTCATTTGTGGTTTCTCCTTTTCTCTGGTTAGGCTTAATAACCAAACTTTTCAGTGTAAAAACAGACTCCTGCATGTTTATATTCAGGACTACTTCCTTACCTGAATTTACTTCAATATTCGAGATAATTTTGGGTTCATAACCCATATAAGATATTTTCAGTGAAATTCTACCAATAGGTATTTTTTCCAATCTAAAATTACCTTTCAAATCAGTAACTGTTCCAATTAATGGATCACTGCCTGGTATTAAAACTGCTGCACCAAATAGTGGTAATTTACTGTCTGCATCAACAACACAACCTCTTACTGATTGGGTTAAGCTACCTGGTTCAAAAGAAAGTTCTTTTTTGGGGAATAATTGCACTTTATTTCCTTTAGCTTTATACCCAATTGGTTTTCCTTTTAATATATTATCGAGAAATTCTTTTAATGTAATCGCTTTCTTCTGAAAGCTTATTTCATAATTAAGTGATATTTCGCTTGAATAAGCAAATACAATATTTTCTTTTTGGCTAATCTGATCTAAGAGCGACTTTGCTGTTCCTTTAAAATCAGGCACATTTATTTTGCGTTCAAGCAATTCATTTTGTGCATAACATATCTGGAAGAGCAGTAAAAAACAAATAAGTGAAATTAATTTATTTAATGATGGATTTGAAAAAAATCGTGTCATTTTTGCATACATTTTTGGTGTTTAATAAAAGATTTAACTCATCCAAAACAGCTTCCAATGTCTGATTATCAATTGTTGTTGTTAGTAAAGGTATGCTACCTTGTTTGTGTTCAAAAACAAATACGCGCGAATACTGCTTTTGAAGCAAATTAAATGCATCCGTAATCGGAGTTTCGTTGAAATATAGAATTCCGGTTTTCCATGCCAGTAAATTCATATCCACATTTTTATCCTTCACAATTTTTTGCAAATCTGGATTATATGATCCCTGTTCGCCTGCAACAAGCTTAAGCCCGTTTTCTTTTTCGCCCGAATAAAAACTTACAACTCCTGTAACAACTGATACTTTTACTTTTCCCGATAATTCTGAATACACATTAAAACTTGTCCCTAATACTTCTGTGGTGGTTTTACAAGTTGTTATACTAAACGGCATTTTCTCATTTCGCTGAACTTCAAAAAATGCCTCACCTTTCAGTGTTATTTTCCGTTCTTTTATTCCAAATTTCTTTGAAAAAGAGATTTCTGAATTTCCATTTAAGTAAACTTTCGAACCATCAGCAAGTGTATAAGCTTCATGTAACTTCATATCCTTACCGGAAATGGTAAGCTGCTGAGAATCGAAAACGACGATTTTAATCAGGAACGAAACACCCAAAAGAATCAGAAGCATTGCAGCATAACGCATAAAAGTTCTCAACTGTAATGTAATTGTTGAGCGCTGCGCTATTGGTAGTTCAATATAATCAGGTATTGCCTTTTCTTCTTTTACTTTTTTCAGCACCGATTCCCAATTCTTCTGTTTGTTAAATATATCGATAGATGTTAGTTGGTTCACTTTTTTTAGTTGTTCAAATGTTTCTGCATGCATATCAGAAGATTCAATCCAACTTTTAAAAAGACTTCGCTCATTAACATCAGCCGTATTCTCAATAATCTTGAGCAATATGGTTTCATCAATATGTTCCTTTGCTTTTTTCATCGCTTTCTAAATGTAAAACACTCGTTTCTTATTTTACCCTACACTTATTTTATAAAATTTAATAGTATGGCAATTGTTATAAGTAAATCTGCCAATTCTTTTCGTAAGAACGACAATGCTTTTGATATATATTTTTCAACCGTTTTTTGTGAAATATTCATTTTAATTGCAATTTCGTGATATTTAAGTTTATCATATTTGCTCAAAACAATAGCTTCTTTCCAATTTTCAGGAAGCTTATTGATAGCCATGAGGATTCGCTTATTGTTTTCGGCTTCTAAAATTGATGCTTCAATTGGCTTTTCGGCTTCATCAAAAGTATATGCTACTTCTTCATTATGTTTTTGCCTGATTTTAAAATGCCTCAGGTAATTGAGACTCGAATTGTAAACTGCTTTGTATAAATAAGCTTTATGGTCAGAAATAGCTACGATTTGTTCATAATTCTGCCACACTTTAACAAAAACATCCTGAACAATTTCCTCCGACTGACAATAATTATTTGTAATCTTAAATGAATGAAACACCAGATTATGAAAATGATTATCAAATAATTCTTTAATTCGCTGCTCTGAAGAAAGCTTTATTAATTCCATAGCTATTTAAATGAATCAAAATGAATTATCTT
>CAZUCB010000182.1:0-4400 GCA_964618755.1 uncultured Bacteroides sp. | reverse complement strand
TGTGGTCCCACCTGGACTTGAACCAGGGGCCTACTGATTATGAGTCAGTTGCTCTAACCAACTGAGCTATAGGACCAATAGCAGTAGCTATTTTTGAGCTTGCAAAATTACTAAATTGTGCATAAATACCAAATTTAATTTTAAAAAATAATGCAAAACATAGAAAAGATAAAAAACATCATCTTTGATTTTGGTGGAGTTGTTTTAAATATTGATTATCAACTTACAGTAGAAGCTTTTAAAGAAATTGGATTTCATAATTTCGAAAATTTATACTCAAAAGCTTCACAAAATCAATTGTTTGATAATTTAGAAATTGGATTAATTAACCCGCAGGAATTCAGAGATGGGATTAGAAAAATATCTGGAAAAAAATTAAGCAACGAATGTATTGATTATGCTTGGAATAAGATTATTCTTGATCTACCCGAAAAGAGAATTTTATTATTAAAAGAGTTGAAAACAAAATATAGAACATACCTTTTGAGTAATACCAATAAAATACATTATGATATTTATATTACTTATTTACAAAAATATGGATATAAATATTTTAATGAAATTTTTGAGAAAGCTTATTTTTCTCATGAAATTAAGATGCGAAAACCAAACAAAGAAATTTTTGAGTTTGTTTTTGCAGAGCAACAAATTATTCCTGAAGAAACCTTGTTTATTGATGATTCTATTCAGCATATTAATGCAGCAGAAAATTTAGGTATTGTAACCCATCATTTAACAAATAATGAAGATATTACTGATTTGTTTGATAAAGAATTTCGATTGATTATATAGTCCGATTAAATAAACTTCCTTTCCGATACAAAATTTTATTTAAACGTTAAAAATATCACTTCAACAGAAAGTGTGTATTTAAATATCATAAATTCAATTATATATAAAATATATTTTTATTTTTAACAAAATAACTAAAATAATAGTTGTATAACTATGTTTTTAGTTGTATCTTTGTACCGAAATTTTATTTGTAAAAATAATGAAATGTCAATTTTCTAAAGAATTCCAAGTGAGATGAATGTATTATGGGAATTCCATTGGCGAAACTTGAGTGTAAATATTAAATAGAATATTCTAAAAATAACTATTTCACCTGTTTAACAAAATATAAATAAATGAAAGAATTAACAAAAGCAGAAGAACAAGTAATGCAATTGATTTGGGAAATCAAGCAAGGATTCGTAAAAGATATACTAGAACGCATGGAAGAACCTAAACCAGCATATAATACTGTCTCAACTATCGTTAGAATACTAGAAAAAAAAGGATTTGTAGGTTATATAGCTTACGGAAAAACTCATCAATATTATCCTTTGATTGCCAAAGAAGACTATCGTAAAGAATTGATGGGTGGTGTAGTGAAAAATTATTTTAGTAATTCTTTTCGCCAATTGGTGTCTTTTTTTGCCGAAGAAAAAAAATTATCACTCAAAGAACTTGAAGAGTTAAAAAATATAGTAGATCAAGAAATTATCAAACAAAAAAAATGATAAACCCATGGAAACGTTCATTCTTTATCTTATAAAATCAACATTACTTTTAAGTTTATTGATTATTTTTTATCGCTTAACTTTTAAAAATGAAACTTATTTCTTAATAAATAGAATTTTCTTGTTAGTTTCAATTCTAAGTTCTGTTTTATTTTTTCCTTTCTTGCAAACAGTTTCTGCAATTTCCATCAATAGTATCTCGCAAGTAACTACTTTACAGGAAATTGCCTTAAATCCAATTGTTATATCTACTAAAGAAAACTCTGTAATTAATTGGTTATTAATTATTTTTAGTATTTATATTGTAGTTGCTGCTATTTTATTTATCAGATTACTGTTTCAGATTATGCAAATTATACGTTTATACTTAAAATCAGCTTCTAATAAAGCAATTTCTAACCATATATATACGGATGATCATCCCCCATTTTCATTTTTTAATTTAATCTTTATCAACCCAAAAAGCAATTTTAATGATATTGAAAAAATAATTGCTCATGAGCAAGTTCACGTGAAACAATTTCATACTATTGATATTTTGCTGGTTGAAATGGTTTGTATCTTACATTGGTTTAATCCTATTGTTTGGTGGTACCGTACTTCGATACGTGAAGTTCACGAATATATTGCCGACCAAGGTGTAATCAGTTTAGGATACGAAAAACAAGGCTATCAGTCGCTTTTACTTTCAGTTGCAACAGGAGTTAAGCTTCTAACGCCAGAAAACAATTTTAATTCATTAATAAAAAAACGTATTATCATGATGACAAAATCAAAATCAAAAGGTATATCGTTGGCAAAATATTTGCTAATAATACCAATGTTTATTCTTTTATGTTTATTCCCTTCTTTAAAAGCAGAAAAAGCTTTTGCTATTGCAAAGAACAGAGTAGATTCAAAAAAAATCACGACACTATTTACTCCCATTATTTCTACTAATAGTAACTTAGTATTAGAAAGTTTACAACAAAAACCAAAAGATAAGAAAACGCAAAAAGAAGTTTTCGCAGTTGTAGAAAAAACTCCTGAATTTATTGGAGGACAAGAAGCAATGATGAATTTTATTAAAGAAAATGTTTCATATCCAAAAGAAATGAAAGAAAAAGGGATTGAAGGAACTGTTTATGTTACATTTGTTGTTGAAACCGATGGTATTATTTCAAAAGTAAAAGTTCTCAGAGGTGTAAATCTATTAATTGATAAGGAATCTATTAGAGTTGTGAAATTAATGAGCGGAAAATGGAAACCCGGAATGCAAAATGGCAAAGCAGTAAGGGTTCAGTTTAACTTACCTATTAAGTTTACATTAGATAAAAAAAACGATAACCCTAATAAATGACAAAAAAAGGTCCTTGTTCTGTGAGAGCAAGGATTTTTTTTATTTTATTACATTTCTTTTTGCAAAAAACAAAAAAAATCATGTAGGTTTGCAATATAAAATCTACAATCAGTTATAATTTTGAATCCATTAAAGAAGCTTGTCGGCCAAACTGCCATATATGGTTTACCTACAATAGTAGGACGTTTGTTAAATTATTTTCTTGTACCACTTTATACGTATGTTCTTGTGCCAGGTGAGTATGGCGTAGTTACAGAATTATATGCTTATGTTGCTTTTTTGATGGTAATTCTAACTTACGGTATGGAAACAGCTTTTTTCCGTTTTTCAAAAAAGGAAAACTCGGAAAATGTTTATAGTACTTCTATTATTTCGCTACTTTTCAGCTCATTTTTTTTCATTCTTCTTGCTTGTTTATTTGCACCTTCAATCTCATCGGTTTTGGGTTATGCCAATCATACTGAATATATTATTTGGTTTGCCTGGATCTTGGGTTTAGATGCACTGAGTGCAGTTCCTTTTGCTCGATTAAGAGAAATGAATAAAGCCCGTCGATTTGCATTACTTAAATCTGTAAATATTGCTTTACAGCTTGGTTTTAATTTATTTTTTATTGTACTATGTCCATGGATTGACAAAAATGTAGAAAATGGATTTGTAAGAGATATACTTCATCAGTTTTACAATCCTTCAATTCGTGTTGGTTATATCTTTATTTCAAACCTCTTAGCTACTGTAATTACTTTACTATTATTGATTCCCGATATATTAAAAATAAAATTGTATTTCGATAAGAAATTATGGAAACAAATGCTTAAGTATGCTTTGCCTATTATGATTTGGGGAATGGCAGGTATTGTAAATGAAACATTTGATCGTATTTTGCTCAAACATTTAGTGCCTGTTTCTGAAAATCCAATGGCTCAATTAGGAATTTATGGAGCATGTTATAAAATTTCTATTTTGATGACTTTATTTATTCAAACTTTTAAGTTTGCAGCTGAACCTTTTTTCTTTTCTCATGCCAGTCGTGAAGATGCACGCCAAATATATGCAGATGTGATGAAGTATTTTATTATTGTGTGTGCTTTTATATTTTTGGGCGTTATGATGTATATTGATTTGATTATCTTTTTTGTAGGGAAAGAATATAGAGTAGGTGCAGCTATAATTCCAATATTGTTAATGGCAAATCTTTGTTTAGGCGTGTTTTACAATTTATCTATTTGGTATAAAATTACCGACAAAACCATGTATGGGGCTTATATCTCAGTATTTGGTGCAATTATTACATTAGTGCTCAATTTTTGGTTGGTTCCTGTTTTTGGTTATATGGGTGCTGCTTGGGCAACACTGATTTGTTATTTTAGTATCATGTTTATTTCCTATTTATTAGGACAAAAACATTATCATATTAATTACGATTTAAAGAAAATAGGACTCTTCACAGGGTTGGCACTTCTGCTGTATTTTATCAGTACTTGGATAAACATTGAAAATTTGCCTATTAAACTAAGCCTAAATACAGCATTTGTATTGTTTTATATTGCTATTGT
>CAZUCB010000181.1:0-4409 GCA_964618755.1 uncultured Bacteroides sp. | reverse complement strand
GTTTGCTCGATTTATATATGGAGCAGAGGAAATAAAATAAGTGAAGAAATTTAAGCACCTAAGCTTTATAAAAGCCAACGCATTTTTAATAGTTTAAAAATTAGTAATATAAATTCTTTTTATGAAAAAGGAAGATTGTTTTTATTTAGGAATTATTACCAAACCATTTGGTTATAAAGGAGAATTGGTATGCTATTTTGATGTGGATGATCCAACGTATTATGAAAATCTGGATTCAGTTTTGATAGAATTACAAACTGGTTTGGTGCCATTCTTAATAGAATCGTTGCGTTTGAACAACCATAATGCCTATATTAAACTACAGGATGTAAAACCTGAAGATTCGTTATTGCTGATTAAAAAAGAATTGTATTTACCATTGCAACGACTTCCGAAGCTAACTGGCAATAAGTTTTATTTCCATGAGGTAATAGGTTTTGAGGTAATTGACAAAAACAAAGGGAATATAGGTAAAATCGATAAAATTATGGATCATCCTGCTCAGCCTATTATGCAGTTATTACATAGCAGTGGCAAAGAGATTCTGATTCCTGTCATCGACGATATTGTGTTAAGTGTTGACCGTAAAAACAAACAAATTACCATTCAAGCTCCCGAAGGACTGATAGATTTGTACTTGGAATAATGAAAAAAACTTTTCGTTTCAAACAATTTGAGCTTTCTGATGATTGCTCAACGATGAAAATAGGAACGGATGCAGTATTGTTGGGCGCATGGAGCAATGTTGAAAATACGTTGCGAATGTTGGATATTGGAACAGGAGCAGGTATTATCGCCTTGATGTTGGCACAACGATTCGATGCTTCAGTGGATGCTGTTGAAATCGATAAAAGTTCAGCTGAACAAGCTGAATCTAATTTCAATCAATCTCCATGGAAGAGCAAAATGAAGTTATACAATACTTCTTTTCAGGATTTTTCAACTGCATCTGCAATTACGTATGATTTAATAGTCAGCAATCCGCCTTTTTTTGTAAATGCGCTGAAAAGTAATCAGTTTCACCGTAATTTGGCTCGGCATACGGATACACTTTCGTTTGACGACCTTGTAAAAGGAATTGCAAAACTTTTATCACCACAAGGTAAAAGCTGTATCATATTGCCTATTACTGAAAGCATTTCATTGAAACGTATTGCCGAATTAAACGGGCTTTTTTGCAATCATCAAACCGAAGTAGTTTCCAGAAAAGGATTAGCACCAAATCGTATGCTAATGGAATTTAGCAAGTCGAAAACAAATTTTAAAATGACTTCCCTTAATATTCTTAATGAAGATTCATCTTACACGGATGAATTTAAGGATTTAACCAAAGATTTTTATCTTAATTTTTAGTGCTTTCTCTCTTTTTAAATTCAGTTGGAGTATATCCAGTATATTTCTTGAATGCTGAATAAAAAGAAGATTTTGAGTTAAATCCAACAGTTTTTGCTATTCCCTCCATCGAATAATTTTCAAATTGGTTTGATAATAGCATTTCCATTGAATCATTGATTCGAAATATATTGATATAGGTATAAAAATTTTTCTGATGCGTCTCATTAATTACTTGCGAAAGGTATTTTGAATTGGTTTGTAAAGCATCTGCCACCTCGTCAATTGTCAAATTGCTGTAATAGTATGGTTTTCCTTTCATGTATTTTTCCAGCGTTTCAATAATTTGATTTTTTTGAATATCTGTTAATGACGACTTTTGATATTTGGATGCAATTTTTTCATCTTCATCAGTTGCAACTACAGTTAAATCTTCTTGTTCTGCGAATATTTCATTTACAACACTTTCTTTTTTGATGTCTGATAAGAAGGCAAATGTTTTGATTTCTTGCAAATTGGGTTTTGCAAAAATATTTTTTTGATACATACCATAAGCAAATATAAAAATATTGAATATCAACATTGAAGCATTAAATAAAATGCGATGTGGCACATTGGTTTTTATGCTAAAGAAATGCACTGTATCAATCATAATAAACAAAGCCAAAAAAAAGATAATCAACACTTTTATCCATTTTAAATCAACATTTTCTTTGTATGAAAAAATATTTTCAATCTCATGTTTGTAATTTTTATAAAAAAATACAGATAAAAAGATGTAAATCAATAATTGAAGATTTATAATTCCAAAAACACCTAATCTATTAATATTCCTTAAATAAATAATCAAAGAATTATCGGTGATTTGTCCATAACCTCCAGATACAAACCAATGTTTTTCTTCAAAAGATAGAAATAAATAGGGCAAGTTTAAAACTAAAATCAAAATTGCGGGAATAAAATGCACCCAATCTTTTCTTGAAAAATTAAAATTTCTTTGCGTTAATGATTGGATATAAAGATAAAAAATTGGGAAAAACAAAAGTGCTACAGGTAAACTTAAATAATAAGTATAAATAAGCAAATTATAATTAGCATAGTAGTAGGATAAGCTAAACCCGAAGTATAGGGTTGAAAAAAACATAAAAATACCTAGGATTTTAAAAGGCTTGTTTATTGTTTTTAAATAAAAAAAGCCAAATAAAATTGTGAATATCAATGATTGATACACTACGAGGATACTTAATATTTTATCAATAAATTCCACTTTGATTTTTAAGCAATAATTTTCAATTCATCATTAATTTAACAAGGGAAGCTTCTAACTGCTATTCCAATTTCTTTAATCAAATCGGCTGTTTTTTCAATGGCATTGCCCACAACAATAATATCGGCACCTGCTTTGCAATTCTCAATTGCTTTTTCAGGTGTTTTAATCCCTCCGCCGGTTACAATAGGTGAAGTTGTGTGTTTTCTAACATTGCTTATCATTGCTGTAGAAATAGGATTTAATGCACCACTGCCGGCATCCATATAAATTAACTGTAAACCTAACATTTCGCCTGCCATAGCAGTGCAAGCAGCAATATCATCTTTATCAGCTGGAATTGGAAAAGTATTGCTCATATAAGTAACGGTTGTAGGTTTGCCGCTGTCAATCAACATATAGCCGGTTGGAATAATCTCCAATCCGCTTTCTTTTAAATAAGGCGCTGCAATTACATGTTTACCTATCAACATCTCTGCATTTCTTCCCGAAATCAATGAAAGTAAAAGTATTGCATCTGCATTTTTATTGATTTGCAAATTATTCCCTGGAAAAAGAACTACAGGAATATCCGAATGTTCTTTTAAGGTTAGTATGCATTTTTCTAAATGGTCATTCGTAAGTAAACTTCCGCCAACAAAAAAGTAATCAACATTAGAAGCATTAGATAATTTTGCAATTTGGAGCAATTCAATATCTGATGGTTTGTCAGGATCAATTAAAACAGCAAATTGCTTTTGTCCTCTGTTTTTCTTTTCAATGATAGATTGGTAGATGTTCATGTTTCTGTAAATATTGACAAAGATAAATATTTTTATTTTCTTTTAAAGAATATTAGCGAAGTTTGCTGAATAATAATTCCTAACGTAATAAAAAACAAGCCTATAAGTGTTGAAACTTCAATATTTTCTCCTATAATAAAATGTATAAATAACAGTGATAAAAATGGTGACAAGAAAATTAACTGACTCACCTTATCTGCACTTGATGAATATTTTAAAGCCGACAGCCAAAAAACAAATGTAACACTCATTTCAAAAATTCCAATGTAAACAATTGCTGGTAAACCTGTGACACTGAATTTAGAAAAGTCGGAAAACAACAGCATCAATATCCCTGAAAATAGGCTACCTGATAAAAAGTTCAAAAATAATTTTACAACATCATCTTTTTTATCTTTCACATTATAAATCCAAAACAACGCCCAGATTACAGAACTTCCAATGGCCAATCCATCACCCAATGCATTACTGAAATTAAAGTTCATCGGATTTCCTTTGGTAGAGATAATAAAAATACCTGTAAAACTTATTAAAACAGCCAACATACTTTTCAATGTTAACGATTGTTTTAGTAATGGAATTGCTAAGAGTACAAGCATTACAGGCCATGTATAATTAAGAGTCATCGCTTCCTGAGCAGGAAGAACGGAATAGGCTTTAAACAATATTGTATAATACAAAAACGGATTCAAAAAACCCAACAATACCGAATGAATGAAAGAAGAACGGCTAATATTACGAACTAAGGATATTTTTTTTTGAAAAACCAGTATCAGGAATAAAACAATGCTTGAAACCAGTGACGAAAAAAACAACAATTGAAGGAAATCACAGTTTCTTAAAGCAATTTTAAAGGCAGTTGCCACTGTTGACCAGCAAATAACTGCAAGGATAGCAAATAAGTAAGCTTTTTTCTGTTTGGGCATAAATGCTCTTTTTTTGAATGTCCAAATGTAGAAGTAATTTTAATATAATACCTTGAAATCCGAAAAGAATATTGCAACTTATTGGTTTGAATTTTACCGCTC
>CAZUCB010000180.1:0-4416 GCA_964618755.1 uncultured Bacteroides sp. | reverse complement strand
AATAAATCCAATAAATCTTATAAATACTGAAATGATAATAATTGCAATTACTATAGTCGAAGATATTATATTAAGTGTTCTTTTCAAATCTTGTTACAAATAATTAGTTGATTTAAATGATATTGTAAAAGTAATAATAATATTGAAACTCAAAATTATTTTAACAAAAAACCCGTCGGGAGCTATGCACCCAACGGGCTAGCTATGTAAGCATTTTAGTTTTCAATATAGAAAAATTAAAACTTTCCAAAGAACTTAGTTATATCAAAACAAATGTAATTTATTTCGTTTGTTTCAATAATTTTTACTTTTATTATATCATAATATTTTCTAGAATTGGGAAGTAAGTATTGCCCCATTGGTTTCCAGGCTATTCCCCTCTGTCCAAGTTCTTTCTCTAAATAAGCATATTCTGCAGCTATACCTTCTTTCATGGTAGTAGCATTTTTTATTATAATTGCTTTTTCAACAGAAGAACCATCATAACCTTTGTAAATAATTTTATTTAAATCCGGAGGCGTATTCCAATAAACTGAATCAATTATATAGTCAATTTTCACATCTTGTTTTAAAGTATCAGTTCTTATCACTTCATTATGTGAAACATAATTGTAATAATGACCAAATTCATGACCAGAAACTGCCTTAAATTCATAAATATTTGGAGTATGCAACATGTATGGACATATATGAATTGTATCATTTGGAAATGCCATAGCGAGGGTTATTCTGCCTTCATTATTTAGAAAGAGAATATAGAAATCATAATTATCTGTCATACCCATACCATCAGGACCGCGAGTCGTGAGGTTTTGAGAAATGCATGACAACGATGAAAATTCTAATAATATTGAGAAAGAAATAGCACTAACAATAAATAATACTTTTCTGTACCTTTCCATAATACCTTTTTATATGTCCATTTGGACGGTTTTGTTAATTTTCAAATTTCTGTTTCATTGCATATTGTTAGCTGCATTGCAGCTAACAATATTATAACCTTACCAAAGGTAATGCTTGCTTAATTTGGAGGCTTTGTGTAGCTTTTGAATATTTTGGTGTATAAAATTCACCGCAAACTTACATAAAAATTTGTGATTTATAAGCAAGCCCAATAAAAATCAAGACAGCAACTTTATCTTTCAATGAAAGTATATGATTTAATTTTGTAAACGAATTCTAACTTAAAACATATCATTAGTTTGTTGAAAGATACTTTTTAAAATTAGATGAACGTGCATTTCAGCATGATATTCCCAATGATGAAATTTCAGAATAAAAAAAGAGGTTGTCCTTTTGAGACAACCTCCTGAAAATTCTTTGAAAATTATTATTGAACCTTTACTTTTATGGCATTAAGAATTTCTTTCTGACCTCTTGCTACAAAAACTGCAACATCGCAATTTGCAATGTTCACTGCACCACCTCCTGGAGGAATAGTAGCACCATTATAATCAGCAGGAACCGTATAGGTATATGTTTTTGAATATTTTGTACCTGTTTTAGTAGAAGTAGCAGGAACAACTTCCCCCCATTGTCCTGTTAATAAATGACGAAGAACGTTGTTTTGAACATAGTTATTTGGATCAGGGGTTCCTCCGGATTGTTTGCTAATCAGATTATTTTGCAGAAAAGCAACGTTGATATTATTCGGAAGTGTTTCATTAGCTGTATAATACAAATCTACTTTAACGGTAAGTACTTTGGAAGTGGCATTATAAGTTGCTTTAGCACCAATATTTACAGGAGCATTTTCAAGCAATACCTGACTGGCAGCTGCTGCCCATTTACTTCTACTCATAGCTGTTCCACCTGCAGTCTGACCAAATCCTGAAAAAACCTGACGATTCACAGTACCAGCAGGAAAGCCAGTCAAAGCAGTCTGAGCAGCTATTGCAGCTCCAAAAGGAGTTGTAAAATTTGCCCAACCGGCTGATGGTTCTGCATAACTACCTGTATGAACACAAATCACAACAACTTTACCTGGATTAGCTGTTTCCATTGCTTTAGCGATAGTATGACCATCAGGACAATAACCGCAACGAACACCTGTAAAATCCTCTAAAACAGCAGATTTTTTCATTGGGGTAGTCGAAGCCAAAAATGTTGTGCCTGGGTCTGTTGGAGTAGTTGTGGTAGTGGTAGTAGTTGATTCCTTTTTACAAGCACTTATTCCAATAAAACCAAGTGCTAAAATTATTAATACAATTTTCTTCATAGTTGTTTAATTTTAAAAGTTTTTGTAAAAGTAGAATAAAATAAAATAGCAAGGTAAATAATTTTTGTTAAATAAATCATAAATGATTAATTTTTAATGTGTTTGAAGGTTTAATCTAATAATTATTCAGTAATATATGGTTCTTATACATTCATTTATTATAAAATAATCAATCTAAAATAATTATGACTGAGACCTTTTTATTATACAATAAAGAATATGCAATAACATAAAATCCAATCCATTATAATTCCCTCCTATGCCAGCAATATCTCCTTTCTGCATTTTTTTCTTGTGATGCCATCTGTAAGAGATCGACCATACACTTCCTTTTTGGATTAATCATAATAAAGGCTTTCGTAAGGTGCAGCATTTAGCAGTAGAAAAATTTCCAATTGCTCTTTTGAACTTTTTACTCATTTGAAGGCTTTTGATACAATTTATTTATAGAGGAAATATAATACATTTCTCTTATAAATCCTTAAAAGTCAATAATTATTTTACACCAAACTTATACCTTACAAACGCCTAAAACCTCTTTACATATCCATGACAATAAGGTCTGCTTCCTTTGTGTTCGTAATATTGCTGGTGATAATCTTCGGCCTTCCAGAAAGTAGTTGCAGGGCTTAGTTTTGTTACAACATTTAAACCTTTTGCTTTTAAAAGATGAATTAAATTTTCAATTACTTCTTTTTGATGTTGATTGAAATAGAATATTTCGGAACGGTATTGATCTCCTACATCCGGTCCTTGTCTGTCAGTTTGTGTAGGATCATGTATTTCAAAAAAGAGTCTTGCCAGTTTTTCATAAGTAGTTTTTGTAGGATCAAAGATAATTCTGGCAGCTTCAGCATGTCCTGTATTATGATTGCAAACATCTTTGTATGTCGGATTAATAGTTTTACCTCCAATATAACCAACTTCTGTAGATAACACTCCAGCTTCTTTCTGAAAAAAGTATTCTACACCCCAAAAACAACCTCCGGCAAAGATAGCTGTATCAGTAGTTTGCATTTCAGCTGCCGGAACAAAGTTTAGTGAGATAGAGTTTACACAGTGACGAGTGTCTTTTTTTGTCAGGTTTTCACCTTCAAAAACATGGCCTAAATGAGCTCCGCAGTTGGCACAAATAATTTCCGTTCGGCTTCCATCTGCATCCAACACTCTTTTAACTGCTCCTTTTATTTCGTCATCAAAACTGGGCCAACCACAATTAGACTCAAATTTATCAGATGAATTATAAAGTGCTGCATTACATCGTTTACAATTGTATGTTCCTTTTTCGTTGAATTTATAATATTTTCCTGTAAAAGGTCTTTCGGTACCTTTATTGATAATTACGTTTTCTTCTTCAGGCGTGAGTTTATTGTAATTCATGGTATTGTCTTTTTTATTTTGTTGAGCACAAGCTGATATAACAAGTAAGAAGCTAAATGCTATAACGATATGTTTTTTCATTTGAATTCTAAAAAGTTTGTAAAATTAATAAAGTTTGTAAAGTTCATAAAGTTAGTAAAGTTCATAAAAAAATTATATTGTATTGAATGTCTGGTTTATTTTAAAGTTTGAAAACGAATCAATATTATCTTTTTCTTAAATAACTTAATAACTAAATAACCTAATTACTAAATAACCTAATTACTTAATTTACAAACTCTCTTAAAGCTTTTTTTAACCCATCCTTAATTTCATTCATGGATATATCAGGATAGTGCTGAACAATGGATGTTACAAATTCGCCATGTTCTCTGCCTTTGCGGTAATCGGGTTCACGTTTAGGATGCTGTATGTATTTTTCAATTACCTCAATGCTTTCAGCTACATTCAATACTGCATGGTAAAATATTTTGTCTTTCTTATGGTAAATAGAGGAACCTAATATTTTTTTTTCACCAATGGCTAAATCAGAAATACCTTTATGACTTACATTTTCAATACCACTTATTGATAAACCTTTAATGATAAAATCATTAAACTTGGCAAAATACTGATGTGGTCTTTTTACTTCAGGATTGACGAAAACAGCAGAAATTACAAGGGTATTAGGAGTTAATATAACCGTTTCACCACCCGATGGTCTTTTTAAAACTGTAATTTCATCTGATTCAACTTTGTCGAGGAACAATGATGTTTCCATTTTATTACTCTGTCCTAAAATCAGATAGGTTTTATCTGGATGCCAGATTGAAAACTCA
>CAZUCB010000179.1:0-4426 GCA_964618755.1 uncultured Bacteroides sp. | reverse complement strand
TTTGGACTGGCTATGAGTTTTCAAAAGAATCTACCAGAGAAAAATCTGAACTTTCCGCAAAAAATAATACGAAAAGAGATGAAATTGATTTTAATAATGCAACACAATTAAGCTACAATATTGATGAAACATTTACTTTATTGATTCCTAATTTCAAAGGAGGTTCATCAATTAGTCGTTTAGGCGAAAACTCAGAGACTTTTGCGATATTAAAGCAAAATAAAGTTCCGAATATTAAAGAAATTACTTATCAAATGCCTTTGTATTGGGGAACTCAACCATTTACCTCTGGGCCAGTATATGTCGGTGCTATTTTTGTTTTTTTGTTTGTATTAGGATTGTTTATTGTAAAAGCACCCATAAAATGGGTTTTGTTAATAGCAACGGTTTTGTCTATAATGCTTTCCTGGGGAAAGCACTTTGTTCCTTTAACTCAGTTCTTTTTCAATTATTTCCCAATGTATTCTAAATTCAGAGCAGTTTCCTCTATTTTGATTATTGCTGAATTATGTATTCCATTATTGGGTGTTTTTGCACTCAATCAAATATTTACTAAAAAAACAAATCAATCAGATATCTTAAAATATGGTAAATTATCAATTTATATTACGGGAGGAATAGCACTTTTCTTTGCATTAGCAGGTTCTTCACTTTTTGATTTTAGAGGTGTAGTTGATAGTCAATTGCCTTATCCTGAATGGTTAATGAATGCGATTATTACTGACAGAAGATCTGCTTTTACTTTAGATTGCTGGCGTTCGCTATTATTTATTCTGCTTGCAGCTTTTTGTATCTGGGCATTTATTAAAAATAAATACAAAAAAGAATATATCATTACTGCATTTATTTTACTGATTGTTATTGATATGTTTACTGTAAACAAAAGATATTTTGACAATGGTAATTTTACCGATAAAAATAATGTTGAAAAACCACTTCAGCCTACTGATGCTGATATGCTAATATCAGAAGATAAAGACCCAAATTATAGGGTTTTTAATGTAGCAAGAAAACCATTTACTGATGCAAGTACTTCTTATTTTCATAAATCAATTGGAGGGTACAGTGCAGCGAAATTACGTCGCTATCAGGATTTAATAGATCGTCATATCAGCAAAAACAATGTAAAAGTATTGAATATGCTGAATACTAAATATTTTATTGCTTTAGATCAAAATAAGCGTCCTCAAACTCAACGCAATGTTGCTGCTTTGGGCAATGCTTGGTTTGTTGATAATTATAAAATAGTAGAAAATCCTGATTCGGAAATTAATGCATTATCTAAATTTGAACCTTCCTCTACAGCTATTATTGATAAGAAATTTAAGGATTATATTAAAGATTTTAGAGAAGGAAAAGATTCTACATCAACTATTAAACTAATTAATTATCAGCCGAATCATTTAACGTATCAAACATCGGCTAAGAGAAATGAATTTGCTGTTTTTTCTGAAATTTATTACGCTAATGGTTGGAATGCATATCTCGATGGAAAATTAGTTCCTTATATTCGTGCAAATTATGTGTTAAGAGCTATGAATATACCTCAAGGCAATCATAAAATAGAATTTAAATTTGAACCTAAGGCTTATTTTGCAGGCGAAAAAATTGGATTTGCAAGTTCTGTAATTTTGTTATTTATGCTTGTTTCAATAACAATAAGAGAAATATTTTTTTATTTCAAAAAGGTAACGATGCCAAAAATAGATAAATTGCAGGATTTAAATTAGTTCATCTCAACAATGACTAATTATCAACTATTCAAGAATGCGGCAAGTTTTCTGACTGCCATACCTCGGTGACTTATTTTATTCTTTTCTTCTAATGTCATTTCTGCAAACGAAATACTGTAGTCGTCGGGCATAAATATTGGGTCGTAGCCAAAACCATCATTGCCATGTTTTTCGGTAAGTATTTTACCATTTACATATCCTTCAAAAAAATATTCTTTTCCATCTAATAGTAATGAAATTACAGTGCGAAAGCGTGCATTTCGATGGGTAATTCCCTGCATTTTTAGCAACACCTTGTCAATGTTATCCTGAAAATTGCATCCTTCGCCGGCATAGCGTGCAGAAAAAACACCGGGTTCGCCGTTTAGGGCTTCTATTTCCAGCCCTGTATCATCAGCAAAGCAATTGATAGCATACCTATCGAATATATAATGTGATTTTTGCGAAGCATTGCCTTGCAATGTGGCTTGTGTTTCGGGGATATCTTCAAAAAAATTAAGGTCTGAAAGGCTTAATAAACGAAAACTGTTGGTAATAAGAGGACTTATCTCTTTTATTTTGTGAGTATTGTTGGTGGCAAAAACTAATTCCATGCAATTTTATATTTTTTCCAAAATTAATGATTATTTTTGTTTCATTAAAAAATAAAAATCATGAGTATAAAAGGAACTAAAACAGAAAAAAACCTGCTAAAAGCATTTGCAGGCGAATCGCAGGCAAAAAATCGGTATCAGTTTTTTGCGAAACAAGCCAAAAAAGAAGGTTTTGAACAAATAGCAGCGATGTTTGAAGAAACAGCTCTTCAGGAAGAACAGCATGCCAAAATCTTTTTCCGCTATCTCGAAGGTGGTGTAGTTGAAATTACGGCTTCTTATCCTGCCGGAATGATAGCAACTACTGCTGAAAATTTAAAAGCTGCTGCTGAAGGCGAAAATGAAGAATGGACAGATTTGTATCCTGCTTTCTCTAAGATTGCCGAAGAAGAAGGGTTTAAAAAAGTATCAATGTCGTTCAAATTGATTGCTGCTATTGAAAAAGAACATGAAGACCGTTACAGAAAATTACTCAACAATCTCGAAACAGCTAAAGTATTTAAGAGAGAAGGTAAGGTTATGTGGGTTTGCCGTAAATGCGGTCATGTTCATTATGGCGAAAAAGCTTTGATGAATTGCCCTGTTTGCGATCATCCTCAGGCTTATTTTGAAATAAAAGCTGATAATTTTTAGGGATTTGTTAATTAGGTATGATTAAGCTTTGTAACACTGTCAGGTGCTATGTGAGTTGACAGCCTAATTCCTCAAACCTGACAGATTTTCAAAATCTGTCAGGTTTTGTAACATATAGATAAACAACAACTTAAAACTATGATTATGGAAAGAATTTATGTTTTATTGATAGCAATTTGCATAATGAACATTGCAAATGCACAGCATAAAACCCATCCTATACCCAACTTAGGCAAGGAAGCAATTAATTATCCTTTACATAATAATATTCCTAATTATACAAGCCTTAAACAAAAAGCAACCAATGCAATCACTTGGAATTATGATACGATAGTAACATATGATAATAGTAATAATCTAAAACAACGAATAACCCAAACATTTAATAATAATGGAAATGTGTTAACCAATAAAACAGAAAGTTGGCAAAACAATGCATGGGTAAATTATTCTAAAGAAACTTATACTTATGATGCCAATGGAAATCAGCTTACACATTTATTAGAATTATGGCAAAGCAATGCTTGGGTTAATATCACCAAATATACTAGTACCTATGATGTCAATGGAAATATGCTTAATTCTTTTTCGGAACAATGGCAAAATAATACTTGGGTAAATGACACTAAATATACTTTTGCTTATGATGCCAATGGAAATATGTATACTCTTTTAATAGAAAAATGGCAAAATAATGCTTGGGTAAATAATAATAAATGTACTTGTACTTACAATTCCAATGGGAATATGCTTACTCAATTACTAGAACAATGGCAAAACAATGCTTGGATAAATTATATCAAATATACTTATACTTATAATGTCAATGGAAATAAACTTACTCAATTACAAGAACAATGGCAAAACAATGCGTTGATAAATAGTAGTAAATCTACTTATACTTATAATGCCAATGGCAATAAACTTACTGAATTAGTTGAAAACTGGCAGAACAATGCTTGGATAAATAGTAGTATATCTACTTGTACTTATAATACCAATGGAAATAAACTTACTGAAATAGTTGAAAACTGGCAGAACAATGCATGGGTAAATGGTAATAAATTTACTACTACGTATGATGCTAATGGAAATAAGCTTACTGAATTACTTGAAAACTGGCAAAACAATACTTGGGTAAATATTATTAAATATACTTACACATATAATGCCAATGGTAATATGCTTACTTATTTATATGAATCATGGCAAAACAATGTGTGGATAAATATTAGTAAATATACTTACACCTACAATGCCAATGGAAACTCAATAACAGGAAAGTATGAAGAATGGGTGAATAATAATTGGGTATTATCATCAGGCATTTTGGACGTTTATTCTTCTAATAATATAATTAATGATGTAGTTGATGCTTCTCGTTATGAAGCCCATTTTGTTTCGTTTACAAATGGTATAATTGAAAACAATATAAAATCAATAAATAACTACCCCAACCAAACCACC
>CAZUCB010000178.1:0-4488 GCA_964618755.1 uncultured Bacteroides sp. | reverse complement strand
ATACCAATTCTGTATATAATATAGACCAATAATATTTTTTATTTTATTTGGATTATAATATAAATAGAACTATATTTGCACATGTCAAAACCAATAATCTTTACAATACAGGAAAGCTTACCAGAGATAAAAAAGCTCATGAAAAGTCATCAGCCTTTTTTAGCTCAGAGGCTAAGAGTGCTTCTAGAATGCAAGAAACATGAACAAACAGGAATATCAAAACGCAGTTTATCTGAGAACACTGGCTATTGCCATAGTAGTGTTCAAAAGTGGCGACAGTTGTATATCAGTGGCGGACTTACAGCATTATTGAGTCATAATAAAAATGGTTTTAAACCCTCTTCTTTTTCAGAATCTGAACACCAGTTACTTAAGACAAAACTTCACGATACTCAGAATGGGTTGGTTGGGTATAAAGAATTGCAACGATGGATAGAAAGTGAGTTTAACAAGATGGTTAAATACAAAACACTATACTCATATGTGAGGTTAAACTTCGATACAAAAATTAAGGTAGCAAGAAAGAGCCATGTAAAGAAGGATGAACAGGCCGTTGAGGATTTTAAAAAAACTTCGGTCAAATCTGCTTCCAGGCAATAATCGATAAAGTCGCTAATTATCAATCTGTAAATCTTTACTTTCAAGATGAAAGCCGTTTCGGACTTTTTACCAGAAATGGCAAATCTTTGACAGCAAAAGGAGTTAAGCCAGTTTGCACCGTACAACAAGTATTTAAATCCACCTATCTTTTCGGAGCATTTTCCCCTATAACTGGAGATAGTTTCTTATTAGAACTCCCCAATTGTTGTGCTCAAACGTTTCAGATTTTTCTTGATGAACTTTCACTGCAGAACCCGGACGAATTGAAGCTAATGGTACTTGATAATGGTGCTTTTCACAAAGCACATGCTTTGGTAATTCCAGACAATATTTTATTAATCTTCTTACCTGCCTATAGTCCGGAGTTGAATCCAGCTGAAAAAATGTGGCAGAAATTCAAACGAGATTTCACAAACAAATTTTTTAATACCCTTGATGAACTCAGTCTGTTTATCATGGAATCTGTAGGTACATTGAACAGCAATTTAGTAAAGTCCACATGTAGTTACAGCTATATTTTTTCAAATACTTATTGGACTATTATATAATCAGATATGGTATAAATTAAGAACTCCTGATCAGTGAAAATCATTTTATAAAACACATTTTATTACCAGAGCTATTTTTGATGTAAAAATAGCAATTCCAACAGTTTGTATATGAAATAACGAATGTTGGAATTGCCTTAGAAATGAAGATTGACTTATTAAAAAAACTATTTAAAACATTTTGTTAAATAAATTTTGAGCAATCAAATGAAAGTTTAATTAACCTTTTAATTTAAATTGCTTTCAATATTTCTGAATACAAACTGATTATCAAACATATCCAGCACAATATTTTGATCGGATGTAATTTTCCCCGATAAAATCAGCTTAGATAATTCATTAAGAATATATTTCTGAATAACTCGTTTTAAAGGTCTTGCACCATATTGTGGATCAAATCCCAGAATAGCCAGATGATCCAACGCATAATCGGTAGCTTCGATATAAATATTGTTCTTTTTGAGTAAATCGCTAAGTATTTTAAGCTGTATGCTAACTATTTCTCTGATTTCTTTTTCAGATAATGGATTAAACATGATGATTTCGTCAACACGATTCAGAAATTCAGGACGAATGGTTTGTTTTAATAATTCCAATACATCAAATTTGATATGGTCAAGTTCCTTTTCACGGTTAGAACCGTTAATTTTACTCATTCCTTCCTGTATCAAATTAGATCCTATATTTGAAGTCATAATTATTATGGTATTTTTGAAATCAGCAGTTCTGCCTTTGTTATCAGTCAAACGTCCTTCGTCAAGTACTTGCAGCAACACATTAAATACGTCGGGATGAGCTTTTTCAATTTCATCTAATAAAACAACAGAATAAGGTTTTATGCGGATAGCTTCTGTTAACTGGCCACTTTCTTCATAACCCACATATCCTGGAGGTGCTCCAATCAAACGCGAAACAGTATGCTTTTCCTGATATTCCGACATATCTATCCTAATCATAGCATTTTCGTCATTAAAAAGAAATTCGGCCAAAGCTTTAGCCAACTCTGTTTTACCCACGCCCGTAGTACCTAAAAAAATAAATGATCCTATCGGACGTTTTACATCCTGCAAACCAGCCCTACTCCTGCGAATAGCATCAGCAATTGCTTCAATGGCATCATCCTGACCAACCACTCTTTTATGAAGTTCAGATTCCAATGACAACAGTTTTTCTTTTTCACTTTGCAACATTCTGCTCACCGGAATGCCTGTCCAACGTGAAATTACCTCAGCAATATCCTCACTACCAACTTCTTCTTTAATCATTGCATGATTTGCCTGTAGTTCCGAAAGTTTTTCCTTAAATGAAATAACATCCTGTTCAGCTTCCTTTATCAGCCCATATCTTAATTCGGCTACCCTTCCGTAATCGCCACTACGTTCTGCCTGCTCAGCTTCAAATTTAAAGTTCTCAATTTCTTTTATTTTCTGCTGAATCTTGTCAACCAATTCTTTTTCAGCCTGCCATTTCGATTTCAAATGATTACGTTCATCATTCAGATTGGCGATTTCTTCATTTAGCTGTGCTAATTTTGAATTATCATTTTCCCTTTTAATTGCTTCCCTTTCAATTTCTAACTGACGAATCCTACGTTCAACTTCATCCAATTCTTCTGGAACCGAATTAATTTCCAACCTCAGTTTTGAAGCAGCTTCATCTATCAAATCAATAGCTTTATCGGGCAAAAAACGATTGCTTATATATCGTTGAGATAATTCAACTGCTGCTATAATAGCTTCATCCTTAATCCTAACTTTATGGTGAACTTCATAACGTTCCTTTAATCCACGCAAAATAGAAATGGCATCAATTACAGTAGGTTCATCTATCAATACCATCTGAAAACGTCGTTCCAGTGCTTTATCCTTTTCAAAATAACGTTGATATTCTTTTGTTGTTGTTGCTCCTATTGCCCGCAATTCGCCACGGGCAAGAGCTGGTTTAAGAATATTGGCAGCATCCATAGCACCTTCACTTGCTCCAGCACCTACTAAAGTATGAATTTCATCAATAAAAAGTATTACTTCGCCCTCAGAATTAATTACCTCCTTGATAACACTTTTTAATCGTTCCTCAAATTCACCTTTGTATTTAGCTCCGGCTATTAAAGCACCCATATCCAATGAGAAAATCTGCTTGGACCTCAAATTTTCAGGTACATCCCCGCTTATTATCCGATGTGCCAATCCTTCAGCAATTGCAGTTTTACCTACACCCGGTTCTCCAACCAAAATAGGATTGTTTTTCGTCCTTCTCGAAAGTATCTGAAGTACCCGCCTTATTTCCTCATCACGACCAATAACAGGATCGAGTTTGCCGGTTTTTGCCATATCATTCAGATTCAAAGCATATTTTCCCAATGCGTTGTAAGTATCTTCAGCTGTCTGACTATTAACAGTTGAGCCTTTTCTTAATTCTTTAATAGCCAGTATCAGTTCTTTTTCAGTTACCCCGTTATCTTTAAGTAAAATAGCAGCTGTATCTTTCTGATTTATTATTCCCAGCAATATATGTTCAATTGAAACAAATTCATCACCAAATTCCTTCAGATATGAAGTAGCTTTAATTAAAGCCTGATTTGTATCTGTTGTAAGATATGGATTTCCACTACTTACCTTTGGCAGTGACTCAATTATTTTATTTATTGCTTGAGATAAAATAGCGATATTTATATTCGTTTTCTTCAAAAGAAAAGGAATTACATTTTCATCCACTTCAAGCAAAGCTTTAAGAATATGGATATTTTCTATTGCCTGATTTTCGTTAGCCATAGCTATTTGCATCGCTTTTTCTATAGCTTCCTGCGATTTAATTGTATAATTATTAAAGTTCATTCTATTTTATGTTTCAATATTAATTGCAAACTTAATACCAAATAGAGAAATAAAATCATAAACTGACAAATTGGCATATATATTTTAAATATGTATGACAAATAGTCAGATAATTTAAAATGAAACATTATGCATAAGCATTATAAACAAGAGTAATTAAATCTGCTAAACACAAAATTTGATTTTTTCATCAAACAGTGAAAATATTTTGTAAATTTGTTTCGCTTTTTCTGCAAAGAAATTTATTGGTTTTTAAATTTATGTTTAAAAAAAAGAAGAAATTGAGTTTTATAACCTACATTCAATCACAACTAATAATATGAGAATACCCAGTATTTTAGTGTTTTTTGTAATTTTTACAGTAAACCAAAGTTTCTCGCAAACCTCAAATGATTTACATTTTACAGAATTAGCCAGCAGATGGGATGAAGCAATTCCATTGGGAAATTGCATTTTAGGACAACTGATATGGCAGAAAGAAAACAATCTTAGGTTTTCATTAGATC
>CAZUCB010000177.1:0-4504 GCA_964618755.1 uncultured Bacteroides sp. | reverse complement strand
CTTTTAGGTAATACTCTTTTGCTTTGTCGTAACAACCATTTTTCATAATCCTTTAGAATTGGTTTCGCTTCACGTTTTCTTAGTGCCTTTTTAGCAAGGGGATTTAGCTGTTTTATCTTGCTCTCGATTCTATACAATTTTCCTATATAACTTAGAGCGGTTACAGCAATCCCATCTTTGTTACAACCACTTTTAGTATTAGCTTGGATAATCTCAAAAAATTTTCTGCGTGCATGAGCCATACACGCAATTTCAATGATATTACCAGAAGCGTAAAGCTTATCGTAGCCAGTATAAGCGTCAGCTTGTAAATAACCTTTATAATTTTTTAAAAATTCTTCAGCCCATTTTTGTTGTCGATTGGGTGAATAATCGTAAACCACAATCGGAGGTCCCAAACCAAGATAACCCCATAATCTTCCTTCTTTGGTCGAATCTCGGCCATCTTCTAAAACTGGTATTACAGTATCATCAGTATGTATTTTAGGTGATGATAGTAAATCTGGTTTCATCGCTTCTACTAGCGGCTCTAAAATATCAGCACATTGCATAACCCACCCGCAAAGCGTTTGCCTTGAGATATCAATACCATGGCGCGCTAATATTTCTGATTGGCGGTATAGCGGCAGGTGATCATCATATTTCTTAACCAGCACATCCGCCAATAACCCCGGACCAGCAAAGCCTTTATCAATCGGCTGATTGGGCATATTTGCAGTAATAACTTTGTTTTGATGTACACATCCGGCGTATTTAAAACGCACGTGCTGTTTAACATAAATTTTAGCAGGTACTATTTCTAGTTGCTCGGTAATTACTTCACCTATTTTTTGTAACTGACTACCACAACCGCAAGGGCAATTTAAATCTTCTAGTTTATATTCAATGCGAACCCTTGGAAGATTATCCGATATGTTGCGATGGCCATTCTTCTTTTTCCTAGTATAAGTAACGGTCTCTGCCACTGGTTGTTCAATTTGTTTTTCTAATGATTTACCTTCATTTAATAAATTAAGCTGAATATAACCTTCTGGTAATTTCTCAGAACTTTTGCCATATTTGCCACGTAATAAGTTAAGTATTTGCTGTTGCAAATTCTCATATTGTTGTTCAATGATTTGAATTCTTTCTTGTTGCTCTAAGTTTTTGTGACGCTGATTTTGGAGGTCTTCTTGCAGTAAAAGTATAATCTGGTTAGCTTCCGCAAACGTTTTGGGATGATAATTTTGCTGAATATTGAGTATATTTTCCACATAAAAAAGTATATCAAAAACGCAAAATAATGCCAGCATTTTTTCATAAAAATATATAAAAAATACCTTATTTTATAGCATCAAACTCAACTGCTCTTAGTCTATTCTTGTCGGTTAGATCAATCCCTTCTAACAATAAATTTAGTTCATTTGGCATAAGCATAAATACTTTTGTTTGTACTTTCGGTAGCCTAAAAACACCGCGTTCAAGTCGCTTGTACCACAAGCAGTATCCATTACGATCCCAATACAGAATCTTAATTTTATCTCCACGTTTATTGCAAAATACAAATAAGTGACCAGAAAACGGATCCTTTTTTAAAACCTCTTGAATCAATAGGCTTAACGCATCAATCGATTTTCTCATATCAGTTTCATCGGATGATACATACGCTTTTACACTTGGTGGCAGGTTTAACATTTCAACCCACTAACTATTTTAATCAGTAATAATAAATTAGCGTCAGAGATTACTAATGGTAAAATTATTTTGTGACCACTTCTAAATATTATTTCTACTGTTTTATCTCTACTAACCGCAACTTCTTTTGTAGGGCATTCATCAGGTGGCGCATCAGTTGCAATTTGCAATGGAATAAATTTAGCGGCAGCTTTTTCATCTTGTGTGTGTTTTTGTTTGTCGACATCATTAACGCTATCAGAAACAGGTTTGATTTTTTGTTTAACGTATTTCCAATACTTAAGCTTTGAAAAACTTATTTTATGTTGTTGGCAGAACCTTTTTAAACCTATACCGCTAGCATTTTGTTCAGAGACAGTTCTTAACCAGAAATTTTGTTGTTCAACATCATCATGAGACCCCGAGGAAGCTTG
Source organism: uncultured Bacteroides sp. (assembly GCA_964618755.1). GTDB lineage: Bacteria > Bacteroidota > Bacteroidia > Bacteroidales > JACABE01 > JACABE01. The sequence goes on along the minus strand of CAZUCB010000177.1, from coordinate 2,417 downwards.
ATATACATTTCCCATATCACCACCATTAAATTATTTATGATGGCATTTTTAACTTACATGGTTATATTTTGCTAGACGTCGTTGGCTGGACGCTTACCATTAACCCAACTTCAGGGTTTTTAAAAAAAATGTAATAAAAATCAACATTATAAAACGTCAAAAAAGCGTTTGGGTCACTACAAAACCTGTATTTTTGGAAATAATTTTAGTAAATTAAAAAATACTTTTTTCAGTTTTTCCAGGAGATGCCGACACGCCAAGAGCATGATAAATTTCTAGCTGCCTTGGGGTTGGCGAACTGGTTTTTCTAATATGCAATTTTTTTCCATCTTTGCAATTCATCGTACTGGTAATTCTGCATTGCATACTTAAATCTTTTTTTATTGTTTCCCAGCTTTCATTTATGCCGTGTTGTTTTAGCTTGTAGCGAATGGTATGTAAGATGTGATAAGCAAGAACGCTAATAAAAATATGGCTATCTACGCGGTTTGTAATTTGATGGTAGACTGGACGCATACCTAATTCTGATTTTAGACACCGGAATGCAGCTTCTAGTTCTGTAAGCGTTATATAAATATTCCAAAGAGCCTGTTCGTCTAAATCACTGCGGTTGCTACGTAAGCAATACGTTCCAGCAGCTTTTTGTTTTCCTTCAATACGCTCCCACCTTACATCAATAGCATTTTTCTTTTTTTGGTCAGCAACAACTTCTACATCGTAGGCATATCCAACAGATTTATATTTTTCTTTGAGTCTACCAACACGCTCTAAAACTTTTTCATATTTCTTGGATGTTCTTTTGTTTTTTAAACTAGCCAATAGTTTTTTTAATCCTGTTTCATAGCGTAAAAATGCTTGCTCGCGCATTCCTTGTTCTTTTTTTTCTTTTAGTTCGGAATAACAATAAAGCTCGCTTTCTAGGGTTTCTGGATTTTTTACTAGCGTGGTCTTAATTAAATAATCTTTTTTGTGCTGCAAAATACAGCTTGTACCGTCAGGAGTAATAGGTTTATTTTTTTTGCTTACTACAATGTATGTGTAGCCATTAGATTTTAACCATTCAATATTGTCTTCAGATGATATTCCAGCATCTAGAACTACAGTAGGTTTTGCTTTTCCTTCGAGATCACGAATCATTTTTGATAATGTTTTTGATTCACCTACATTACCCTCATAAATCTCGCTTTTTTTAGGAAAGCCTGATGCATCAAGTACAAGAGCCAGCGTTACTAATGGACAGTCGTATCTTTTTTCTTTTGATCTACCAAATGCTGCTTTGGTATTTTCCAGGCTCCTTCCTTCGAAGTATGTATTGGTTAAATCGTACAAGGTAATTACTTCTTCAAATTTAAAAATATCTTTTTCGTTTGCAAATAATTTTTTTTCTATCACTTCTTTGCTGTGTAAAATTTTATCAGCTATGCAATATAGATTATCTAATTTCAATTGCTGAAAATCACAGTTTAATAACTCATCTAGCGCGCTTTGGTTTTGTAAGTATTTATGTGTAGAACGTTCACTGCCTGGAGAAACAAGTCTGCCAACAATGGCGCCAATAGCTGTGTTAATTTGTTTACTGTTAAAATTTGATTCTTTTAGCAGTTGATCTAATCCAAGCTGTTTTATTGTTTCAACACAAATGTGTTCTGGTCCCACCTGTCTTATTTGTTGGTGAATTAAACTGTCTATATCTACGCTGTGGTAATTATTTTCTGCTAATGCTGTTGGCGGCGGCGCCTTCTCTATTGCAGCTCTGCGAACAACGCGCTTGGCTATGCTTTGCGCCAACGATTCAATCGTCTCTTCTGGCAACAGCAGCGAATGTTGTCCGCTGATTATTTCTTCGATACGATCAGCCAACTGCTTCCATTGTGCAGGTGGTATTTCAAAATCAGCGCCAAGGTTTAATAATACCTGCTGTCTTGCCTTACCGTCGGCATTGCGATAAGCCTCTACAAGGCGATGCGTACTATATTCTTTGCCTGTTTCTTTATTTTTTTGTGAAACTTTTCTTATGTACATGCAAGGTATTTTATACGAGAAAAATTAAAAATCAAGCATTATATTTATTTTATGTCACTACAAAACGCTTTTTGCTCTGTTAGATTTATAACCAATTGTTTTTTAAAAAATATTTTTTGCGTTAAATCGAAAAACTTGGTTTTTTTGAGGTTTTTATGAAAAAAACCCTGAAGTTGGGTTAAGTTCTTGGGGGTCCTGCAACTCAAGGAGCGCCAGCATTTCTTTTTTTGTCAGAGATTTGCGTAAGTTGATTTTTTGCAAAACGGCTAGGGCGTTGGGTGAAAGCTTATTTTGGTCAATTTTTGCTAAAGCAGCATCGGTTTTTTTTAGCTCAAAGAAGATATCTTTCCAATGATCCAGAATTTCAAAAGCATTTTTTTTGGGAATTTTTCGTA
>CAZUCB010000176.1:0-4597 GCA_964618755.1 uncultured Bacteroides sp. | reverse complement strand
TCATTAAACCAAATTACATCAATTGTAGAACTTCTTTGTACAAGGTTGGGATATGTATATGTTGGCAAATTATTTAATGTTCTGATATCACCTAATTTTGTATTAACAAAAGTTCGGTTTTTATCTTGATTAGGTACAAAAGTCTTCATTCCTTTGATATTACCAATTGTCAAAAGTAGCCCTTGAAAATAAGAATGATTAAACTCAATAACTTCTTTAGATTCTTTATTTGCCTCTGTTTCTTGGATAATACCTTTCATTTCCAATGATTCTTTTAAATGCAGCAAACCATATAACCCAGGTCTTATTTTGTAAATATTTTTATCCAATTGTACAATTCTTCTGATACTTGCAAATGGTGTTTTTGTTTTCCACTCACATTCTTTAATTTTAACAACTACACCAAGTTTCTCTAATGTCTCAATAACAGCTTCATTTTGTTTCATTTTGAATTATTTTGCTTATTAATTAGTAGCAAAAGACTGATTGCAACTTATCATCTTGTATCTAACAAACTGTTCATATTGCTTTTCAATAAAAATATAAAATAAATATTTTTAGCATTTATATTTATTTTGCATCTTATTATCACAGTTAGTTTTATCCATTTATAGCTATAAAACATAAAATAGCTTTATCATTAAAGCTCTTGAATAATATTTTATAATTTCTTTTGTAAAATTATAAAAACAAATCCATTCAACAAACATTTTACTATTTATTTGTTAACAAAAACAATAACATAATTCAGAAATGCCTATTTATTTTTCATTTCATCATTATTTATTCATCAAATTTCATTTAGGAAGCACCACTCGGAAACCCAGACATTGAGATTTTCTATCAGGAGAAGATAAAAATCTGCTTGCAGCATATATATCATCAGCAAAAGAGCTCCAATCGCCACCACGAGCAATCTTGAGCTTTCCTGATAAAGGCCCTTTTGGATTTGTAAGTGTTTCTAATGAAAATTCACTAAAAAAGTCCATACACCATTCACATACATTGCCATGCATATCGTACAATCCCCAGGCATTGGGAGCATAACTTCCTACAGGCATTGTTTTTCCCATGAAATCTTTCGTTGCTTCTGTATTGTAAGGATCACCTCCTCTGAAATTGGCCGCTAAAGGCGTAATTGTATTTCCGGTATAAAACTTTGTAGTACTTCCGGCACGGCAGGCATATTCCCATTCAGCTTCGGTAGGCAAACGGCATCCCATAAAATCAGCAAAAGCCTTGGCATCGTACCAGCTTACATTTATCACAGGTCGTTTTCCTCTTCCCCAGCTATTATCATTTGGTTTTTCACAGCCTACGGCTTCGCAATACATATCATATTGTTCAAAACTTATGGCATATTTACTCATCATAAAAGCACTCAAATGTACTTCATGCTGTTCATCTTTCTGTTGCCCTTTTACGTCGCTTGCAAGGCTCCCCATCATAAATCGCCCTTCGGGGATACTTACCCATTCTACAACAGGCTTTCTGATACTCACCACAACCGAAGGAGGATAGCTTTCTATTTCCTGATAATTTTTTTCTTCTTCTTTAATTTTAATTTCCATGCTTTTGTTTTTTTAAAGATTTATAAATGATTTTAAGTTTTTTGTTTGAAATATAGTTTCTCACACCAAACTCCTTTAATATTTATACACTTGCTTATATAATACAACCTACTATCTTTTAATAAAAGATGTAGTTAACTTAAAATGTAAAGTAAAAATGGAGTTATTGGAGATTAAAATTATTTTTTATTGATACAATTCGGAAATCTTCTTTTTCAAAAGAGAATTATCTTCTCTGTTTGCAAAACTTCTTATCAAAATTGCATTTATCTTATTATAATTCATTGTTATATATACAAAAGTACATACAATTTTAATAATATTGCATTTTTTAAAATTTATTTTCAAAATATTTTTCGCACAACCCCAATTTCAAGTCCTCCAAGCTTTAAATTGATAGTTTGCAGTAAATAATCAATAACTACGAAGATGGACCGACCTTATAGAATTTACGCTACAAAACAAGCAATTAAAATAGCGGGGGTACTGGCAAGCAATATAGTATAGCGAAGTTTATTAATAAAATCAAAGCTAAAATGCTTATTTCGCTATAACTTATATTGCGCAGGGTTTTTAAAAGGTAAACCTCATCCCCAGCCCTTCTCCTAAAAGGAGAAGGGAAGTTCTCCGAATATTTTTTATTGCTTAATGCAAAGGGAAAATGTAATATTAACCTCTGCACTATGTCCTCTCTTTTTAAAAGAGGTTGGGAGAGGTAGTTAAAAAATCCGTAGTTATTTTTCAATTAATTCAAAGTAAGAATTTAATAATCAAGCTCTGCACTAAGTCCTCTCCTTTGGAGAGGATTTAGGTGAGGTATTAAAAAAAATCCGTCGATTATTGCTAACCGACGGATTTTTATGTATTGTTTATTCAGCTAATTCAATAGCCTATTTCAACCATTTATCCAACCATTTGTAAAAACTACGTTGCCATAAAATACCATTTTGTGGTTTCAACACCCAATGGTTTTCATCAGGGAAAATAAGCATTTCGGCAGGAATACCCCTTAGTTTTGCAGCATTAAATGCCTGCATACTTTGCGATGCCAAAATACGGTAATCCAATTCACCATGGATGCAAAGAATAGGAGTGTCCCATTTATCCACAAAACGATGAGGCGAATTAGCAAAGCTATTTTGTGCAACTTTATTGTTTTTATCCCAATAAGGGCCACCCAAATCCCAGTTAACAAACCACATTTCTTCGGTTTCTAAGTATTGAGCTTCCAGGTTAAACATACCATCATGTGCAATAAATGCTTTAAAACGTTTGTTGTGATTTCCGGCCAACCAATATACCGAAAAACCGCCATAACTGGCACCTACACAACCCAATTTGTCTTTATTTACATAAGGAAGTTTGCAAGCATCGTCAATAGCTGAAAGATAATCTTTCATGTTTTGTCCGCCATAATCGCCGCTGATTTGTTCGTTCCATTTCTGTCCGAAACCGGGCAATCCATGACGATTAGGAGCTACAATAATATAACCGTTAGCAGCCATCATCTGGAAATTCCATCTGAAACTCCAGAACTGACTTACTGTAGATTGTGGGCCGCCTTCGCAATACAACAAAGTAGGGTAGGTTTTGGTACTGTCGAAATTAGGTGGATATATCATCCAAACATGCATATCTTCGTTGGAAGTAGTTTTTATCCAGCGTTCTTTTACTTCGCCCATTTTAATTTGAGCCAACAAATCATCATTGACAGTACTGATTTTGGTAATTTTCCCGTCAGCAGGATTTACAGTTACAATATCTACCGGATGCGACATCGACATACGGGTAGCTAATAAAACTTTACCAGCAGGAGTTACTGAAGTCATATCATGAATGCCATCCGTAATTTTGCGAAATTTACCATCAGCAACACTTAGTTCATAGATATCATCTTTTGCATGAAAATCGCTGGTGAAATAAATCTTACTTCCATCATCAGACCATTTTAAACCTGCAACATTCTGATCGAAATCTTTGCTGTAATCTTTTGCTTCTTTGGTATTAATATCATAAATAATCAGGCGGTTTTTGTCAGCTTCATAGCCATCACGTTCCATGCTTTCCCATGCAATTTTGCTGCCATCAGGCGAAAATATAGGCGACATATCATAGCCTTTATTGCTTTCGCTAATGTTAACAGTAGTTTTGCTTTCGAGATTATAAAGATAAATATCCGAATTGGTTGAAATGCTATAAGCAACACCCTTTAGTTTTCGGCAGGTGTAAGCAATGCATTTACCATCAGCACTCCAGTTAATTTGTTCCATTCCTCCAAAAGGACGGTTAGGTGTTTCAAAAGACTCACCTTTCATTACATCAATAGGATTGCTTATGCTGCCATCATTATAATTGGCTACAAATAAATGCGGATAGCTTTCAATCCAAGTATCCCAATGTTTATACATAAGGTCGGTAATTATTCTACCACTGGCTTTGTCAAGGTCAGGGTAAATATCTTTGGTAGTGGTATCGGTTTTAACCTGTTTTACAAACAAAATGTTTTTGCTGTCAGGAGCATATTTAAAGCCTTCCAAATCGCCATCTTCTTTCGACACTTGTTTCTTGCCGCTTCCGTCAGCATTCATTTCCCACACCTGAGCACTGCCTTTTTCGGCTGAAATATAACCGATTTTTTTACCATCAGGACGCCATACCACATTGTATTCGCTACCTGGTGTTTTGGTAAGTTGTTTTACGTCGCTGCCATCTATTTTCATCGAATAGATTTCGGCATTCCCTTTGTTTTCTTTAATATTGAAATACTTTACTGTAAAAGTAACAATAGATTTATCGGGCGAAACCGATACTTCGCCAATACGTCCGAACGACCATAACGCTTCAGGCGTCATAATGCCATCTTTAACCGATATTTCAGGTTTTCCGATGATGTCTTTATCTTGCTTTCCATCCTTGTTTTTGCAAGCAGTGGTCGCAAGTAAAGCAATAGTAATTAAATAGATTGCTGTTTTTTTCATTGTGTAAAAATGTTAAATAAATTCGAGTGTAAATATCGTATTTTTTTA
>CAZUCB010000175.1:2550-4742 GCA_964618755.1 uncultured Bacteroides sp. | reverse complement strand
ATATTTAAAATGAATTATAATATGAATCATTCTATTGGCATGAGCCTTGGAATCATCCTGATGATTACTTTCCCATTTGTAGTTGTAGGTATCCTTTTTATTATAAGTCACTACATAAAAAAAAGGATTATCTAAAAATTTTTCTATAAATAACTAAATCACCCTATTAATTTGCTATTACTTTAAACTCGGTTCTTCTATTATTAGCTCTGCCTGTTTCAGTATCATTGTTATCAATTGGTGTAGTCCATCCATAGCCTTTATAAGTCAATCGTGTTTTAACAACGCCATTGGTAATTAAATAATCATATACCGATTTAGCTCTGTTTTCTGATAAGGTAAGATTATATTTTTCGGTGCCCACATGATCAGTATGACCGCTGATTTCAATCTTCATCCTTGGATTTTGTTTCAGGAACAAAAGCAATTTATCCAATTCTACTTTAGATTCGGATTTTAAATCAAATTTATCTGTTTCAAAAAATATGTTTTTTAACACTACAGATTCACCGATTTGTATAGGTTTAAGCGGTAAATCTTTCAGATAAGGTTTCATTTCGGAATGATTGCCTGCAAGGGCAAAGTTTTCGGAATAAAACAAATAACCGTCTTTTGAGATATTTAAAGCATAGTTTTTATTAGCAGGAAGGCAAACCAAAAATTCTCCTGATATTGCATTTGATTTAGATTGCACCACTACTTCACTGGTTTCAAGGTTAATCAATTCAAATTTTGCTTCTATACTTTTCTTTGTTTCGCTATCAAATACTTTGCCTTTCATATAATTTACAGCCATTGGACGGGCTTCGGGATACAATTCAAAACTATACAAATCGAGATTACCGAATCCACCGGGTTTATTGGAAGAAAAAAAAGCAAAATCACCTTTTGCATTTACTACAAGACTAGTTTCATCTGCGTAAGTATTAATAGGATAACCGATGTTTACAGGTTTCCTCCATTCATCCTTTAAATTCTTACGGGAAAAGAAAATATCTTTGCCACCCATTCCCATTCTACCATCTGAAGAAAAATAAAGTGTTTGGTTATCAGGATGTATAAAAGGCGATACGTCATCATACTTTGTATTGATACTATCCCCTAAATTTATTGGCACACACCATTTACCATCATCGTTCATTATAGTTTTCCATATATCCATACCACCTTTACCTCCATCACGTGCACTTGTAAAGTATAATGTTTTTCCATCAGAAGATATACTGGGTTGAGATTCCCATTTTGCTGTATTAACAGTCTCTCCAAGATTAACCGGAAGTGTCCATGAATTCCCTATTTTTTTTGAGGAATAAATATCACAACTACCATAACCATCATCTCTGTTACAAGCCGTAAAATAAATAGTTTGTCCATCCGGCGAAATACACTGAGCACCTTCGTTTCCATGTGAATTTAAAGGAGGACCGATAGGTTCAGCTTTTGTCCATTCACCGTTTATTTTATGGCATATATAAAAATCTTCTTCAATATTACTTCCTGTAATCGATTGTGCATCTCTAGGTCGGGCAACTGTGATAATAAGCGTTTGTTCATCCGCAGTAATAGCAGGCAAATACTCATAGTTTTCCGAATTTACATTACCACCCATGTTAACCATATTAAAAGGAACAGGATGTTGAATCTGATACATAGCAAAGTCAACAATTTCAAGGGCTTTTTTTGCAGCTTGCAGTTTAACTGGAGCTCCTTCATTGTTTTCTAAATATTTTTGATAATTAATTCCGGCATCCTCATATTTTCCGATAGAAAGCTGGAGGTTAGCCAATGCAAAGAGAGCTCCTGGGTAGAAATTCTCATTTATTGCAATGGCTTTTTGATAAGCTATGATGGCATCATCTTTTTTATGAATATCATTATAAACTGCAGCTAACAAAAAATAGGCTTCAATAAAATTTGGATCTTCATTAACTGCTTTGTTAAGTTCTTCTATACATGGAATATTGTCACGTAAATCATAAAAACGTGTAGCATTCTCATAATATTTGATTGCCTTTTTAGATTTTGAACTTAACTTTATATCTTTTTGTGCAAATACAATATTTGACAACAAGGCAATCATTAGCAGCAATAATATTGTTCTTAATATCTTAGGTCGTTGCATTCTTTATGAATTAGTTCTTTTGTTATTAGGTTATTAAGTTATTTCGTCTAAAACTTTTCATCATTTTACT
>CAZUCB010000175.1:0-2450 GCA_964618755.1 uncultured Bacteroides sp. | reverse complement strand
GGTATTCTCATATATTTGTGACTTTGCAATGATATTCTCCACTCAGGATGTTGCATAACATATTCAATTATTTTTGGCATCATTTCATTTCTTTTACTCCATTCGGGTTGAAGATATAATATACAAGATGGACTTACTTTAGCGGCATTAAGTTCAGCCCAATCAAAATCAGAATCCTCTGATATAATAATTTTTAATTCACCTGCCAAAAGATAATTTTCAGCAACAGGAGGTATGTTTTGTTTAGGCGAAAGACAAACCCAATTCCAACTTCCACTCATTGGTAATGAGCCTGATGTTTCCAAAAAAGTTTTAATTCCTCTATTTTGCAATTCATTACATAAATAATTCAAATTATAATTCAAAGGTTCACCACCAGTAACTATTACCGCTTTTGCAGGAAAAGAAAAAGATCTTTCAATAATTTCATCAGTAAATACAGCAGGATGTGTTTCTGCATTCCACGATTCTTTGGCATCGCACCAATGGCAACCCACATCACATCCACCAACTCTAATAAAATAAGCTGCTTCGCCTGTATGAAAGCCTTCGCCTTGTAAGCTATAAAACTCCTCCATTACAGGAAGTTTTAGCCCTTCGTCCAATAATTTATCTTTACTCAATTTAAATTTGTCTAATTAATTTAATTTAAAACATTTGATATTAATAAGAATACAATTTTTGTTCCACTCTTTAAAAAATAATCATATCTATAGTATCTTTTCAATTGATTTCCATAGTTCGTTGGCAGATTTATCCCAACTAAAATTCAATCTTCTCTGCTTTCCTTTTTCTATTAAAGAGTTTCGCAATTCATTGTCAGTATCTATTGTATGCATTGCTTCTGAAATAGCGGTAACAGAATATGGATCAACCAGTAAAGCTGCATCTCCTGCTATTTCTGGCATAGAAGTAATATTAGATGTTATAACTGCTGTTTCAGCATAAAAAGCCTCTACTATTGGTATTCCGAAACCTTCAAAAAAAGAAACATAAGTTAATGCCAAAGAAGATGCTAACAAATCATTCAATATCTCAGGGGCAAGCCTTCCCGTAAAAATCACTTCTTTTTTAAATTCCATTGAATCGTAAGCATTAGCTATTTCTCCATTCCACCATTGTTTTTGTCCAACAATTACCAACTTTGTTTCAGTATCGTAAGTTTTTCTGAATAAATCAAAAGCGACAAACAAATTTGCAATATTTTTACGCGGATGTATTGTACTAATAAAGATGAAATAAGGCTTGTTATTAGTAAATTCGGCTTTTATTCTTTTTTTAGTCTCATCATTTACAGGTCTGTATAATTCATGAGAACCATTATAAACTACGTCAATTTTATCTTCTGTTATTCCATACAATTTTGAAATATCATTTTTAGAATATTGTGAAACCGTAACAATTCTATCTGCTTTTTGTGCAAAACGATGAAAAAAGTATTTAAAATATACGCTGTGCGAAAACTTCAAAAATTGAGGGAAGTGTTCAAAATTCAAATCATGAATAACTGTAAGTGATTTTAAATTTGTTGATAACGAGAGCCACCCATCAGGTGAAACAAAAACATCTGCTTTATATTTTTTAAGGGCCTTTCTAACACTCCATTCAAAAAATAAAAACCACAAAATAGGATGACGAGCAGGAGGATAAAGAACAACAGGGGTAACATTCTTGGCAAAAACAAAATCCTTATGATAGGGTCTATCAAATAAAAAGATAAATTGATGTTCAGGATGTTGAATTGTAATTCGTTTCAGGGTTTCATAAGTAAACCATCCAATTCCATCCAATTTACCATCAAGTAAAAGTCGTGTATTTACTGCGATCCTCATTAATATCTATGTCTTATTATTTTTTAGTAATTGCTTTTTTAGCAATAAAAAACCTTAGCAATTTGTCTGCTTAAATTATATTTTGCAAATTTAGACAAAGTAAGCTTGCAAATAAGAATATTTTCATTGTATTTAACAAACTACGAATTGAATCCTTATGAGTATTCTCAATATTTACTTCTTCAATAAAAAGCAGCAATCAAAATATTTACGAAAAATAATATCGAAAATGATTTTTATTTCAAATTAATGTCGTATGTTTGCGTCATTAAACATTAAGTAATGACAAATAATAAATCTATTGAATTTAGTGATGAACAACAACAACTTGCAAGTTATGCAAGAGTGTTATCACATCCTGCCCGTATCGCAATTATCCAACTTTTAGCTGAAAAGAAAGAAATCAGAACTGGAAATATTTCCGATTTCCTGCCTTTAAGTCGGACTACTGTTTCGCAACATTTAAAGGAATTGAAAGAAATGGGAATCATCGATGGAAGTATTGATGGATTGAAAATTCATTATTGCCTTAATATGGAAAAACTCACTGAAATCAAAAATTCATTCAATAAATTATTTGAGAGCTCAATCTGCTCTTTTGTATGTAGCTGCGATTAA
>CAZUCB010000174.1:0-4762 GCA_964618755.1 uncultured Bacteroides sp. | reverse complement strand
GCATTGAAACCATACCAGCCAAACCATAACAAACCACTACCAATAGCAACCAATGGAATACTGTTTGGTGTAGAGTTTTTGTCAACACGTGCTCCAACATAAAATACCGATGCTAAGGCTGCGAAACCAGCTGTTGCATGTACTACAATACCACCAGCAAAGTCTAAAACACCCCATTGAGCTAATAAACCACCACCCCATATCATGTGTACAAATGGATAATAAACAAAAATTTGCCATACAGTTAAGAAAATCAAGTATGATTTAAAAGTAACACGATTTGCAAACGCTCCAGTAATAAGTGCAGGTGTGATAATTGCAAACATCATTTGATAAGCAACGAATACAAACTCTGGTATTTTACCATTGCTGTACATACTGTCCATGCCGATACCATTTAAAAAGGCTTTGTCTAAGTTTCCAAAAATGCCACCTTCTCCTCCGCTAAAGCAAAGCGAATATCCGAAGATAACCCATAATACAGTTGTCCATCCTAATGATACAAAACTTTGTATCATTATTCCTAAAATGTTTCTTTTTGATGCCAAGCCTCCATAAAAAAAGGCAAGACCTGGTGTCATTAACATTACCAGCGATGTTGCCAATAACATAAACCCTGTTGAGCCGGTTTCTAACATAATTGTTGAGATTTAAATGATTATTATTTATATTTATAAAGTGATTCCTAATGTAAAGTGTGAAGTTGATGCTTTGGGATTAAATAGCAATGATGCTTTTAATGGCAATTCAAAACTATCGGAGATCTTAATTTTACGGCTACCGCTTATTCCAATGTTCACAACTCCAAATTTATCGGCATAAGCACCTGTCGCAGGAGTTATTCCAACAACGAAATCAACACTGTTGTCTTGTATAGCAAGGGTATAACCTGCTTCGAAATACGATGAATAATAGGTTTCTTCATCAATATCTTTTTGCAAATCATAACCCAATCTTTTATCGTTTCCATAAAAATAAACGCCTCCAAGTAACCAAAGTGGCAATTTATCACCGCCTTTGAAAAGCAACGATGCTTCGAAACTATGAGCTGTTGTTTTATCTTTATAGGTAAAAAAACGTGTGTCGGGAGCAGCAGGTGTTCCATTATAGGAAGGAATGTAATAATCTGTAAATATCAAAGTAAACTTCTTATAAGTATATTTTACATACAAATCTATTTCTTTATAAAAACTATAGGTTGCAACTGAACCCCAGCAACCTATTTCAAAATTTTTAGCTGTAAGTGATAATGTTGGTTGAATGGCTGGAGAATTTCCATAATCAATACCACGCCATACATATCTGCTTACGATATCAGCACTTACATTTAATTTAATCGTTGAATTGGTGGTGTCACTATTGTTTTGCGACTTCAAGGTAGTGCAAAACATTAGTAAGAATAATAAACTTAGGTTTGTAAATTTCGCTTTCATATGTTATGTTTTTTAAAATTAAGTTGCTAATTTACTAAAATATATCATCTATTTGTTTTTGGATATATTTTAATTGATTTTGCTGATGAAATGTAAATGAAATTTAATCCTATTTGTATTTCATCATCCTATTACTTTTGGCCTACAAATGTAAAACCATCCTATTATTCATACAATAGGATAAAGTATGATTTATTTATAAGAAATATTTTGATGAAGTAAGAAATATTCTTAGGATAGTTTTCAAAATCTAAAAATCCCATCATTATATTTCAATAAGCTTATTTTCATCATTTAGCTGTGAATTATATAAATTTCATACAGAATTGTGTAATACTTTTCGCATAAAAACACTGCATCTTTGTAGGTTCTAAGGCATTTGTTTTAACATCATTTGCCGAATATTACACTATAGGTTTCTAATAATTAAAAAATAATAACATGAAAACAATAAATATCAATGGTAAAGAACAACCTTCACAGGATTGGCAGGATCACTTTACAGGTCATCATCTCAATAAAGGCTCATGGAGAAGAATACATCATTCCTGGATTTTCTGGATTTTCTTTATTCTTACATTATCAGCTATTGGATATTATGTAATAAGTGTTGACTTTGCATTTGCACCCCGCAAACAACCACCGCCTCAAACTCACTCAACGCTATAAATTGTTATCCTTTTTGTTTCATAAAGTTTTCATATAATGGAATTTTACAAAGAAAATACTGATGCTGTTGTAAAGGAACTTAACAGCAATGTGAAAGACGGACTCAATGAAAGCAAAATAAAACAGGCAAGGCAAAAGTATGGTAGCAATGTTCTGAAAGCAATCCATACCATCAGTGTTTTTAAAATTATCATACGTCAATTCATTAGTCCGCTTGTATTAATTTTGATTGTAGCCTCTGCTGTGTCATTTTATTTAGGGCAGTTTCGTGATGGATTAATCCTTATTATTATCGTTATCGTAAATGCTGCGATTGGGTTTTACGAAGAATGGAAATCAGAAAACATTCTGGCTTCGCTAAAAAGTTTGGTTGTAGAAAAATGCAATGTAATAAGAAACGGAAAGGTAATTGAAATTCTTGTTGAAGACCTTGTGCCAGGTGATATGGTAAAGTTAAGCGAGGGCGAAGGTATTCCTGCCGATATCCGCTTGATAATATCGGATAACTTTTCAACCAATGAATTTATACTCACTGGAGAATCGCTGCCCTCAAACAAGGATCATTTGTTTACTACAGATAAAACCCTTGCCTTTTCTGAAATAAAAAATTGTATTTACATGGGAACAACTGTTGCAAGAGGCGAAGCAACTGGTATTGTTTATGCCACAGGAAAACTCACAGAGATTGGTAAAATAAATGCAACTTCGCAGCGAATAAAAACAACCAACGCTCCTGTTCAGATTGAAATTGCTGATGTAGCAAAAAAACTCACCTTTATCACTTTGATTATTGCCGCTGTTCTCTTTGCATCGCGTTTGCTCATGAAAGATAGCATTGCAATGGCACTTGTTTTTTCGGTAAGTGTAGCTGCTGCAATGGTGCCCGAAGGTTTGCCTGCACAAATTTCGATGGCATTATCGCTGGCTGTTGCACGTTTGGCTAAAAGAAAGGCAATTGTAAAGAAGATTGCCTCATCACAAACCTTAGGTTCGGCTACGGTAATTGCTTCCGACAAAACCGGAACCATTACTAAAAACGAAATGACCATTACCGCTTGTTATTTTAACGGGGAAACATTTACGGTTGATGGATTGGGTTATGAACCTGTCGGCAACATTACAGATGAAAAAAATCTAGTCTTAAAAAAAGCGTCTATAGGCGATTTAAAAATCTTTTTCCTTTCGGGCTTTCTTTCATCTACAGGTAGAGTAAGTCCTCCTGATAAGAATCATTCTTCATGGTATTCTATTGGCGATCCTACTGAAACTTCATTTTCAACACTGGCAATGAAAGCTGGCTTTAAGCCGGATGAGATTGAAAAGACTTACCCATTGATAAAAGCATTTGCCTTTGATTCATTCCGCAAAAGAGCTACTATTGTACGAACGCATAAAAAGAAAGTCATTTCATTTGTAAAAGGTTCTATTGAGTCGGTGCTGGAAGCAGCTAGCAAAATTATTATCAATGGTAAAATAACTGAACTTACAGCTGCCAAAAAAAAGGAAATGCTTAAGATGTCGGCTGTATATTCCGAACAGGCATTGCGGGTGATTGCAATTGGATACAAAGACCTTGAACACAAAAAAGAATATACCGTTGAGGAAGCGGAAAAGGATATCGTATTTGCAGGATTTGTAACAATGTACGATCCGCCTCATAAGGAAGTAAAGGCTGCACTTGCATCTGTTTTTAAAGCACATATTAAAGTATTTATCATAACCGGCGATAACGAAGTAACGGCAAGGGCTATTTCGAAAAATATCGGATTGATGAATGAGAACGATGCATTCCCTGTTATTGTAAAAGGCGAAGATTTGCAATCGATGAAAGATGCGGAGCTGAAAAAGATATTTAAAAACAGAGCTGTTATATTTTCGAGGGTATCGCCGGATGATAAATTCCGTATTGTAGATTTATTGATGAAACAGGGCGAAATTGTTGCAGTAACCGGCGATGGAGTGAACGATACATTGAGTTTGAAGAGAGCCGACATTGGAATTGCCATGGGGAAAAACGGCTCCAAAGTAGCTCAGGAAGCTGCCAATATGATATTGCTCGACGATAATTTCTCTACCATAGTTGTGGCCATTAAAGAAGGGAGAACCATATTCCGCAACTTGGAAAAGACTATTATAACAAATCTGGGATCGAATGTTGCTGAACTTACCTGCGTGCTTATAGGCTTTGTAGGTGTTTTCTTTGGCTTGCCAATACCTATATTAGCTTTACAGATTTTATTGATAGATATTGTAGGCGAAATGTTTCCGCTGATTATGCTTACCTTTGATCCTCCTGAAAAAAGTATCATGGAAAAACCGCCACGAAACCCAAAAGACAAAATACTTACCAAAGATACCATGAAAGGGATTGCTTTTTCGGGCATAATAATGGGAGTTGTTGCGTATGGAGCTTTTTTGTATTCGTATTTTCACAATCAAAATATGCCACATCAGTACGAGAAGGCGATTACTATTACTTTTATTTCTGTTGTTTTCGGTCAGTTTGCCAATTTGCTTTCGCGAAGAACTTATGGCAATGCTCTGGGGAAATATCTGTTTTCAAATAGAAATCTGCTGCTGGCAATATTATTCTCAGTATCGTGTATATTGTTGATTGTCTATGTGCCTTTACTCAATTTGTACTTTCATACTTCGCCACT
>CAZUCB010000173.1:0-4829 GCA_964618755.1 uncultured Bacteroides sp. | reverse complement strand
TAAATGCACAGCAAATGACTACCAAAGGTAAAGACTTTTGGTTGGGGTTTATGAACAACGCTGACAACCAAAGTTATTTATCAGAATTATCAGTTTATATTACTTCTACTCAAAACACATCAGGTACGATAAGCATACCCGGCTTATCATGGAATCAAACATTTACTGTTTTGGCAAACTCAACTACTAAAATTATTATACCTAACAATGCAATGGTTATAACCAATGGTATTGTTGAAAATAAGGGCATCCATATTACTACCGCTGACACCGTTTCTGTTTTTGCATTAAATTACAAATCTACTTCTTCCGATGCAAGTATTATATTCTCCACCCATACATTAGATAGAGAATATAGAGTTTTGTCGTATGATGAAACATCCATTTTTTCTAAAGAAGAATACCTTATTGTAGCTACAGATAATAATTCCGTAATTGAGATAACACCATATTTAGGGGTGCTTTTCACTATTAATCTAAATCAGGGGCAAACTTATCAATACATCTCTAATACTGCTTCAGGTACAATTATTAGAGATACAAATATAAATCATAAAATTGCTGTTTTTAGTGGAAATAAATGTACTAATATTGGTGGATGTTCTTACTGTGATCATTTATTTGAACAATTACTTCCTGTAAATAGATTTGGAAAAAAATTTATTACAGTTCCATTAATGAATAAAACCAAAGATTATTTTAGAATTATTGCGCATACCAACAACACATCTATTACTATTAATGGTGGTACCCCCATCGTATTGCAAGCAGGACAGTTTTATCAGTTTAATACAGGACAATCCTCATTTATTGAGTCAACGCAACCAGTATTTGTTTTACAATTTGCACAGGGGGTTGGATGTGATGGAGTTGGCGATCCATTTTCGGTAATAGTACCTCCCATTGAGCAATCAATAGATGATATTACATTTAACGCTTTTACTTCTACGATTATTACATCTTATTATGTTAATATAGTTACTCCAACTGCTTATACAACTTCTCTAATTTTAGATGGCTTAGCAGTTAGTTTTACACCAGTAATTAGTAATCCTTTATATTCTTATGCAAGAATACCAATTACTTCGGGCGACCACCGTATCATCTCTCCTTATGGTTTTATTGCTACTGTTTATGGTTTTGGAAATGCAGAATCTTATGGTTATTCCGCAGGTTTTAGTATGAAAAACCTGCTATTATTTAATTTTACAGTTAATGGAACTTGTATTGGGCAGCCCACTACTTTTACAACACAATCATACCCCAATATAGCAAACTACCAATGGATATTTGGCGATGGAACTACTGGATCCGGATTAATTGCAAATCACACCTATCTAAATGCTGGCACTTATACTGTTGGATTGATATTTTCCGGAGCCAGTAGTATTGATACCTTATTTAAAACAATTCAAATTGGACAAGCAAAATTTACAAATCAAAATGATATAATATGTCAAGGAGAAATATTTGCAGTTGGGATTCATAATTATACAAATACAGGAACTTATATTGATACATTAATAACCTATTTAGGTTGTGATAGTATTGTAACAACAAATTTAACTGTAAATCCAATAAAACAAACTATTTTAAATCCAAATATATGCCAAGGAGAAATATTTGCAGTTGGAATTCATAATTATTCAAATACAGGAACTTATGTTGACACATTAACAACATTTTTAGGCTGCGATAGTATTGTTACAACTAATTTGGTTGTAAATTCATTACTAATAGTTAATTTAGGCAGTGATACAACAATTTGCAAAGGCATTCCTTTTGTTTTAAATGCTGCAACAGCTAATGCAACTTATCTGTGGCAGGATAATTCAACTAATCCAACTTATAATGTTACACTGCAAGGTATATATTGGGTAATGGTAACTATTAATAATTGCAGCAGTATAGATAGCATAAATATTATTATAGATGATTGTGAGGCTATTTTGGAAATACCAAATATTATTACACCAAACAATGATGGGATCAATGATATTTTTACACCTCTAAAATCAAAAAATATTCAAAAGATGAATACTTATATTTATAACCGTTGGGGTAATTTAATTTTTGAAACTAATAATTTGAATATTGAGTGGGACAGTAAATATAATGGTAAATACGTTGCAGAAGGAGTGTATTATTGGATTGTTAATTATACTTCTTTTCGCGGAAATGAAAAAATGATGAAAGGTTCGTTAACGATAATGAAGTAAATAGCTTACAGAAATCAATTATTTGTATAAAAATGAATAATCATCGTTAGAGAATAAACTGTTCTTCAACCCATCGGGAACGATGTACCCGACGGGTTAATGCCCAAATATCATACTTAAATATATATTTTTTATTTATATAAATCAACAAATAATCCTATTTACGAACACACTAAATTACCCCCCTGCTGAGCTGAATATGCTCTGTCGCTAAGCCGAATTTGCAATTCGGCTTGGAACACTGTTGAATTTGCAATTCAACAAAATCAAAAAATATTAATAAAATCTATTTCACAATATCAATAATTAGTATAAATTTGCTTTAAATGTCAACAGGGTACCAGATAAAAGACCAGTCAATGCCATATTACCTTACGTTTCAGGTAGTATATTGGGTTGATATTTTTACAAGAACTGTTTACAGAGATGTTATTATTGATAGTTTAAAATATTGCCAGAAAGAAAAAGGGCTTGAAATTTTTGCGTATGTAATTATGAGTAATCATATACACCTCATAGTCAGAAGTTCAACAAATGATTTGAGTGGAACATTGCGGGATTTTAAAAAATACAGCAGTAAAAAAATTATTGAAACAGTAATAGATAATTCAGCTGAAAGCAGAAAAGAATGGATGTTAAGATTGTTTAAACATGCTGCTAAACGTCAAAACAAAAAAGGAGATTATCAGTTATGGACACATGAAAATCATGCAATTGAATTGTCCAGTAACAATTTCATTGAAACTAAGGTTAGATATATACATGATAACCCGGTTAAAGCAGGAATAGTAAACAATCCGGAAGATTACCGCTATTCAAGTGCTATATCTTATGCTGACGGAATTGGATTATTGGATGTTATTCCGGTGTCATTTAGTGTTAAAACGCTTAGATGAATGATATTGAATAATTACAAATTATTCAGTGTTACGAGCTGAATTACAAATTCAGCTCAGCTTCAGACGATAATATTAATATATTCCTCCGAACAGGGCTGCGGTAAGTTATGCATCACTTTAAGAACGCCAATTAGAAACAAAAACAGAATCAAACAAAATAGAATATGGCATCAAACATACCGACAGTTAGACAAATCGCTTGGGTTTCTTTAATCCCTCAATTTTTATTTATGGGAATTATCATTTTTGTCTACTATCTATTAGAATTTACAGACCCTTTTCTTTTCGGTGCATTGACCTATTTAATTATATCATTTGGACTCAGAAACTTTGTTGCAAAATACCACAGACAAGGAATGAGACTTGTAAAGCAACAACAATTTGAAAAGGCAATTCCTCTATTTGAAAAGAGTGTTGCATTCTTTACCAAAAACAATTGGATAGACAAATATAGATTTTTGACACTTTTGAGTTCTTCAAGAATGACTTACAAAGAAATGGGGTTATGCAATATTGCATTTTGTTACAGTCAGACAAGTAATGGACAAAAAGCAAAAGAATATTACGAACAGACACTTAAAGAATTTCCTGAAAATGGTATAGCAATAGCTGGACTTAAAATGATAAATTCATTCGGACAGACAACATAATTGTTATTCAACCCTTAGGGTACTTCCTACCCTAAGGGTTTGTGCTAAAATATCATACTTAAATATATTTCTATTTATATAAATCAACAAATAATCCTATTTACGAACACACCAAATTACCCAATATAAAAGAACTACTTGCTACAAAATGAATGCTCAAGAACTACAGAAAAAGTATTTAACTACCTACCATCGGTTGAAAAACATTGGCTTCAGGAATAAGCTTTTCTTGCTTTTAATGATCTTTTTCGGAACATTGTATTTATATAAATATCTTAATAGGGAATACTATATACATCATTGGAGTCAGGATATACCTCATAGTGAAATTATAGTATTGTCGATTGCTGTGGGTATTATTTCAATTTTAACTTTACTTTTGATGAAGTCTTTTTCATTTGTAAATACGCGAAGAGTGAATACGTACAAGCGTATTTTCAAAAAAGACTTTATTGATTGTGTGAGCAATGAAATTCCCGAAATAGAAGAATATATTTATTATCAAAAACTACATCCCCAAATATTTTACGATTCCAATCTGTTCAACTCAAAATACAGCGATTATGTGGGCGACGATTGGATAAAAGGACGTTATGATGAAATATATTTCGAGATGTGTGAGCTGCATGTTTTCAATCTTTTTAAGAATGTTTTTAGCGGTATTTTTGCAAAAATCAGCATCACAAACCCTATTGATATTACCGAAAGCATTGCCCTAAATAAAGACTACATCACCTATTTTGAAGCCAAACACAAAGCAGAAGTTTTAGCTTCGCAACGTCAGGACGAAATATTTGTTGCCATCAAAATGGATGGTGATTTTTTTGAAGCTGACAATCCCAAAATGATAAAATCTGTGGAAGAAAATATTTTACTGCTCAAAGATATCATACACCTAAGCAAAACAATTACAGCTACCAATCTGGTGAACTAATTTTTCTCTGTGTAATATTATTTTATTAATTACAAATCATGTCCACAATAGGATAAATTAAAACTCTTGTTACAAATCGGAAAATCAGAAATTTCATTGTTTCTTACCGATAATGCCAATGCCATCC
>CAZUCB010000172.1:0-4841 GCA_964618755.1 uncultured Bacteroides sp. | reverse complement strand
ATATTGAAAAAAAAGAGATTGTGACTTTTTACTTTCCCCGACCTTGAATTATGATGATGAAAGTGTATAAAAGTATTTTGAAATCAGTAGCTAAAGACATGTTTTCAATATACAGCAAGTCATATTTTAGTCTTTCTGTCATTTCTTCCACATTTTCGGCATAGCCAAATTTTACTTGACCCCACGATGTAATACCTGGCTTAACTTTGTGAAGCAATCGATAATGAGGTGATTTCTTCATGATTTCGTTGATAAAATATTGTCTTTCGGGACGTGGTCCAACTAATGACATATTGCCTTTCAGTACATTGTAAAACTGAGGAATTTCATCTAGTCTTACTTTTCGCATAAATCTGCCAAAATTAGTAATACGGGGATCGCTTTTGCATGATAACAAAGGTGTCCCGTTTTCAGCATTGATGTACATTGAACGAAACTTATACATTAAAAAAGGCTTACCTTTTAAACCGATACGCTCATGAGAATAAAAAATAGGTCCTTTTGACGATGATTTTATGATAAGTGCCGTAACAATATAAACAGGTGCTAGAAGTATCAGCATCAATACAGAGAAAGCAACATCAATAATTCGCTTTAATGACTGTTGCCATGCAGGCATTAAATCTGGTGAAATCAATATCAATGGTGCTTGAAATATTGAACTCATTTTTACAGAACCCAATAAAATATCCTGTATATCAGGTATTATTTTAATTACAACATCACTATCTTCGAGAGCAGTAATGATGCTTTCAATCATTTTATGTTCAGATTCTTCAATTGCAATAACTACTTCTTCAATACCTAGCTCTTTAATAATGTTTTTCAAGGATTTGTAATTATTCAAATAAGGTAAATGATTGCTCATTAATGATTGATTATTTCCATTAACACTAACAAAACCGATAAATTTATTTCCAGAAGATTCAACTTGATTTTCAATCTCTCGAAAAGTTTTTAGTGCATTTTCACCACTCCCTACAATAACAGTATTAAATCCTAAAATTTTATGATGAATTTTATAAGCTGTTTGAGACGTGATAATTAATCTGAATAGATATGTGAAAAAAAAATGTAAAGAAAAGAGTACCAGAAAAGATTGGTAATAATTTTTATAAGTAATAATTACATCATCCAGAATTAATGCAAAGAAGATGATTAAAACACCAATGATACTAATTATGAAAGTTTGCTCAAGTTCTTTTAATCTAGATTTTCGGTAAATTTTTCGATAGGTACCCATCATCAAATACAATAACATCCAGAATAAAGGCACCAATATCAATCCTTTATATAGATTAAAATCGTTGATTATTGTATTAAATCGCTGAAGAATATCTGGTTCAATTTTGTTTTTTCGGTAAATAAAAAACAAACCCCATGCAAGCATAGCTGAGAAAATATCGGCAAATACATACTTTGCAACGTGTAGTTTTTTATTCATTGGTTGGGCGTTTATTTTGAAGTTTTAAAATAAACTAATTTTATATTATCAAATAGTATTTCAGCATTTTGTATCCCGCTGTCTTTATATCCGCCTATAAAAAATTTGAAGCTTGTTGCATTATAATAATCACTGATATCAGGAGTAAAATTAATATAAATTTTTTTCCATTCGGTGCTGGGATTTAAAACAATTGTTGAAACTTTAGCAGATGGAATAGTAATGCTGCCAGATGTGTAAACTAACAAACCTATATATACATTATTGTTTGTTTTATAGTTCATTTCTAAAAATACAGGAGCTGAATTTTTTGGTAAAATAAAATTACTACCACTTGGCTCTATTGGTTCTATTTCAAAAAAAGTTTGATTAAGCGAAACAATGCCTGAAAAACCACCTTCGAATACTTTGCCTGTAGCATTGGTTTTGATAATATTAGTATCGCTTCCTGTTCGTTTTTTAAATTTAATAGATCCATCTTCAAAATCTTCTATCCAATCAAGATTTACATTATCTCTATATGAAGTTCTTGTTATAAGTGTATCAATTTTGATAATACTATCTTCAACAAAATTAAAATCAGTAATATCAATATTTTTATAAAACTCATATTCTACTCTTGTTCCTGACATTCCATTCATTTTAATGCCTGGATGTATACTTATTTTATGTTTTCCTTTTTTTAGTACAGGAAATGTAGCAGGAAGTTCAAAAGCTCCGATTAACTCATCATCTACATAAACCCAAGCATCGGTAATCTTATTTGATAAACTACCTTCGTTAATAAAAGGATTATCAGTTAAAGTGATTTTATCGATGTGAATATAAGCTGGAATGGTTTGATCTCCATCAAATTTATTACATGAAAATAACAATGGCGTAAACATGAGAAGAATGAAAAACTTCTTAAAAACGTTTTGAAAAGAATATTTATACAACATTATATCATGATAAGTGAAAGAAAATATTGAGTTGAAACGCTAAATTACATGATTTATTATGTTTACTAAAAACAAAAGATTCTTAATCATTTAATTTATCAATAATTTGATAAGCAACATTTAATGCATTGTATCCGTCAATAATTGAAACCAAAGGAGTTGTATTATTAATAATTGAATGATAAAAAGTTTCCAGCTCCATCTTTATTGCATTAACAGGCAGTATTTCAGGTTTTTCAAAAAATATCTGTTTTGAACCTTTATTTTCACCCAAGTCAATAATCATAGCAAACGGATCATTGTCATTTGGATTAACTTCTTTCATACGAACAATCTCTGTAGTTTTTTCCAGAAAATCAACAGCAATATATGCATCACGTTGGAAAAATCTTGATTTGCGCATATTCTTCATAGAAATTCGGCTAGCAGTAAGATTAGCAACACAACCATTATCAAATTCAATACGAGCATTGGCAATATCAGGGGTGTCACTTACTACTTTTACACCGCTTGCGCTTATATTGCGAACATTTGATTTAACTACACTTAGCACAATATCAATATCGTGTATCATTAAGTCAAGAATAACTGGAACATCGGTGCCACGTGGATTAAATTGAGCCAAACGATGTGTTTCAATAAACATTGGATTTTCAAAAAACTTAACAGCAGCTGTAAAAGCAGGGTTAAATCTTTCAACATGTCCCACTTGAACTTTCACATTTGCTTCCGTTGATAATTCTATCATTTTTTTTGCTTCAGCTGCTGATGCTGCTATGGGTTTTTCGATAAAAACATGCTTTCCTCGCTTTAGCGATTTTGATGCACAATCAAAATGCGATAAAGTTGGAGTAACTATATCAACTACATCTACTTCATCAATCAACTCTTCAATAGATGCAAATGAGTGGGTATTGTATTCTTCTGCAACCTTTTTTGCATTTTCCTGATCGGGGTCAAAAAAACCTACAAATTCAAATTCAGGTATTTGTTGAATACATTTAATGTGTATTTTTCCAAGGTGCCCTGCACCCATAATTCCAATTCGTAACATACGCTTAATTTTTTTTTGCAAAAGTAATTTTTTATCGTCATTGAAATTAGTATTTTCGCAAAAAAATAAACAAAGCTGAAGAAAAAATAATAAATGATAGATTCATACAAACACAAGGGCTTACGGAAACAGCTAATAGCAACCATTAAAGAAAAAGGAATAAAAGATGACAATGTGTTGGCTGCTATTGAAAAAATCCCACGTCATTTTTTCTTGGATTCTTCATTTATTGAATTTGCCTATCAAGACAAAGCATTCCCAATAGGCAATGGGCAGACGATATCACAACCGTATACGGTTGCTTTCCAATCGGAATTATTAAAAATAAAACGAGGAGAAAAAGTTTTGGAAGTTGGAACAGGTTCAGGTTATCAAGCTTGTGTTTTGCTTGAATTGGGTGCAAAAGTATTTACAATTGAACGTCAGAAACCATTGTATCAAAGAACTAAAGCTTTTTTGCCAACGATAGGATACAATCCTCGAATGTTTTATGGTGATGGTTATGCTGGATTACCTGCTTATGCTCCATTTGATAAAATTATAGTAACTGCAGGTGCACCATTTATTCCTGAAGCATTAATTCAGCAACTTAAAGTAGGGGGTATTCTTATTGTTCCTGTGGGAGAGGATGTACAAACTATGATAAGTCTTACTAAAATTTCTGAAACACAAATTGAACAGACAGAACATGGTACATTTAGATTTGTACCTTTATTAGAAGATAAAGCTGATTGCAAGTAGTAAGCATACTTGTAATAATATTATAATTTATAATGGGTTTTCAATCATTTTATTTTTAAACAAAAACCTTTCCTTCTCTCTATTATTCACAAAAATTATTTACGTTTGCAATAAAAATTAAATTTATGGCAAACAATGAGCGTTTAAACAGCAAATCTGATTATATTTTTTCAATTTCTTTAATTGGATTACTATTTTTTCTATTTGGGTTTGTTACTTGGCTCAACGGAGCTTTGATTCCATTCTTAAAAACAGCTTGTGAATTATCAGATGTAATGGCATATCTGGTAACTTTTGCTTTTTATATTTCTTATTTTGTAATGGCAATTCCTTCCTCTAAAATACTGGAACGTATTGGTTTTAGAAATGGGATGACACTTGGTTTAGCTGTAATGTCATTGGGTGCATTATTATTTGTCCCTGCTGCTATTACTCGTTCTTACTTTTTGTTTTTAACTGGCTTATTTGTATTAGGTACTGGTTTGGCATTGTTGCAGACTGCTGTAAATCCTTATGTAACCATACTTGGACCTATAGAAAGTGCCGCAAAACGAATTAGTATAATGGGAATTTGCAATAAAGTTGCTGGTGTATTGGCACCCATATTATTGGCATCTATATTATTAAAAGATGCTGAAGCTATTAAAACAAAGCTTGCTGC
>CAZUCB010000171.1:1872-4864 GCA_964618755.1 uncultured Bacteroides sp. | reverse complement strand
GTGGCTATTTTTCATTGTTATGGAAGAAAATTAATGGAAAATGGAAAATAGTAATTGACCATACCAGTTGATGATTTGGTGATGTGGCGATTTGGCGATGTAAAAAGATTAGAAAAGTTGCCTAATATATGTAAAACAATGATTAATAGTAGCAAGTAACGAGTGAAAATTAACTTGCAAACCATTAATCATTAACAATTAACCATTAACTACCAACATGCACGCAAAAGACATCAGTAAAATTATTCAACGATATTTTTCTTTTGAACCTACATTGGATCAAAAGGAGTTGATTGATAAGTTGAGTGTGTTTTTTCATAAAACAGAAAACGAAGATGCTTTTCTGATAAAAGGTTATGCCGGAACAGGCAAAACAACAGTTGTAAGTGCATTGGTTAAAGCTTTTCCTTACCTCGATAAGAAAGCTGTTTTACTTGCTCCAACGGGTCGGGCTGCTAAAGTTTTATCCGAATATTCAGGAATGCGTGCATTTACCATTCACAAAAAGATTTATCGTGTACAAACTTCAAAAGACGGACATACGTTTTTAACCTTGCAACAAAATAAGCACCGCAATACTATATTTATTGTTGACGAAGCTTCGATGATACCTGATATGAACCACAAAACAGAAACAGGTTTGTTTTCAGGAAGAAGCGTATTAGAAGATTTGATTCTTTACATTAACGAAGGCTTGAATTGCAATTTAATATTAATTGGCGATACAGCTCAATTGCCTCCTGTGGGTTCTGATTTAAGTCCAGCTTTAGATAAAAACTTCCTTAAAGGAGCTTTTAGGCTGAATATTACCGAACATGAGTTAACTATGGTAGTTCGTCAGGCACAGGAATCGGGTATATTGACCAATGCTACTCATTTGCGTGAAAAAATAAAAGACGAATCTTTTGAATTACCATTCTTTAATCTCGAAGGATTCACAGATGTGCAGCGTATTGGTGGTGCAGACTTGGAAGATTGTCTCAACAACAGTTATTCTACCGAAGAACGGGATAATGTGGTAGTAATTTGTCGTTCAAATAAACGAGCAAATGTTTTTAATCAAGAAATCCGCAACCGTATCTTGTTTCAGGAAGATGAAATTTCGGCAGGCGATTATATGATGGTGCTTCGCAATAATTATTATTGGTTGCCTGAAGAATCGGAAACGGGTTTTATTGCCAATGGTGATACTATTGAGATTTTAAAAATCAGGAAAATTGAAGAGATATATGGATTTCGTTTTGCAGATGTTACAGTACGATTGATTGATTTCCCTGATGAAAAAGACTTGGACGTAAAGATTTTACTCGACACCATTATGCTGGAAGCACCTGCCCTACCCTTTATTGAAAACCGTAAATTGTGGGACGAAATCATGAAAGATTATGAGGATATTCCCACTAAAAGAGAAAGAATACAGAAAGTTAAAAACAGTCCTTACCTGAATGCATTGCAAGTGAAGTATGCTTACTCACTTACCTGCCACAAAACCCAAGGTGGGCAGTGGAATACGGTGTTTGTCGATCAAGGTTATCTTACCAAGGAAATGATTAATACAGAATTTCTTCGTTGGCTTTATACTGCTACTACTCGTGCTATTAAAAAACTGTATTTCATCAATTTTGCAGATTATTTTTTTGAAGACAATAAGTAATTGATTTGTTTATATAGCTTAGCTAATATATGTTTTTTATCGAATTAATGTAACTTTTCCTCTTACTGTTTGATCTATACCATTCAATGCTTTATAAAATACAGCCCATACATAAACACCATCCAGACAAATTTCACCTTGATATTTACCATCCCAAGGTAAATTCGAGTTGGTTTCATAAACAAGTACACCCCAACGATTATAAATCAACATTTTGAAAGGAAAATCATGGTTAAAAGTTCCTACTGGTATAAATTCATCATTTAATCCATCACCATTAGGCGTAAAAGCATTAGGAGCATAAAATACATCACCATTAATCACAATTCTTTTACCTATACTATCCCAGCATCCATAAATATTATCTGCAATAAGTGTTGTCCAATAACTACCTATTTTATTGTAGTCATGGTATGGATTTTTAAATATAGAAGATGAATCATCACCAAAATTCCATTTCCAACTACTTGCATTCGTTGATAAGTCAGTAAATGCTACTCTCCAGAAATTAGGAATTGGAGCATCATCATAAGTTGCTTCAAAGTATGCTTTTGCACGAGGATTTACATAAACCGTTGTTTCATTTGAATCAACACAACCACCTACTCCTGTAAGTATAACCTTAACATTATAATTTCCAGCATTTAAATACGTATGATTGACAAATTGCCCATTTGCAAAATTAGTATCACCAAAATCCCATGAATAAATTAGATCATTTATTAAACCTGAAAAATTTATAGGTGTTGCCGGTTCCGGAGCACATATATTATTTGTATCTAGTTTTATAGCTGAAGATGGGTCGGGATATAAACGATATACGATTTCAGAAGTACCAACGCAATGAAAAATATTATAGGCAACATTCTGAATAGTATAGTATCCAGTATTAGGTATTGGAATTAAAGGGTTGATTTGAGTTGAATCTTGTATTGAAATCCCGTTAAGTTTCCAGATATAAGACGTGGCACAAACCGACTGATTATTAACCTGTACCAATGAACTATTTTCAAAGCTACAAGAGTCCAACAACGAAAACTTACTTAAAGGCATTGGAAGTACTCTTACAGAATCTGAGATTGTATCATAACAACCTAAGTTTTCAGCAATCAGGTTGATATACATAAACGTATCTGCACAATTGTTTGCATTTAAAAAAGTTTGAGGTGTTGGCTGTATTAGCCCAGATGTATTTCCATTCCCAAATGTCCAAGCATAATTATTTAAGCTGAGACTATCCGTTTGATTTAATATAGTTGTTTGAAATGGATGACAACCACTCCGATTAGATATATTAAACTTGGCAGTTGGTGTAAATCGTATATTAACAATTTGCCT
>CAZUCB010000171.1:0-1772 GCA_964618755.1 uncultured Bacteroides sp. | reverse complement strand
CGCATTGTATCTGTACTACAAGTATTGTTTACTGCAAGATAAGTAACATAATTACCTGGAGTAGTATATGTATGAGAAACTGAAGCTTGATTACTTACAGCAAAATCACCAAAATTCCAATTATAATTTATAGCTCCTTGCGAATAACTGGTATAATTAACAGTTAATGGAGCACATCCTTTAAGTGTATCAGTATTAAAGAAAGCTGTTATACTCTTTGGCAATACAGTAATGTATTTAATGGTTGTGTCGCTACCACATTCATTGTAAGCTATTAATGTGATTTTATATGTTGTATCGTCATTCCCTGTATAATAAAAAGTATGATGTATAACTTGTGAAAAAATATTTGAATGAATCATTGCACTTCCATCGCCAAAACTCCATGTTAAACTATCAGGATGACCTAGTATGGTATCTAATAATAAAACAGGCGAAGGAGAACAAGCCCAATTTTGTGTAATACCAAAATCAGTTATTGGTTTTGGGAAAACCGTAATCGTATCATAATAAAATCTTGTTCCACAAATATTAGAAGCTTTTAATGAAACGTAAAATAAAGAATCATTTATTCCTGGAGGATAAACTTTTGTAAAAGGACCTGATAATACCGAAGTACTTGGAATTCCTATATTAAAATTCCATAAATAACTCAAATACAAACCTGAAGTATGGTTTGTAAAAGTAACTGGCAAGGGTCCACAACTATCAGATACAGAAAGTGAAAATTTTGAATTTGGTGGATTTATAATATGAATTTTATGTTTTACAGAATCAACACAACCAAATTGAGTAGTATCTATAAGTTTTACATTATAATAACCAGTATCAACATAAACATGTGAAGAATTAAAAGAAGATGCAAAAGTGCCATCACCAAAGTGCCACTTATACGAAGTTGCTCCAGTTGAGGTATTTGCAAAACTTACACTTGCAGGTGTAACACAACCTAAGGTATCATAAGTAGTTGTAAAATTTGGAATAGGTAATGGATATATTGTTATATTTTTACTAATTGAATTGCTGATATTCAAATTATTGGTAACAGTTAACGTTACAGAATAAGTATTTGGTGCTGCATAAAGATAATGAGGATTTTGAACATTTGATGTATCTCCATTTCCAAAATTCCAATGCCATTTATTAATTATTCCAATTGTATTGATTGAAGAATCATTAAAAATAGATGTATCGCCTTTACAAATATTTAGTGAAGTAAAATTTGGAATTGGCAAAGGATGAACAGTTATACTATGCTCAACTGTATCTTTACATCCAAAAGGAATTGTAGTAACTATCAGATTAGCATTATAAATACTATCAACAATACCAGTATTAGTAAAAGATACTAATGGATTTTGAGAAGCTAAATTAGGATAATTATATCCGAAACTCCAAACATAACTCAAAGGCAAAATAGTTGATTGATTTGTAAAATTAACATTTAGTGGAGTTCCACCGGATATTGGAGTATAAGTATAAGAAGCATTAGGTTTTGGATGTAAAGTTTTTTCAATTATATTTGACGTTATACTTGCACAACCTCCACTACTTGAAAAGCTGATAACACAATAATAATAAGTAGTTCCAACTATTGTTGCTGAGGGTGTATAGCTACTTAATGTTTGTCCACTTATAGCTGTTGCTCCAACAGTCGTTGCTGTTGAGTTGGAATACCATTGATATGACGCTGTGCCTGTACCATTTGTATAATTAACATTTATTGGAGCAAATTTAAATCCATTACAAGTGTCACTTGTATAAGGCTGGGT
>CAZUCB010000170.1:0-4924 GCA_964618755.1 uncultured Bacteroides sp. | reverse complement strand
TTTGAAAATGCAAATGAAGCTATTTATATTGTTCAAAACGAAAAGTTAGTTTTTACCAATCCTACTTGTGAACAAATAACAGGAATCTCAAAAGAAAATTTAATAGGTTTTTCAATTTTAGAGTTGGTTGACGAAAGTGAAAAAGAAAATCTCTCAAAACATCATTACGAATTGATAAATGGAATTACTCAAAATCAAAATAGCTTTTTTACAATTTTTAATCAAAAAGGTGAAAAACGACATTTATCAGTAAATTCTGTTCTTATTAACTGGAACGGATTACCAGCAACGCTGAACTTTGGAACTGATATTAGCGAACGCAAACAGGCGGAGGAAGCATTGAAAGCGAGCGAAGAAAAGTTCTCCAATGCCTTCTACACTTCCCCCTATGCTATCACCATCACCAGTCCCAAAGACGGAACGTTCATCGATATTAACGATGCCTTTACAACGATAACGGGTTACACCCGTGAAGAAGCGTTTGCTGATTCATCGGTTGGTCTTAAGCTATGGGCAGATATTAATGACAGGAATAGGGTAATATCGGATTTAAAGGAAGGTATTAAAGTTGCAGGAAAAGAGTTACTGTTTCGTAAAAAGAATGGTGACATAATAACAGCTATGTTTTCAGCACAGATTATTCATCTTAACAATATTCCGTATATTCTTTCAAGTATAAACGATATCACCGCGCGCAAACAGGTAGAAGAAAAACTGCGCGAGAACGAAGAATTGTTTTCTATGTTTATGCAATTCTCTCCGATATATACTTATATAAAAGAAGTATCCTCCTCCGAAAGCCGCGTGCTTGTATCCAGTGATAATTTTGTTGATATGACTGGTATCCCAAGCAGTGAAATGAAAGGGAAGACAATGGAAGAGTTGTTTCCAGCCGAATTTGCAGCTAAGATTACTCAGGATGACTTTGCAGTAATTACAAAAGGGGAAGTGCTTCAGATTGACGAAGAATTAAATAACCGTAGCTATACAACGCTAAAATTACCAATTGTCCAAAACGGAAAAACCTATGTTGCAGGTTATACTATTGATATTACCGAACGCAAGCTGGCGGAGAAAGAATTAAAAGAAAGCGAAGAGCGTTTCAAAAACATGTTTGAGCGGCACAGTTCCATCATGTTACTCATCGAACCGGAATCAGGTATGATTATAGAAGCCAATGAAGCGTCAATCAGGTTTTATGGTTATAGCAAAACTGAGTTGCTTGCCATGCGGATTGATGAAATCAACATGCTTTCGCCTGAACAGATAAAAACTGAACTAGAACATGCTGCCCTTGAAGAAAGAAACTATTTTGTTTTCCCACACAGGTTAGTTAACGGTGAAGTGCGTACAGTTGAAGTCCATTCGTCGCCAATTTTAATTAAGGGTCAACGAATCCTTTTTTCTGTTATTCACGACATTACAGATCGCAAACAGGCCGAAGAGGCAATGCGCAAAAGTAAAGATCACACTCAGGCCATGCTCGATGCCATTCCCGATATGATGTTCCGTTTGGATCGCCAGGGCGTTTACCTCGACTACAAGGCTGATGTCAATGATCTATATTCTCAATCCCAGATGTCCATTATAGGCAAACGCAACCGAGATATAACTCCGCCTGAGTTTGCCGATCTGGTTGATTTAAAAATTCGCAGCACTCTGGAAACCGGTAAGTTGCAAACCTTTGACTATGAATTGGACATACCAGGAAGGGGTATGGTGAGTTATGAGGCTCGCATGGTTGCCAGCGGCAAAGATGAAGTGACGGCGATTGTCTGCGACATCACCGCGCGCAAGCATCTTGAAAAAATCCGCGAAATTCAATTTAATATTGCTACGGCAGTAGTTACTTCGGAAAACGTTGAACAATTGCTCGAATTTGTTCGTAACGAACTTAGCCAGTTGTTCGACACCTCAAATTTCTTTGGAGCACTATACAATGCCGAAAGCGACAAAATGAAAAAATTACACTGGGTTGATGATGTTGACGAATTCGAAGAATGGGATGCCTCCAAATCCTTCTCGGGCTATGTTGTAAAAACCGGTAAAACACTCTTGCTAAACAGGCAGGAAGTCGCGAAGCTGGCCATAGAGCAAAATATACCCATCGTTGGTGAACCTGCTGAATGCTGGTTGGGTGTACCTTTGCTTTCAGGTAAAAAACCAATCGGAGTATTGGTAATACAAAGCTATACTAACCCTAAAGCTTACGATGCTTCAAGTGCCATGCTTTTCGAACAGCTTGCAATCGATTTAAGTGCTTATATCGAAAAAACCGCAATTTTGCAGGATTTGAATCTTGCCAGACTTCATGCAGAAGAAAGCGATCGCCTTAAATCAGCCTTTCTCGCCAATATGAGCCACGAGATCCGTACTCCAATGAATGGAATTCTTGGCTTTGCCGAATTACTTAAAAATCCAGACTTATCAGGTGAACAGCAACAAGAGTTTATTAAAATTATTGAGAAAAGTGGAGTTCGCATGCTCAATATTATCAACGATATTGTAGATATTTCAAAAATAGAAGCAGGTTTGATGAAACTAGATATTCAGGACTCTAATATTAACGAGCAAATAGAATACATCTATACTTTCTTTAAACCTGAGGTAGAAGCTAAAGGAATGAAACTGTCACTTAAAAATGCCTTATCTGCAAAGGAAGCAATTATAAAAACCGACCGTGAAAAATTGTATGCTATCCTTACTAATTTGGTAAAGAATGCCATAAAATACAGCAAAGAAGGTAAAATAGAGTTAGGGTATGAAAAGATGGGGGAAGAGATTGAATTTTTCGTAAAAGATACAGGTATAGGAATTTCAAAAGACAGGATGAATGCTATTTTCGAACGTTTTATTCAGGCTGATATTGCAGACAAAATGGCTCGGCAAGGTGCAGGTTTAGGTTTGTCGATTTCTAAAGCATATATTGAAATGCTGGGTGGTAAAATTTGGGTTGAAAGTGAAGAAGGCGTTGGTTCATGCTTTTATTTCACCTTACCCTGCAATGTAGAATTATTGATAGAAACTAATAATCAGCATTTTGAACCCTCATTAAAAATCGATAAGATTAGAGAACTAAAAATTCTTATAGCAGAAGATGATGATGTATCGGAAATGTTGATTGCAATCAACGTTAATGAGTTTGGCAAAGAAATATTAAAAGCTAGAACAGGAATTGCTGCTATTGAATCATGCCGCCAAAATCCAGACATCGACTTGGTTTTGATGGATATCAGGATGCCTGAAATGGGCGGTTATGAAGCTACACAACAAATCAGGGAATTTAATAAAGATGTAATTATCATTGCACAAACAGCCTATGGTTTAGCTGGTGATCGAGAAAAGGCAATTGAAGCAGGTTGCAATGATTATATTGCAAAACCTATTAAGAAGAATGAATTGATTGAATTGATTCAAAAGTATTTTGGCAAATGAAACAGCCTGTTAATGATATTTAAATGACAGAAAATAAATTATATAGCTATATAACTGAATGTTATTGGTAAGGCTGGCTGAATTGAAATGCCGAGTAAGTTATTTTGAATAACTAAATAGATATGAATAGAAGAATAAAGTTATTTACCGGATTGTGTTTTACAATAAGTGTTTTTATAATAAGTTGTAAAAGCAGTGTGAATGAAAAACAGTTTTCACTGAAGACCCTTACAACTATTGTGATGAAAAAAAATGCTGCAGAAATCTTTCAATATTGGGAGTTTAAAAATGAAGCTTTTTTATGGGACACCAATTTTATTCAGCCACCTAACTTAAAATTATATAAAGACACATTGAGTAAAATACTTGGCGAGGAAATCTTAAAACTTACTATTCATAAGTTAGCATTACAAGACATTTTTTTTAAATCAATTAATGCTATAAATGGAGATTCCATAAATACTCAACTTATTCATTCAAAAACATTAGGAAAAATAAGACCTATAAACTATTTGGAGGCTCAATTATTGGATTATCAGATAAATCGCTATCCTTTGTTAAGTCATCCAACAGAATTTCACGGGTTTATATTGCTTCACGATTCTTTAAATATTGTAAGAGTTTATTTTGCAGCAAGCAATCAACCTTGGCCTCCCAAACCAACAATTATTTTAGAATCACTTAAAAATGATTTAAAAATGGGTTGGGTTTTTAAATACCACTTGCACAATCATTACGAACCAAAATCAAACAACTATTTAGGGATACTTGCACCAAGTATGACAGACGCTCAGTACTATTTGTTCTTATCAGAAGAATATAAATTGCAAAATGCTTTAATCACAAATGGATTTCACACTGTTGAAATTAAAAGAGAAGACTTTAGGAAGCTTAAATTGCCAGAAAACAATTGAAAATAGTGTAAATATTAGATGAAGCCCTAATTGCTAATATTCATTAGTATAGCCGATTTTTTTTATCAAAATCCATTAGTAAATTTCAATACTGGGATTTCAGTTTTATTTTTCCCCTAAACTTTTCGCAAAATCTATTCTCAGCCAGCTAGTTCTTTAATATTTCAAAATTGGGCTAATTTATTTCTGAATATACATCCAGAATCGATTCCAAATAAATATATTATTTTATTCATTTTTAAAATTATTATTTTTCACTACTTTTGTTATTTCAAAAGGACTTATTACTTAATAGAACAAAATTATATTATCTAATTAATTGTAATATAAGGTTTTAATGTAGAATAATTCGTTTTTTTTGTATTTTTTTGTTGTTTGATAATTAGGAGTGTTCATAATATTCGAAACTGTTGATTTTGTTTTTTATTATACACATTTGAGTATATTTGTATATTTAATATGCAATTAGAGGTTGTCGTAAAAAATCTAGTACAGCTTAAAAAAATTTTGTTGAATAAAAATCGAATGCCATGTTAGAAAAGATAATTGATTTTAGCGTAAAGAACAAACTGATA
>CAZUCB010000169.1:2166-4974 GCA_964618755.1 uncultured Bacteroides sp. | reverse complement strand
GAGCACTCTTTTTTTTACGATGAAAAAAAGATTATAAAATGAGAAGCTGTAAATAAATACATTTGATTACAGATTGATAATAAAATAGTTGCGCACTTGAGCAGTCTTTGTAGTAAGCATAAGATAGACATATCACGAGCGTGCACCTTATATCGTAAGCTTACGAATAAAGGAATCAACAAAATTAATTTTTAAGACGCTTTAATAAATGATACAAATGATACAAAATTACACTCAGGCAAAAGCCTCTCCTTTGGGGAGGTTTGGTGGGGTTACAACTCCCAGTTTTCTTCCAAGTCCCAGTTGGCTCTAATTGTAATTTTTGTAGGAAAGTATATTACCTTTTCGGGTTGATTTTTTCGCAAGTAATTTCCGGTATCCCATCTCTTGTTTCTGTTTACATCCACAATCGCTTTCATAATATAATTACCGGGAGTTAAATATTTAAAACTCAATTTTGTGTTTCTGTCAATATATCTTTGCTCCAGTACATCTTCTCTTTCGTTGAGCATTTGAATAATGTAAGAGTTAGCGGTATCTTTGATATTTATATTAAAAATAAAATTTCCCAAATCCTCAATCGTATTTGTTTTAAAATAATACACCAAGCTGTCGTTGGTTAATCCAAATATATCGGTAATTGTGTTTTCTTTAATATGTAATTTATATTCGTCGCCTTGTTTTAGTTCATTTTTTATTATAAAATTGCGATGAACAGCATCCGTACAAATAGCATAGGTATTTGTGGTATCTCCAACTTTTATCAGCATCACAGCCAATGAATCATGTTTCATTAAGGGGTTTGGGAAAACAAAACTTATTTTCTTGTAAAAGTCGAAAGTTTGCGTCAGATTAACATCCGGATAAATCTTAGGGACACTTATTTTTGAATTCTTAGTAGTTTTTTGCCTTACCTTGAGGTTTAATGTGTCAATAAATTGATTATTATCATTAACAATCAATGATAATGAATCAATATTCGGATTTAATATCCAGTAAATAAGCGTATCTTTTGTAGCGTTCCACTCTTCCACTTTCCACTTATCTTGCTCAAATTTATCTAATACTTCGATAGTTAGATTTTTTACAGGATAACGAAAAGCAAACAGTAGCTGTCCCTTTTTTACAAACTCAGCTCTTAAAAGTCTTTGTGTGGAATCTATTTCTTGAAAAGTTCTTAAATCTTTTAACGAAAATTGTGTTCCAATATTTAATTTGGGCTTAATACTGTCTTTTTGCAAGCTGTCTTTATGTGTAGAGTCTAACTTAATAATGGGTTTGTAATGCGGAACAACCATTGAATCGGCAAAAGCAATTCTTTCGATAGGCTGATCGAATTTAAAGTTATTATTTGCATCTTTTAATGCAAAGATTTTATAGGGAATATTTCTTAAATTATTCAGTGTGTAATCACCGTTTTCATTTGTTTTTGCCAAATAATAGGGTTTTTCTTTGTAAGGTATCGAGTCTTCATTTTTATCATATAACATTACATAGTAATCTTTTTCGGGCTTTTGCGAAAAAGCATTCACCACTTTACCGCTAATCGTCATGGTATCAATACTACCACCAGTGGTAAACACATATTCATATCCAGACAAAATGTTTCCCTCCGTTAAATCAACAATTCCATCACCAAAAAAAATAGTGTAAGTAGTATTCTCTTTTAATTTCTCATTAAATTCAAAAAGTATAGTTTTTCCTCTGACAGTAATATCAGGTGTTTCGTTAAGGGGTGGCGAAATAATCATTTGACTTTTTAAATCCTTCAATAAAATGAACTCATTAAAAAGAATTTCAATTTTATTACTGTTAAATTGAGAGGAATAATTTGCAGGAATGCACTTTATAGATTTTGGAGGCGTTGTATCTCTTGGTCCTCCTGAAGGGTTCACAATATTTGCACAAGAAGCTAATAGTAAAATTATAAATGCGTAAATACTTGTGTGAATAGATATTTGATATGTTTTCTTCAATTTTTATGTTTTATTAAAATACAAAGATGCAAATTTATTTAGTATTAACTTCAAAACCTTACTTTATTCCGAATAATATTTTATAAAAAACTCATCTTTTCAGTTAATAATATTGGCAATGAATTTCATCATAAATACTGAATATAAACGACTTTTCTTATGCAAAAATACAAATCTTTAGGAAGTTAAAGAATTTATGAATGCTTTTTTACATTTTTTTAAGTTTATTGAGAAAAAACTATTAGGTTTGTACTCATAAAAATAATAGGGTCAACAATCGAAATACAATGTTTTATCGAAAGAAAAAATATATAGCTTCTGCATCGTTATCATCCATTGCATGGAAACGATTTTTGAAAAATAAATTATCTCTTACTTCGCTTATTATTATAGCTTTATTTGCTTTAATCGCAATACTCGGCTATTTAATTACACCCGATCAAACACCTTTTTCCAACGAGCAATATCTGGAATTGTGTACCAAAAAACCTGGGTTTAAAATTCAAATGCTAAGTATTAAGAAAAATGAAAAAGAAGAGAATACAAATTTCTTTGTCAAAATGCTGTATGGTGAAAAAAGCACATTTATAAGTATTCCCGTTTATAATTATAAATTTGATAAAGAATGTATTGAAGTTGAAATATACACTGGAACAATACCGAATGATGGGGAAATTAAAAAAATAAATCTGGCAAATGTAGTCTTCCCTTTAGATAATAATCAGCCAATCATTCAAAAAGATAGTACATTGCAATTTCATGATGTTTATGGGAAATTACACAATGAATCTTTTGCATCGCTAAGAAATACAATAATAAAAGAAAATTTTTA
>CAZUCB010000169.1:0-2066 GCA_964618755.1 uncultured Bacteroides sp. | reverse complement strand
ATGCCATCCTGGGGTAGTATGATTAAAGAAAATTATGGATATATCATCCTCGATGCCGCTTATCTTGCCATATTGCCGGGTATTGCAATTATGATTGTTGTGCTTGCTTTTATGATAGCCGGTAATGGTTTACGCGACGCACTGGATGTTAAATTAACTGAGAAATAAAAAAAAGTACTTGGAATGTCTAAACTACTTAAAGTATTTAAAAGTATTGTGGGTTATAAATAGTTTTGTAGTTAAATAAAAATAATACAATTAAATTTGTTGCAATTTTGTTACAGATTAATCAAGTTAAGTGTTAACGGGAATAGTCTGATAACTCCAAGTACTCAAGGCACTTAAAAACTTAATAAAATGAACATAGAAGAATTACGCGAGTATTGCTTGTCAAAAAAAGCAGTCATTGAGTGTTTTCCTTTTGATGAGGTTACACTTGTTTTTAAAGTGGGAGGTAAAATGTTTGCTTTAACTAATTTAGATGGCAATTTAAGTATCAATTTAAAATGTGATCCTGAAAAAGCCATTGAACTCAGAGAGCTATATCCTGCGGTAAAACCAGGATACCACATGAATAAAAAACTTTGGAATACGGTAGAAATTGATGGGTCAATCCCGGATAAATTAATAAAAACATGGATTGATGATTCTTACGATTTAATAGTTCAATCGTTGACTAAAAAACAAAAAGATGAAATAAAATAAATGCAGGAATCCTAAATCAAATCCGATTTTAAGACTCCTGCTATTTAACTTAACTAAAAATGAGAAAAAAGCTAACGCTAAATAACGTTAACTTGCTTCTCTGAAAAATCTTATAATAATTTGAAATCAAATTTTATAGCTTTCGTTTTACCAATGCTGATGTCATCTTTATTAATGACAATTTTTCCTAAACATTCTTTTACATATTTTCCTAATTCAGCATTAAAGTAATTCATGGTATTAACTTCAATTTTTCCTTCTTCTGTAACTGTAAATTGAACTAAAACAGTACCTTCTTCATGGTTTTTTGTTGCAAAAGTCGGATACTTTATATGTTTTGCCAACATGGTTTTTAATTCATTTTTTTGATTTATTTTACTACAATCTTTTGCGTTTACTGTAAATCCTGTCATTATTAATATAATGATTGAGATGCTTATAATTTTTATTGTTTTCATGACTTTAAATTTTATTAATTTTATTTAATGATGCAATATTAATATCATAATTAAGCTCTTGCAATTTTATTAGATAAAAATAGTATTTAACTGCTTAAAATGAAAAATTTGATAGATAAATTAAAAAACAAGAATAAAACAGTTATTAACCTAAATTCAACTTGTTTTTATTAGTGTTCATCTTATAAAATTGGTATATCGGCTATAATTTTATACTTTTGACACATTATTTTAAACTATTATCATGAAGAAACTATCAAAAAAAATTACTCAAAACATTTTATTCCAACATCTTGTTTTTTGGGCTGTTTTAATTTTTAGTATATTTTTATTGTTTTTTGGATTAGGTGGGTTTTCATTTGCTAGCTTTAGTACAATTCGAATTCTAAGTATTTTTATTACTGTATTTTACATTGCTGTTGCAGTATATATAAACCTGTTTTTTTTAATACCCAGATTTTTAAAACGTAAAAAATATATTAGTTTTGGCTTGCTTCAATTGCTAAATATTATCGTATTCTTTCTGTTAAATTTTTTCACTTCAATTGTACTTGAATATAAAGTAGGAGTAATTAATGCCTTATTCTTCAAATTAATATTAATTGAATTTATTTATGAGTTTGTCTTGATCAGTCTATTTTTAAGCATCACTTCTTTTTTTAAATTTTTACGAGATTGGATTGATTACCAAGAAGATTCAATTAAGTTTAAAGAAACGCAACGACAAAAGTTAGAAGCTGAATTAAAATTACTAAGAGGCCAAATCAATCCACATTTTCTATTTAATACATTAAATAATTTATATGCACTTTCCTTAGATAAATCAGAAAAAACACCTTCTATGATTTTGCATCTTTCTGATTTAATGCGTTATATGTTGTATGAATGTCGTGATAATTATGT